>JBFYZU010000291.1:0-15788 GCA_041309365.1 Myxococcota bacterium
AGGGTGCTGCGCATCAGGACGATCCTCCCCCGGCTCCGCTCATCGTGGACTGCGTGCCCGACGCCATGCAGCCTCGGGCCATGGGCGAATGGCCACGCCCCGCGGACGCACCGCTCGTGGCGTCTCTCGAGGCGCGCCGGCTCGACGCCTCGCGGTTCGAGCTTCGCGTGACCGTGACGCACGGCCCCTTGTCGGGCGCTGCCGTGACCTTTTGCGCCAGCGGCGGAGAGATCGAGCCCATCGACGGGGTCACGGCGATCTGGACCGCCCCCGGCGATCGCAAGGTTCACGTGATCCAGGCTTCGGTGATCCGGGGAAGGCAGGTCTGGATCGAGACGTGGCGGTGGGTCCCCTGAGCCCCGGGCCCCTCATGGCCAAGAGGACGCTGCGCCAGCGCATCGTCGGGCTCAGGGACGCCATCGATCCCTCCATCCGCGGCCACTACTCCGCGATGGTGGCGGATCTCGTCGCGACCTTGCCCGAGTGGGAGAGGGCGTTGAGGGTGCACGTGTTCGCCAGCTTCGGATCCGAGCTGGACACGAGGCCCATCATCACCGGCGCCATCGAGGCGGGCAAGATCCTCGTGCTCCCCGTGGTGGTCAGGGACCGTCACGAGCTCGAGCACGCCGTCATCACGGGGCTCGACGATCTGGAACCAGGGTACATGGGCATCCCCGAGCCCGCGGCACGATGCCCGCGCGTGGATCCCTCGAGGCTCGACATGGTGATCGTGCCGGGCGTGGCCTTCGACGACCGGGGAGGCAGGCTCGGCTACGGCGGTGGGTACTACGACAGGTTCCTTTTCACCTGCCATGCTCCTCGGGTGGCCGTGTGCTTCGGCGTCCAGATGGTGGGCACCGTGCCCACCGGCGAGCACGACCTTCCCGTCCACGTCATCGTGACCGAGGCCGGGATCATCCGAACGATTCCAGGAACGTCTGGAGCCCGTTGAAGACGCGCTTGTCGTCCCAGTGACGGGGGCTCACGTGATCCGCCTCGAGGATGAAACCGGGCTTGCCCGTGCTCTCGTGCGCCAGCCTGAGCGCATCGTACTGGCCGAACGAGTACGGCTTGCAGGAGCGGTTGGAGTGGAGGATCATGCCGTCCGCCTCGTACTTGCGCACGAGCCTGGCGAGCACGTCGGCACGCGACCTGAGCCCCCTGTTGAGGAAGATCCCCGTGTAGATCTCGGCCATGGCATCGAGAGGCTCGCCCTCGCGGATCTCGTTGTCGGCCCAGGCGTTGGTGTAGGTATCCGCCACGAGGCACACGCCCCGCTCCGAGAAGAACGTTGACAGGTCCTTCATCTTGTACCAGACGGGGATGTTGTCCCAGACCAGCCTCAGTCGCTCGTCGGGCACGCGCCCCTTCTTCACCGCCGCCCGTCGGTTCATCTCGTCGAGGACCTTCCTGTAGAAGCGCACGCACCCGCTCGTGCCACGCACCGTGACGATGGGATTGAGCAGGATGAACGCGTCGAAGCACGTCATGGGGGCGGGATGATGCTTGCCCGTCTCGAGCACCGCCTTCCACAGGTTCATGGCCTCGCGCGACCTGTCGAGCACCTTTCTGAGCTTTCGTTCGCTGTAGCTCTTGCGGGTGATCCTCTCGAACGACTCCACCGCCTCGCCCAGCTGCTTCTTGACGAAGGTCACGCTGTGAGGCGGCACGGCGACGGGCGCGGCGCACGTGGTCTCGTCCGGGATGAAGGGTGTGTCCACCATGACCAGAGGCACCCTGAAGTGCTCGGCCAGGGCCTGGTACCACTTGAGCACGGTCCCGCAGATGTTCGTGCAGCAGAACAGCAGGTCGGGACGAGGCAGGCCTCCCACGGGGCTCTTGCCCGTGATGGCATGGCCGATGTCCGAAAGGGCGTAGGCGCACAGATCCTGCGAGTAGCCCCGCTTCTCCACCACCTCCATGAGCTCCGGGCTCATCCTCCGTGCGGCGCAGATGGCGCCGTGGCTCTCCGGGTAGACGGGGTAGATGCCGAAGGGCAAGAGCAGCTCCACGGGAGCCCCGCTCGTGACCCACGCGACCTTGCCTCCCAGCTTGCCGTAGACCTTCGCCCACGTGTAGTGGCGCTTCATGACGCCCTTGAGCAGGTCGAAGGCCCTGATGCGATCCACTGGCTTACCCATCGAAGAGATCTCCCACGCTGCCCATCTCGAAGTAGGCTTCCACCCGGTTGCGTATGGTTCCGGCGGCCAGATCCTCGCCTCCTGCCAGCTCCAGGAGCAGCATCCCCATGCCGGCGGCCTCCAACCTGTCCCGAACGGCTGGAAAATCCCAGGCCCAGGGGTCGCAGAACTTGAGCACGGGCATGACCACATGCTTGACCCCGGCCCGCCGGGCAGCCCTGAGGAGCCCCGAACCCCTCACGAGCCCGTCGTCGAACTTGGTGGCGCCCGAAGAGCGGTCCAGCATCCCCCGCGCGATGCGCTCGACGGGCGAGCCTCCTGCCGGCACCGGATGGTCGAAGAGCCTGCGGCCCAGGCTGAGGTCGTCGTCGCGCACGGCCACGCCGATGCGATCGAAGAGCTCGTAGAGCCCCGGGTAGGGCAGCGTGCTGCCCACGAGCATGCAGGATCGCTCGACCGGACACTCGCGCACCGCCGCCTTGGAACGGATGTCTTCCACGAGCGACCTCGCGATGGGGGCTGCCTGGGAAGGTGGCAGGCAGGACGACGCCACGCATACCGAGTAGAAGTCCATGGCGGGCACGAGCCCGTCCGCCTCGATACGCGAACCGTAGAGGGCCGAGAGTGCATCCACCTGCTCGCGCCTCGCATCGAGCGCCGAGCCGAGCTCGTCAGGGCCAGGCGTCTTGCCCGTGATCGCGCCGAGATCGCGGCAGACCCGCTCGATCTCCTTCTCGAGATACGCGGCCGCACCGCGCGAGGTCCGGTTCACGGGCATGTACATGTCCAGCACGGGGATGGACGGCACGGCGATCTTGAAGATGTCCGAGAGGTTCTGCTGTGCGTCGCAGGTCTGCACGAACAGGACCGCGTCCACGAAGTCGAGGCTCCCGTCCAGGCCGGCCTCCAGGGCGCCCTGGCACAAGAAACACGAGGCGGCCTGCAGGTGCGCCCTGGCACGGTTTCCCTGCATGGCCCCGCCGTCCGGGGCCGGGAGACGGACCTCGGTGCCTCCCGCCGCCTCGATGACCTCGTGAGGCGCCCAGGACGACAGCGTGGCGATGACGGGCCGTCCGGTCTGCTCCCTGGCGACCCGGGCGTGAGCGATGGGATCCGCGGCGATGCCCTTCACACGATCTCTGTCGAAGACCATGACCCGACCATATCACAACCATGGCCCTGGAAAACCGCTATTGCGCCATCGAGACCAGAAGGGGCCTTCGCTCGAAGAGCGTGAAGAGAGCCTGCTCGCACCCGTTTTCGAGCATCTCGGAGAGGGCGTCGCACTCGTCCGGCCGGGAGGCGGCAAAGCATGGCGCAGGGTCCGGCACGACGCATCCCGGCATGGGCAAGGGGTAGATGAGACGCGGACCCGCACCCTCCCTGAACGAGGCGTAGCGGTTGTCCATGAGCCACATCGGGATCATGGCGAACCCGGTCAACGCCTGGGGCGCGCCGCCGGCCGTGAACTCCAGCACGGCCAGCACCTCCTGGCGTGCCTCGGGACGCTGGGCAGAGTCCTTGCCGGCAGTGAGAGGCTTGCCCGGATAGACCTCCCAGCCCATGTTCGACAGCAGGTTGCCCAGAGAGTAGGCGACAGGGGCCTGCCTTCCGTCCGGGGTCTCGACGACCTCCACCGGACCTGGCACGTGGGGACCGTGGCAGATCACGGCATCCGCCCCGGCGCCCACCAGCCTGTGGGCCCAGCTTTCCCACTCCTTTTTCGGTTCGCTCACGAACTCGCCCACCCAGTGGACGGTCACGACCACCGCATCGGCGCTCGCGCGCGCGGCCGTCACTCGCGAGAGCGCGTCCTCGTCCAGGATGGCGATTCGCGGGCCGAGGTCCGGCTCTCCCTTCTGCCCCGGACGCAGGTAGAACGACAGGACAGCCACGCGCACGTCCTTTCCCAGGACCACGGGCGTCGCGGCGTCATCGTCCGTCAGGCCTCCTCCCGTGACTCTAAGCCCTGACGCCCGGGCCATGGCCAGGGTCTCCTCGAGCCCTGCCCTGCCCTGATCCAGGGCGTGGTTGTTGGCCACCGTCACGACGTCCACCCCTGCCATGGCCAGGCCGATCAATGCCTCGGGCGGCCCGTTGAAGAGGGGCGGGTAGGATCGAGGTGCGCGCCTCGGCGTTGCCACCGGCGACTCGAGGTTCACCACGAATCGGACTTCCCCGCGACCTCGCAGATCGTCGAGCACGCCGGCCAGAGGCTCGAGAAACCAGGCGTATCCTGCTGCCAGATCGCCTCCTCCCCGCTCTCTCGCGATGGTGTTGATCTGGTCCTGCAGCATCACGTCTCCACCCAGGACGACGTACAGGCGCGCTGGCTCGGGCCCGGGGAGGAGCTCTGGCTTCACCACCCTTGCCTGCGGCAGCGTCTTCTCGACGGTCGCCATGGGGTCCGGCCCGGGACCGGGATTGCAACCCACGGCCATCAGGGCGAGCAGAGTGAAGCGCGTCACGGCAGCAGTATAGCAGCGCATCCGGCTCGGCTCAAAACGCACGAATTTGCATATCCCCCCCCCCGTTCTTATACAATCGTGTTCGAGGGGTTGCCGAGGAGCACATGTCCACCATCGAAACGGATATCCTCGTCATCGGAGCGGGCCCTGCCGGAACGTCGGCCGCGCTGGCGGCCGCACGTGCCGGCGCGCGGGTCCTCGTCGTGGAACGCACCTTCCATCACGGGGAGCAGGGCCCCAGGGTCGGGTTCATCCCCGTGGACTTCGCCGGAGATCTCCCGGTCCCTTCCATCTGCATCCGGCAGGCCATCCGAGGGACTCGCATGCACGTCGGAACCGAGATCATCGAGAAGCCCTGGCCGGGCTGGATCGTGCGGCTGGGCGAGATGTGCCTCGCGTTCGCGGGAGAGGCAGGGAAGCTGGGCGCCAGGATGCGGTCGGGGTACCAGCTCTCCCACCTGGCACCCACGGGCAACGCCAGGTTCGGCTCGGCGAGCGACAACCTGAACGTGCGAGCCACGGTCACGGTTGCGGCCGACGGCGCCACCTCGCGTGCGGCGAGCCTCATCGGCCTGCCCGGGCCGCGCCACCTCGCGGCCACCCAGTGCGAGGTTCCGCTCATCGAGAACCGCGAGTGGGTCGAATTCTACCTCGATCCCTCGTTCACGGGCGGCTACGGCTGGCTCTACCCCATGGGCATCGTGGCCAGCGTGGGCGTGGCCGCCGCCCAGGGTACACGGAACGCCACGGACAAGCTTTTGGCCTGGCTGCGTGACAGGCTCGTGAAGGAAGGACGCGTGGGGCAGCACGTCATCCGGGAGACCCACGGCTCGATCCCGTGCGGCGGGCTTTTGCCTGCCGTGCGCATGGGTCAGGTCATCCTGGCAGGCGACGCGGCCGGCACCACGCATCCCATGGCAGTCAACGGCATCACCCCCGCGCTCGTCTCGGGCCGCATGGCCGGAGAGGCTGCCGTATCCTTCGTGGGTGGACGGTCCGGGGCGCTGCGAGACTACGAGCGCGATCTCGGGCTCTGGCTGGGCCCCGCACGGGAGCGCCATCTCGCCCACCGCAACGCCATGGAGGATGCCTGGGAGCGCCTCGATTTCCCGTCGCTGACGAAGGACACCTGCCTGGGCTTCTAGCGGCGCTTCGCAGGCCGAGGTCCAGGTCCCGATGAAGCTCGACTCATCCCTCAGCATCTCGGGCCATGCAGGTGTCCAGGTCGTTGCCGTCCCTGGACGGGTCAGGCTCCGTGACGCACGTCGTAGACCATGCCGTCCCTGGCCATGTCGAAGGGGATCGGTCTATCCGCTCCGTACCTCTTCTCGATCTCCCTGGTCTCGGCAAGGATCCTGTCGAGCTGCTCGTCCGACGAGCCCGGGTCGTGATGCGTCAAGAGCACGTTGCGGGCTCCCACCAGGTGCGCGAGCCTCACCACGTAGTCGGGTGTGCCGTGACCGAACCCCGCGGTGAACGCATCGTACTGCGTGCGCGTGTACTGGCAGTCTGCGATGAGGGTGTCCGCCTCCCGGATGTGGGCCCTCAAGCCCAGCGGTATCCCGTCCTGGTTCTCGTGATCCGTGAGCATGACGAGGCTCCGGCCGGAGGCCCTCTCCTGTATGCGGTAGGAGATGGTCTGCTCGGGGTGGTTGCAGAGGTGCATCCTGATGTCGATGCACTCGTCGAGGTCGTAAAGGCCCGACTCGAAGGGCATCTGCTCGCCCCGGTCCACGTACGTCTCGAAGGCGTCCCGGTCCAGGATCGCGATGCCTCCCTCCCGGTGGAACAGGATGATCTTCGTGCTGGGCACGTCGAACCGGTGGTGCGTGATGTGCGAGCCCACCTCCTTGAAGTCCACGGGGAAGAACGGCTGGCGAAAGAGAGTCTCGCACATCTCGCGCGTGCCCACGCCGTCCTGCACCGGACCGGCCATGACGACGGGTATCTTCTTGATGAAGATGAGAGGGCTCAGGGTGAGCCCGATGGTGTGGTCCCAGTGATAGTGCGTGAACAGGATGTAGACGCGCTCGATCTTCTCCGCCAGCAGATCCTTGGAAGCCGGGATCAGGCCCGATCCGCCGTCGAGGATCAGGGCGCTGCCCGCTGGCAGATGGTCGGACAGGATCCGGATGCAGGTCGTGCTGCCTCCGTGCCGGCTGTACTGCATGCCGGCAACTGGAATGCTCCCCCGGCAACCGTGAACCAGAAACCGCATGAGTTCCTCCGGGCGATATCGGGCATGGAGCGTACTTCATGGCAGGGGACACGGACAAGAGGCATTGCTGGCATGTGACATCCTGTCGCGATTGCCCCGGATGTGATATCGACGACACGATCATGGGACCGAGGAGCACGAGGACGGCGCTTTGGACGCTGGCGGTCCTGACCCTGGTGAACGCCGTCAACTACATGGACCGCAACGTGCTCAACATCCTCCTGCCCAGGATCAAGGATCACCTGCTTCTCACGGACACGCAGCTGGGGCTCGTCGGCGGAGCGGCCTTCACGCTGTTCTACGCCACGGCCGCCCTGCCCATCGGCTGGGCAGTGGACCGTCACCCGAGACGCATCGTCCTCGCGACCGGTATCATCGTGTGGAGCGTGGCCACGTTCGGGTCGGGGGCCGCCGCGGGCTTCGGCATGCTTCTTCTGGCCCGGGCCTTCACGGGGTCGGGGGAGGCGACGGCGCACCCGGCCGGCGTCTCCATGATAGGCGACCTGTTCGGGGCGCGCCGTCGCGCCATGGCCATCGGCGTTTTCCAGGCGGGCGTGGCCATCGGAGGCGGCCTGGGCGTCATCCTGGGCGGCCACCTCACCACGGCTTACGACTGGCGGTGCACGCTCATGATCTTCGCCATGACGGGCGTCCTTCTGGCACCCTTGATCATCCTCGTTCCCGAGCCTGCCCGTGGCGCCGCCGAGAGCCTCGACGGCAGGGGGACGTCCAGCACGACCCCGGGATATTTCCCGAGGTTGCGAAAGCTCGCCGCCACGCGGACGCTCGTGATCCACTTCGCGACCACGGCGGTCGTCATGTTCGCTCTCCAGGGCTACGCCGTCTGGATGCCCTCGTTTCTCGTTCGCGAGAGGGGTTTCACGCTCGAGAAGGTGAGCGAGCTGGCAGGCATCGCGACGCTGGTGGGCGGCCTCGTGGGTGGCGTGCTCGGCGGGTACTTGTCGGACCTCCTCTACGCCAGAGACAGGCGCGGCCGGCTCGCATTGCAGGCACTGGCCTCCCTTCTCGCCATCCCGTGCATGCTCGTCACCGTCCACGTACCGGACATTGCGGCCATCGTGGCGGCCCTGGTGGGAGCCATGGTCCTCATGGTGCTCATGTTCCCCATCCTCACGGCCGTCATCCTGGATCTCGTGGAGCCGGGCGACCGTGGAACGGCCATGTCCATCCTCCTGTTCGTCCAGACCGGCATTGGCTACTCGCTGGGCCCTCTGGCCGTGGGAGCGCTGAGCGACATGACCAAGAGCCTCGGCGTGGGGCTCGTGGCACCGCCCGCTTCCCTGCTCGTCGCCGTCCTGCTTTCGATCGTTGGAACGTACACGGTCGAATCCGACATCGCGAAAAAAGAGATTTGCGAGAAGCGCCTCCCCGCCTGAAGGGAATACTGGAGACAGGGATAACCAGGGCTCCCATGTTCGAAAATCGACTTGCTCTGAGGCCTCTATGGGTTCAAAATCACGATAGGCGTGGTTTTCGAGTGCTGCTGTAAGTTGACGACAGTTCGGTACGGCTGACGGACCGGCCGGGGATGCCCAGGGTTGTCGAACCGGAGGCACTGAGGAATGAAGAATCGAGCATGGCTTCTCTCCACGATGGCAGGAACTGGCCTGCTCGTGGGTTCGTGCGGCCTCGATCTCAGGGGAGTGGCTCCACTCGACGGCTTCGACACGTCGGACGATCCCGCATTCGACACGTCCTTTGAGCTCCTCACGGACCTCGAGGGCGACGAGACCGGGGAAGAGCCCGGATGCACGGGAGGCGAGACCCTGTGCGACGGCGAATGCGTCGACACCGACTCGGATCCCGCTCATTGCGGAAGCTGCGAAAACTCCTGCGAGGAAGGGGAGATCTGCTTCTTCGGCGAGTGCATGCTGGATTGCGAATATCCTCTCATGGCCTGCGGTGACGCCTGCGTGGATCTCTCGAACGACGACATGAACTGCGGCGACTGCGGCCTGGACTGCAGCACGGGGCACGCCACGGGCGAATGCGAGGACTTCGTGTGCGTCATCGTGGAGTGCGAGGACGGGTTCGCCGACGTGGACGGCAACCCGTACAACGGCTGCGAGTACTCCTGCACGGCCACGGCCACCATCGAGAGCGACACCGAAGGAACGTGCTTCGACACGCTGGACAACGACTGCGACGACCGGATCGACAGCGAGGACCCGGACTGCTCCTCCTGCGTGCGCGAGCTGTGCAACGACCTGGACGACGACTGCGACTGGCTCGTGGACGAGGACTTCGACCTGCGAAACGACCCGCTCAACTGCGGCGCCTGCGACACCACGTGCGCCTACCACCCGCACGCGACCCCCAGCTGCGTGCTCGGCGAGTGCGGGTATCTGTGCGACGACGGGTGGACCGATGTCGACGGCGACCATGTGAACGGGTGCGAGCGTCCCTGCACTCCGGTGCCTGACGGAGCCGAGTTCGAGTGCAACGGGGTGGACGAGGACTGCGACGGAGCCCTCGACGAGGACTACATCCCGTACCGATGCGGGGTGGGCGCATGCGAGACCGATTCGGTGTGCTCGGACGGCGAGGAGGTCTGCGTCCCCCTCGATCCGCTTTCGGACAGGGATGCCCTCTGCGACGGCATCGACAACGATTGCGATGGCTCCGTCGACGAGGAGTACGAGACCCTGTCGTGCCTCGGTGTGTGCGAGACGGATGCCACGTGCATCCTGGGCGTGGAGACCTGCGGCGACCGTGACGAGGACACGGACTTGACCTGCGACCTTCAGGACGGGGACTGCGACGGCCACGTGGACGAGGACTACGTGCCCTTCTCGTGCGGTGCCGGAGCCTGTCGTCGGGACTCCACCTGCATCTCGGGCATGGAGGATTGCGCGCCCGGCTACCCCTTGGCCGCCGTGGACATCACCTGCGACGCAGTGGACGACGACTGCGATACGGTCGCCGACGATGACTACGTCACGTACTCCTGCGGCACCGGCGCGTGCGTCACGGACTCCACGTGCGACTCGGGCCTCGACACCTGCCTCCCACCGGAGCCTTCCTACCTCATCGACGCCGTCTGCAACGCCCTGGACGAGGACTGCGACGGATCCACGGACGAGGATTACACGGCATTTCACTGCGGAACCGGGGTATGCCGCAGGGACTCGACCTGCGTGACCGGCCTGGAGAGCTGCACGCCCGGAGCGCCCACGGGCACGGTGGACACGACCTGCGACGGTATCGACGACGACTGCGACGGATCCACGGACGAGGAGTGGATCCTGTGGGACTGCGGCACGGGGGTCTGCCGGCGGGATGCGTCATGCGTCGCAGGCACGCAGAGCTGCACCGAGGGGGCACCGACATCGGGCTCGGACACGCTGTGCAACGGCCTGGACGACGACTGTGACGGCTCGGTGGACGAGGATTTCGTCGGGGCCACGTGCGGGACCGGCGCGTGCGCGCGCATCTCCCGCTGCATCATGGGTGTGGAGAGCTGCACCGAGGGGTCGCCCACGGGCACGGACAGCGAATGCGACGGCATCGACCAGGACTGCGACGGATCGATTGACGAGCACTGGGTGGCCTACAACTGTGGAATCGGGGCCTGCACCGCCGACGCGACGTGCATCGCCGGCACACAGAGCTGCTCTGCGCTGCCGCCCACTGGCACGGACGACGACTGCGACGGTATCGACGACGACTGCGACGGGACTGCCGACGAGGCATGGGTCGCCACCACATGCGGCCAGGGCGCGTGCATGCGCACGGCAACCTGCGCCTCGGGAACGCTGTCCTGCACACCCGGCGCTCCCACGGGCACGGACGGCGACTGCGATGGCGTCGACGACGATTGCGACGGCTCCATCGACGAGGCATGGGTGGCCACCACCTGCGGCCAGGGCGTGTGCATGCGCACGGCAACCTGCACCTCGGGTGTGGTCCAGTGCACCCCTGGCTCGCCTTCGGGCATCCCGGAGACCATCTGCAACGGCGCCGACGACGACTGCGACGGTTCGGTGGACGAGAACTGGGTCACCTACACGTGCGGCTCGGGGGGATGCACGACGAACGCGACCTGCGTCGGCGGGGTCGAGCAGTGCATCGCCGGTACGGGAGGCCCGGACACGGACTGCGATCTGGTCGACGACGACTGCGACGGCACTGCGGACGACGACTACGTGCCATACGCCTGCGGAATGGGAACCTGTGCGAGCACCTCGACCTGCGTGCTCGGAACGGAGAGCTGCACGCCTCTGCCGGGCAGCCCCGACACGGACTGCGATACTGTCGACGACGACTGCGACACGGTGCCCGACGACGACTACATCGCGACCACGTGCGGCCTGGGCGTGTGCGAACGGTCGAGCTCGTGCACATCCGGGACGGAGGCCTGCACCCCGGGCTCGCCGACGGGCGACGACAGCAACTGCAACGCCTTGGACGAGGACTGCTCTGGCACGGCGGACGACAACTACGTGCCGTACTACTGCGGCGCGGGTCTTTGCCGCAGGTCGAGCACCTGCGTGGCCGGCTACCAGAGCTGCACGCCGGGCGCGCCGGGGGTCGACAACGACTGCGATGGCCAGGATGACGACTGCGACGGGTCGATAGACGAGCACTGGATCCCCTCGACCTGCGGTGTGGGCGCATGTCTCAGGCTCGCCACCTGCGTCATGGGATCGGTCTTTTGCTCGCCAGGCTCCCCCACGGGGATGGACACCGACTGCGACAACGTCGATGACGATTGCGACGGCTCCATCGACGAGGCCTACGCGAGCTACACCTGCGGGCAGGGCACCTGCACGCGGGCATCCACCTGCGTGTCCGGGTTCGAGGCCTGCACACCGGGAGCCGCCTCGGGCGACGACCGCAACTGCGACGGCCTCGACGACGACTGCGACGGAGCCACCGACGAGCACTACGTACCCACCATTTGCGGCACCGGCGCGTGCCAGCGCAACTCGGTCTGCTCGGGCGGGGTCGCCACCTGCACGCCAGGAGCGCCGACCGGGGACGACTCGGATTGCGACGGTGTCGACGACGACTGCGACGGGTCGAAGGACGAGCACTACGTGCCAACCACCTGCGGCATCGGCGCCTGCCAGCGAGACTCGGTCTGCTCGGGTGGAGTCGTGACCTGCACGCCCGGTACCATCAGCTCGGACGCGAACTGCAACGGCGTCGACGACGACTGCGACGGCTCCATTGACGAGCACTACGTGCCCACCACCTGCGGCCTGGGAGCATGCATGAGGACCTCGTCGTGCGTGGGCGGGGTCGCCACCTGCACGCCGGGCGGACCCACGGGCACGGACGACGACTGCGACAACGTCGACGACGACTGCGACGGGACGAAGGACGAGCACTACGCGCCCTACACCTGCGGGTTCGGGGTCTGTCTGCGCAGCTCCACCTGCGTGTCGGGCTTCGAGTCCTGCACCGCGGGCGGACCGACGGGGGACGACTCCGACTGCGACGGCGTGGACGAGAACTGCAACGGCACGGCCGACGAGAACTGGGTCGCCTACGACTGCGGCGTGGGAGCCTGTCACGCCATCGCCATCTGCGAGGCCGGCGCGCATGCCTGCACGCCTGGCGATCCCACGGGCACCGATGCGGACTGCGACGGCATCGACGACGACTGCGACGGCCTGTACGACGAGCACTTCGTGCCCGGAACGTGCGGCACCGGCGCCTGCCAGCGATCGAGCGTCTGCACCGGCGGCGTCGAGGAATGCACGGCAGGCAGCCCCACTGGCGTATCCGAGACGATCTGCAACGGGGTGGACGACGACTGCGACGGAAGCACGGACGAGAACTGGGTCGCCTTCACGTGCGGCAGCGGCGCGTGCACTGCCACGGCCACCTGCATCGCCGGCGTGGAGTCCTGCGTGCCTGGATCCGGCACGCCGGACACGGACTGCGACGGCGTCGACGACGACTGCGACACGGTGCCCGACGACGGCTACACGAGCTCGGGCACCTGCGGGACGGGAGTCTGCCGGCGGGACACCACGTGCACGGGTGGCGTCGAGTCCTGCACGCCGGGCGCGCCCACGGGCACGGACGACGACTGCGACGGCATCGATGACGACTGCGACGGCTCCACGGACGAGAGCTGGGTGGCGGGCACTTGCGGCATCGGCGCGTGTGAGCGGGTGGAGACATGCAGCGCGGGAGTCGAGACATGCGTCCCGGGCTCGCCCTCCCCGGACACGGACTGCGATGGCATCGACGACGACTGCGACGGCACTGCGGACGACGGCTACATACCCTACACGTGCGGTACCGGAGCCTGCCAGCGCAGCTCCACCTGCACGGGCGGAACGCAGAGCTGCTCGTCGGGGGCGCCCACGGGGGACGACTCCGACTGCGACGGCATCGACGACGACTGCGACGGCTCGGTGGACGAGCACTACACGCCAACGACCTGCGGGCTCGGCGTGTGCGAGCGCAACTCGACATGCACGGGGGGCGTGGCATCCTGCACACCCGGCCTGCCGTCGGGCACGCCGGAAACCCTGTGCAACGGGCTCGACGACGACTGCGATGGGGCCGTGGACGAGGGCTGGGTCGCGTGGACCTGCGGCCAGGGAGTCTGCATCGCCACGGCCACGTGCTCGAGCGGAGTGGAGTCCTGCACGGCCGGACCACCCACGGGCGACGACTCGGACTGCGACGGCGTCGACGACGACTGCGATGGAGCCGCGGACGAGAGCTGGGTCGCGTGGACCTGCGGCGAGAGCGCATGCGCCCGCAATGCCACGTGCGTGTCGGGCGTCGAGACTTGCGTGCCCGCGATCCCGGGAACGCCCTGCAACGACGGCGATCCGTGTACCCAGGACGACGAGTGCAAAACGGACGGCTCCTGCGACGGCGCTCCCTACACCTGCCCTGCTCCCGGCATCTGCCAGGACTCCGTCATCTGCGACGGATCGGGGGGCTGCGTCGTGAGCTACTCTCCGGCGGGTAGCGGCTGCATCGACGGCATCGGTTGCACGACCGGCGATCAGTGCAATGGCGCCGGAACCTGTGCCGGAACGCCCGATGACGGCCTGTGCACGGGCGGACAGATATGCCGGCCCGCCTGCTTCGCCACGGGGTGCGGCACGCCTCCCGCGTCCTTGACGGTGAGCTGCCCGGCCGACGCGGTCATGCCCTCGGCCGCGTGCAGCCTGCAGCTTTCCACCCTGACGGGCCAGGCACGGTGTCTGTCCTGCGCCACGGAGCTGGGCCTCGTGGTGCTCTCCAAGGACAGCTTCGGAAACGGCACGACCTGCACGAGCTGGGGAGGCTGGTCCCTGAAATCGGGGACGGTGTGCAACGGCAGCGTCACGTCCTGCACACCTGCGACAGGTGGACAGACCTGCTGCAGCACGATGGACGGGTACATCAACCGGAGCACGGACGGTGACTGCCGCCTGAGGACCATGCGTGACGGCAACTGCGCCGCGACGACCACGAGGGAGGAGTGGCAGCTCACGAAGACCTATGACATGCGCGGCCTGTCCAGCCAGGAGGTGTGCTTCAACATCTCCGACTACCATGCCACGAGCGACGAGGGCATCCTCCTGTTCGCATCGGACTCGACGCACAACGAGCAGATCTTCTGCCTCAACGGCCCACCGGTCGCCAGCGGATTCGACGTGGATCTCGTGGAGTGGCCCTACTGCGCGAGCCTGCCTCCATGGGCCACGAACAACCCCGCCGTGACCCTCACCTTCGTAGCACACAGCGAGACGAACCAGGAGGCCCTGTACCTGGACGACATCGTGGTGAAGGCGTGGACCAGCTCGTGCTCCCCGACGAGGGGGGTCCTGTTCGAGGAGGACTTCTCGCCCTGCCCGGCCACCAACCCCATCACGAGCGGCTGGAACGGCTGGACCATCATCGGCAGCGGGGTTCCCGGCAGCGGCCCCGACTGCCTCACCGTCTGCGGCTCTGGCACCAGCGGCGGCGCCCAGGCCAACATGGACGAGTTCCAGATGATCCACGGCGTGGACACGAGGCCGGTGGATGGCGACGTCAGGCTCTGCTTCGACGTGGGCGACAACACGGCGGACTGGAACGAGTGGATAGCGGTGAGCTTCGACGCGGGCGACGGGGCCGGGTGGCAACCGGCCTGGTACTGGGAGAACGACTGGGGCACCGACGGCACCTGCCGCCAGGTCTGCATCGACCTCTCGGACCTGGATCGGGACGTGGAAGAGAACGCGAACCTGCGCATCAGATTCACCCTCTCGAGCAACTCCTGGAACGAGCGTGTCCACATCGACGACGTGGTGGTGGACGGGGCCCAGTACTGCGACGGGACAGGCCTCGTCACCGCGGGAAGCTTCACCGATTCGGGAGGCGGCGCCTACGGCTTCGTCCTGGCCGACACGGCTGGCGAACCGATGGGTGTCTACGTGACCTGCTCCTGGGACACGCCCCCCGTGCCGGTGCAGGGGAGCGACTACGGCGGTCTGTATATACACTATCCATGAGCTGCAAAGATCGTACCAATTTGTCATTTTCAGGGCTGGACAACACACCTCACCTGTGCGATTATGAACACGCTCTGAAATTCGATCCGGCCTGTTGTTTCACAGGAGTGTAACACTCGGGATGGTGATGAGCGAGGGTTGCATCGGCAGGAACGCCTCTGGCAGCAAGGCCGTGGTTATCGGGTCCGGCCTGGGAGGCCTCACCTGCGGCTCCTTCCTGGCACGTGACGGATACAGCGTCACTGTACTCGAGAAGCACGACAAGCTCGGTGGCTATGCCACATCCTTCAGGCAGGGCGACTTCACCTTCGATGTCTCTCTCCACGCCTTGCCCGTGGGAGACAACCCGACCACGAGGATGCTGCGCCACCTCGGAGTGCTCGAACAACTCGAGTTCGTGAAGCTGCCCGAGCTGCACAGGATCGTCGCTCCGGGGTACGACATCACGTTCCCCAACGCGGATCCGTCCGGTTATGCCTCCAAGATC
>JBFYZU010000292.1:0-12966 GCA_041309365.1 Myxococcota bacterium
GGTCGAACATGCAGGTCATCTTCTTGAAGAGCTTCCCGTCGACCTCCTCGAGCTCCCAGAACTCGCTTCGCTTGTTCTGGAGCCACTCGAAGTAGCTGACGATCACGCCTCCCGAGTTGCACAGGAAGTCGGGGACGAGGTCTATTCCCCGCTTGCGCAGGATTTCGTCGCCCTCGGGGGTCGTGGGGCCGTTCGCGGCCTCGGCGACGAGGCGTACCTTCAGCCAGTCGGCCGTGTCTTCGGTGATCTGCCTCTCGAGCGCCGCCGGGATGAAGATATCCGCAGGGGTGCGCATGAGCTCCTCGTGATCCACCACGCTGCTCTGTGAAAACCCCGAGACGCCTCCGTGCTTGCTGACATGATCGATGAGCGCCGCGGGATCGATGCCCTTGTCGTTGCGCAGGCAGCCCGTGATGTCCTCGACGGCCACCATCCTGGCTCCGAGCCGAGCCAGGATCTTGCTCGTCCAGGATCCGACGTTTCCGAACCCCTGCAGTGTGTACGTGAGTCCCTCCACAGGGATGTTGCGCAACTCGGCCCACTTCTGGATCGTGTACACGACACCTTGCCCGGTCGCCTTGTCACGTCCGAGGCTGCCACCTGCTGCGACGGGCTTGCCGGTCACGACATGCACGTGGCTTTGTCTCTCGTGAGGGGGGATCGTCGAGAGATAGGAGTCGAGGAACCAGGCCATGATCTGGGAGTTCGTGTTCACGTCCGGCGCAGGGATGTCGTACTCGGGACCTATGTTGTCGCCGAGGGCGAAGACGAAACGCCTGGTGATCCTCTCGAGCTCGGACTGGGAGTGGCTGAAGGGATCGAACTGGATTCCGCCTTTGGCACCGCCGAAGGGGATGTCGGCGAGCGCCGTCTTCCATGTCATCCAGGCGGCGAGCGCACGCACCTCGTCGATGTCGACCTGCGGGTGGTAACGGAGACCTCCCTTGTAGGGTCCGAGGGCGTTGTTGTGCTGGACGCGGTAGCCGGTGAACATCTCGAGCCGACCGTCATCCATCTTCACGGGAAACGTCACGACGATCTCGTTTTCCGATCTTTCCAGGATCTTACGGACGGACGCATCCAGGCCCAGGAGATCCGCCGCCTTGTTGAACTGAATCTGGACGCTGCGGTACAGCTTCCCCTTTCCAGATGCAGGGGCCACTTCGGTATCCTCTGATTTCATCTTCGCGCTCACGACATTTCCTCTTTCTACATGCATGGAACCGGGTGGATGCCACGCAGGACAGTTATGGCTATTCGTATTCCTCGCAATGCCACACGCCTCCTTCGGGCCTTGGCAGCTTGCACGTCATTCTCAGATCGCAGTTGGAGCAGAGACCGAGAAACTTCTCTTTGCTGGCTCCTCCCTGCCGGACCTGCCCCGCCGAGTCGGTCGCAGGATGCGCTCTTAGCGGACCCGATTCGACATCGAACATCTCGCACTGGTGGATGGGACGGCTCCTCTCGACGAGGTAGATGCAGTCGCCCGCATGCCTGCACGTCGAGCAGAGATCCCGCGCCGGCGATCCCGATGCATCGGCAGGTGTCTCGTTCGCCCTCTTTTCGCTTTTCATGGCATGCTCCCGTCGTTGGCGTTGGCCTCGGTGACGGCCACCGGGCTCGTGGACCTGTCCTTTTCACGCGGCACCTGTGCCCGGCTCCTTCTGGTGGCCTGCCCGGCAATCCACCCCCGTGAGCAGCGCTCTCGGGGGCTCGAACAGGTCGGGACCAGCCTCGACGTGCTCGACAGCTTCGGAACCATGGGGGCGCCACACTCGCTGCAGGCTCCGGATGAGAAGAGCTGTGAATGGCAGTGGGGGCAGAAGAAGTCGGCCACTCCCTCGACCGGCAGAACGTGCTCTGACACGAACAGGCATGTGTCCGGCCTGGAAGAGAGCCTGAACCATCCGTGCTCGATCCCGAAGGCGACCGTCAACTTGACGCAAGGCCGCCCGTCGATGAGCCACCTGGTGTCCAGAAGGTCGTGGTTGCAGGCATGGCACCTGATACCGGCATGCGGCAGATCCGGGCTGGCTCGCCCCATGCCGGCGGGATCGCGATAGCCGACCATGAATCGATGACAGGTGGACACGATGGCGTAGATATCGATGATGGACGTGCCTGTCTCGTCGGCCACCTTCCTGAGCACCTCCTCTGTCAGGTACCCCTGGATCGCCTGGATGTCCTCGAGGATGGAAATCGTTGCACCTGCCTCGCCACGGTGGTTTGCAACGATCTTCCCGATCTTCGATAGTTTCATCATCGTGGTTTTCCTTGACTGCCATCGCCGACCGCCGATGCGTGCGTGAGCGGCTGGATGGCATTCTCGATGTGGGCGATGAAATCCTCCGGCTCGAACGGTTTCTCCAGGTAGGAGAATCTGCCGTCGGCGTGCAGGCCCGTGATGATCTCCCTGTACTGGTAGCCGGACATGATGACGACGGGTAGCAGCGCATCCCTGCGTTCGAGCTCAGCGTAGAGTTCGATCCCGTTCATGCCAGGCATCTGTATGTCCATCACGAGGACATCGATGCGATCGGGTCCATCCGCCGACTCCTTGAGGATCCTCAAGGCGTCACGGGCGTCAGCGGCTACGGAGACGCGATAGCCAGCCTTGCGGGCTATCAAGGAGAGACTCAGCTTGAGGTTGTCCTCGTCCTCCACGATGAGCAGGTGGAAGCTCTCGATCGCCTGCTCGTGACTCGAAGAAGCCTTCATGAACGTGTCCCAGCCACGTGGATGTCGAAACGCAAGCCCCATGCCAGTCTCGACGGAGAGAGGAAAGACGCACAACGACAGCCGTTTTCGTCGATCCTTTGTCGGCAATACGCGCGCGGCGATGCAACCCATGTTGACGGATTTTCCTGGATCGAGGAGATCGGCCGTGATTACGCCGTGATGGACCTGTCCGGAAACGGACGGTCTCGCAATATTCATTGCTCGGTCGACCGAGGATGCGTACGGCTAGCCGCGTTTCGTCCGTAGGCGGCGGTTCAATGCCTGGCGGGAGATGCCCAGCATCCTGGCGGCGACAGACTGGTTGTCTCTGGATCTGAGCATGGCCTCTGCCACGACGAGCTGCTCCGCTTCCCCGAGCGTTGGGAGCCTGTCCGAGAATGTGATCTGCGGGGCATCACGGGGGTCTTCGTTGCTCTTCGACGCGCGAGGGCAACCGAGCACGATGCTCTCGAATGTCGCCAGCGGGAGCTCACCCGATCGACTGCTGGTGACGGCGTCGACGATCATGGATCTCAGCTCCCTGACGTTTCCCGGGAAACTGTAGGTCGAAAGCAGGGAGAGGACCTCCCGGGTGACTGCGGGCTTCTCTTTCCCGATCAAGCGGGCCGCCTCATCCGCGAAACGATCGGCGAGCAGAGGCAGATCGTCGAGCCTCTCTTTCAGCGCCGGGACATGGACGTGATGCGTGGTCAGGCGGTAGTAGAGATCCTTCCTGAATCTGCCCGTCCGTTGCAGCTCGTTCGTGTCGCTGTTCGTGGCCACGACGATCCTGGCGCTGGAACGTCTCGGCAGGTCGCTTCCCACCGGGTAGTACTCGCGTTCCTGGAGAAGACGCAAAAGCTTGATCTGCGATTGCTGACTCAGATCCCCGATCTCGTCGAGAAAGAGGGTTCCTCCGCTCGACTGCTCCACGAGCCCGGCACGATCGACACCGGCGCCGGTGAAGGCTCCCTTCCGATGTCCGAACAGGGTGTCCGAGAAGACTTCATCATCCACACCGGCCGCGTTGACCGGAACGAATGGCCCAGAGAGCCCGCTGACATCGTGCAGTGCTCGTGCGATCAGCTCCTTGCCCACGCCGGTTTCCCCCGAGATCGTCACAGGGGCCATGGTCCTCGCAATTGCCTCCACGTACTGGAAGATGGACAGCATGCGCTCGTTTCTCGTGACGATGCCGGCGAAGGCCTCCGGATGCTCCAGTCCCTTGCCCAGGACTCGTTGCCTGAGTTGGACGTTCTCGAGACGCAGCTCCTGGATCTCGATGGCACGCGCGACCACGGCACCAAGGTGGCTCTTCTCGATAGGCTTGACCATGTAGTCGAAGGCCCCGGCCTTCATGCACCTGACCGCCGTGTCGACCTCGTCGACGCCCGTCACGATGATGATCGGGATGCTCGGATGGTCCTCGACCAGAGAACGCAGGATCTTCTCGCCCGAAACGTGGGGCATCCAGAGATCGAGGATGACGACCTCGACCGGATGCGATTGGAGAAATGGGAGCACCTCCCGGCTGTCTGGCATGGAGATGATGTTGTCGATGCCGGCAGCCCGGAGCGCCATCTCGAAGCTCTGCAGGGCCAAGGGCTCGTCATCGACGATCAGGACGGGGTGAGACGGGTGCACGATATCTTGCCTGCAAGTGTCCGATGTCATCAGTCCGCCTTTTTATCCCCCGCTTCGTTAGAGACAGCCGGCAGAAGGACCGTTACCGTCGTGCCGCGCCCGGGTTCGGAGCGAAAAAAAAGCTGGCCGTGATGGTTCTCGATGATTCCCGACGACACGGAGAGACCCAGGCCAGTCCCCCCCCGATCGCGCTTGGTTGTGTAGAAGGGGTCCCGGATGCTGGAGAGCTTGTCCGATTCGATGCCGACGCCCTCGTCTCTGATCTCGATCACGACTTGGCGGCTCTCGCGATCGAACGACGTCTCGACCCAGATTCCCCTGCTCTTGTCGGGAAGAGCATCACAGGCATTTTGCAAAAGATTGATGACCACCTGCTCGAGCCTCTGGAAATGGCCCCTGACAGGCGGGATATCGGAGCCGTAGCTCGACGAGAGCCGATCCGTCGACTTCTTGATGTGGCTATCGAGAAGCATGATGGCTGACCTCGTCACCTCGTTGACGTCTATCCCAAAGGTCATCTCGGACGGATCGACCCGCGAAAACTTCTTGAGGCTCTCGACGATTGACTTGATCCGCTGCGATCCCTCCTGGATGCCGGCGAAGAGCCTCGGTGCAACGTCGCGAAACTCGGAGTAAGACAGGCCTCCCACGATGAAATCGCCGCTCCTTTCGTGGTAAAGGTCAAGGATGGGCCTGATGCTCGACCACGCCTCCTGGAGGAGGGGGGTGTTCAGCATGATGAAGTTGTTCGGATTGTTTATCTCATGGGCGACACCGGAGACGAGTATGCCCAGCGCGATCATCTTGTCCATCTGGACGAGCTTCATCTCCTGATCCCTGGCCAGTTCGTTCTCCTGATGCTGCGCGATGAGTGTGGAGATACGCTCTGCGATCACCTTCAAGAGCTTCTGCTCCTCGGCCAGAAACCTCTTCTCTCTTTTCGGGATCCTGCTCTTCATACTGAACACCTCGAGACGTCCGAGCATCTTGCCGGAACTCTCGAGGTTGCAGATCTGCAGCCACCTCGTCTTCTTGAAATTCTTCGACTCTACGGTGAACTCGATCGTCTCCAAACGTACGCAGGTGAAGTCAGGGTACTGCCATGCCGCCGGCATGAGATCCACGACCTCCTGCAGGGTCTCGTGCAACGTGAGGTCTCGTTTCTCCATCAGCCTCGAGATTCGATACAGGCAATCCAGCTCCTTGACCCTTTCGGCGAGCGTCTTCGCGAGGCTTTTCTGAAGCTTGTCGTTCTCGTAACACTTGCTCAGCCTTGAAGAGAGTATGGCGATCCGCCTCTTTAATGCATCGACGTCATCGACGTGAGGAGCAATCCCATCCCGGGAACCGGAGGTCGTCACGTCGACACCTCGGCAGCGGTCCAGGGTCCTTGGAGCATGGCATGTCGGATCATCGGCTTCACTCGTTCAACGCGATATGGCAAATCGAACCGCTTTTCGTGTTCCCTCGATCCATCGACCAGGCGCCTGGCGCGCATCGCAGCCTTTGCGAGCCCCTCGAACCCTCGATGTCCGAAACATAGCACGGGAGTGCGCGAATGTAATCCACGAGAACTCAGCACACCACGGCCATACCCCGCTCGACGAGCTTCTCGAGGAGGGTCGTTCGAGACTCGTTGTTCGCCCCGATGCCTGCAGCTCGAGCGCGTGCTGGCCCTGCGCCCGAGGCAGAGGCGGCGACATGGCATGGGCCCGAAGCCCGATCGGGGCATGACCCGCCAAATGGCATCCGGCGTGGTGGCGAGATCGACGAGGCGAAAGCGGGCTTTCGCGGCGGGGGCAGAAGGTTGGCGACGAAATATGATCTTCAGCGCGGCCATCTCAGTGGCGCGCGAGGTGGAGGGAGGCACGCTCGCGAGGCTCCGGCTGACACGGATGAGCTCGCTGGACTTCCTCGCCGGGGTGTCCGCCACCCAGATCGTGGTGGCCCTGCTGAGCCTGGCCTGCACCCTGCTCGTGGCGCGCGCGCTGGGGTTTCGCTCCGAGGGCCCCCTGTGGGGCGTGTTCGTCATCGGCGCGCTCACCGCGCTGCCCGTCATCGGCCTGGGGCTCGTCGTGGCCTCCTTCTCGACGACCGTGGTGCGGGCGTTCCTCCTGGCCAACCTGCCCTTCATGTTCATCATGTTCTTCTCCGGCGCCGTGTACCCCATGAAGAAGATAGCGATCTTCGATGTCGCCGGACGCGCCGTGGGCCTGTTCGACGTTTTCCCCACGACCCACGCGGTCAACGCCGTGAACCGCATCCTGACGCTGGGCGCCGGACCGGGCGACATCGTCTACGAGATCGTCGCTCTGTCCGTCCTCTCGCTCGTCTACTTCGCAGCGGGCGTGGCGCTGTTCTACCGCATGCACCTCAGGTCGTCGTAGCGCCTCAGATGATGAACGTGGAGCAGCCGAAGGTGGCGCCTATGGCGTCCACATCGCCCGCCTTGATCCGGGCGCACAGGTCGCCGCAGAACTCGACGGTCGTGTGGGCGTCGTCGAACCAGTGCCAGCCGTCGCCCACGGTCTCGCTGCAGGATGGATCCATGGGGACGATCTCCCCGTCCACGTAGAAGTTGACGAGCTCGGGGCTGGCGCTGGGCGCCACCTCGTCGAGGACGTAGCGGCAGGTGTTCACCACGCCGGCGATGCTCAGAAGCGCGGCCTGCAGGGCGGGGCCGTCCTCTGCGGGCAAGAACGTGTCGAAGGGGGTGCCACCGGACGACGCGATGGCGTCGAGCTCTTCGGCCATGCCTCCGGTGATGTCGCCGAAGCCGATGGCGATGCTGCGGATGCCCTGCTCCGTGACGAGGCCCTGCACCGTGGAGGTGAGCGCGGACACGGGATCGCCGTCGAAGCAGCCCTCGTCCTGTCCGTCCGAGATGACCACGAGATATCCGTCACCGTCGTCGGCGTACAGGTCGGGAACCACGGTGCGGCCGGGACCCGTCGCGTAGTACTCGAACTGGTTCACCAGTGGCGTGTACCCGCAGAACGCGGGGTAGAGGTCGTCGCCCATGTGGGCGAGGATGAAAGGAGCGGACGCGGGCTGCAGGGCCAGAGCCACCTGCGGCGGGTCGAGCGTGCCGCACATGTCGTCGGGGCACGAGTAGCAGCCCACGTCGCGCCCGCAGTTCCACCAGTGGCCCGGGTTGCCGTCCGGGAAGGCGTCCAGCCCGAAGTACATCTCCGAGAACTCCGGGTCCACGAGGAGCGCCGTCAGCGCCGAGGTGGCACCCTCCCACCGTCCGTCCTGGAACATGGATCCGGACTGGTCGAGAAGGATCATGACGCGGACGATCTGCTTGTGGATGTCCACCTGGTCATCGTCGCAGATCCCGTCGCCACCCGGATCCCATGTCACCTCGGGCCCGTCCCCGGGCCCCGTGTCGGAGTACCCGTCCCAGACGGGAGAGCCTTCCGATCCGCACCGGACGAGGGCGACGGTCAGCATGGCCACAGCGAGAAGCGCAAGCCTGTCGGGCATGATGGCCTCCTCGAGCGGCTGGAGACAGAGCGACCCAGCCCCCTGCCTGTTTCTGTGCCACCGCAACCACGAAGCGGCTCAAATCGTGAGCGACGGGTGAGAGTCGAGCCCGGCTCAGGCTAACCGTTGACTCCGAGCAGGGGGAAAAGCGGGGTGAGGATGGGGTTGTCGGTCTCGAGTCGGGTGGTGACCTTCGCTCGTCGTTTCCCCGTGGGGCCTCCCGGAACGTAAAAGACCTCCCGCCGTCACCTGCAGCAGAGGGTGCCCGCGGTGGGGTTTTCCTGGCAGCCGCCGAACCACTCGTCGGGGGCAGTGGACGCGAGCCCGCAGTGTATCCAGTTGCACAGGTTCCCTTCCGGGTCCTCGTGGTCAGCGCACACGCGCATGGGCACGTCGGGGCCGCACCAGTTGCCGCCGGCGAAGAGGGCGGCGCAGTTGCCGGGGCCGGTGCCGGTCCATCTCAGGTCGTCGTCGGTCCAGTAGTTGTGACCCGGGGTGCCACCCGCCCGCCTCGCGACCCACTGCTCGGCCGTGCATGCGCTCCAGCCCGTGGCGCAGAGCGAGTCGCGCGAGGGCCAGCCGACCCTTCCCGCACAGCCCACCATGGAGCCCGGCACGAACACGTCCTCCTCGGATCCGTCCGAGCATCCCGTCGGGTAGGGGGTGTCCGCGACCGGGTCGGGTGCCGGATCGAAGACGATGTCGGCAGCCGGATCCCAGACGGTGTCCGCGGCTGGGTCCGGCGCTGGATCGTGCACCGGATCCAGGACAGGATCCGGGCCGTGCTCGGGCGAGACGTCCGCTGGCGCGTCGGCCGAACCGTCGCCGTCGATCTCTTCGTACACGAGGGTGCCACCGCACCCCGCCAGGAAAATGGTCATGATGGCGGCCAGGGTCTCTTGCAGGGTCTTCATCGCATCCTCTCCGGTGTACCCCCCCCGAGCCCGAGGTCGTTGGTTAGCGCATGCAGCGCCGGATTTCAACACGCGCATCGCCGGGCACGGGGATGACATGTCAGAAGACGGCAGTAGATGCTGGGGTGGAAAGGACGGATGGTGTACCGATGAAGTCGACAGGGATCCTCGTTTCGGCGGTGGCGTTCCTCTTCACGGCCTGCGGTGCAGGGGCGGCCTCGCTGCCAGGACTGGAGACTGTCCAGAGCGTGGATCTCGATCGGTACCTGGGAACGTGGTACGAGATTGCGCGCTATCCCAACAGCTTCCAGAAGGAGTGCTTCGCTTCGACCGCGAGCTACTCGCTGCGAGACGACGGCAAGATAGCCGTCGTGAACACCTGCCGGAAGGGGAGCAAGGACGGAAAGCTCGAAGAGGCGAAGGGCAAGGCCTGGGTCGTGGACGGGAAGACGAATGCGAAGCTCAAGGTGAGCTTCTTCTGGCCCTTCGCGGGCGACTACTGGATCATCGAGCTCGACGAGGACTACCGGCACGTGGTCGTGGGTCACCCGAAGCGGGAGTACCTGTGGATCCTGTCGCGCGAGAAGACCATGGACAGGGCCACCTTCGAGGCAATCGGCGAGAGGCTCGTCGAGAAGGGCTACGACCCGTCGAAGCTTTTGGTGGAGCCCGGGGCCGTGATCGACTGAAAAGGCCCCGGGCCCACGGGCCTTTCACCCCCCTCTACCTCCACGAGCGTTTCGAGGACCGTTGAAGGACCGGTGGAAGGTCTTTTTCCGGGCGCTGTCTTGTGAGGCGTCATCGCTCGAGGCAAGGGCGGTTCGTTGACGCTGTCACGGGGGGGGTGTATACGTGATCGCATGTTCACGTGATCGTGCGATCACGTCACGACCGAGGTCCTCGCGATGGCGGCTCACCTGCACGTGCACTCCGTGTACTCGTTCGGCCAGAGCTCGGCCACGGTGGCCGAGCTGTGCGCGGCGGCCGCCAGGCGGGGCATCGACGCCATGGCCATCACGGACACGAACGGCGTGTACGGCGTCGTTCCGTTCGTGGAGGCGGCGCTCGGGCACGGCATCCACCCCGTGCCCGGCGCGGAGCTGGAGGTGCCCGGAGGCATGCGCGCGGTCCTACTTGCAGAAAGCAGGCGCGGCTGGGGCGCTCTGTGCCGCATCGTGACGAGGCGCAGGCTCGACGAGGCGTTCTACCTGCCGCGCGCCATCGCCGACGACCACGAGGATCTGGTGGTGATCACGGACCACCCCGAGCTCGTGCGCAGGCTCGTGACCATGGGGGTGGGCAAGGACGCGCTGTTCGTGGAGATCACGCCTCGCACGATGCCTGGGTCGGGCGAGACGAGAGGGCCGTCGGGCGTGCCGAGGGGCCGGCTCGTGAGGCTCGCGCAGGAGCACGGCCTCGACCTGGTGGCCACGAGCCCGGTGCACTTCACCGACCCGGCGGACAGGGCCCTCGGCAGGGTGCTTCGCGCCGTGTTCTCGAACACCACGGTGTCGGATCCCGCGCCGGGCGGGATCGCGCCGCCGCCCGCGAGCGCGTGGCTCCTGGACGAGGCCACGTTCAGGCAGGCCCTGGCCGACGTCCCCGGCGCGCTGGAGCGGGCGGCGGAGATCGCGGCGAGATGCAGGGTGGACCTGGGGCTCGGCACGTACAGGTTCCCTCGCTACCCGCTGCCCGATGGGGGGACGGACGCCATGGCGCTCCTCGCGGCGCGCGCAGGCCAGGGGCTTCGCCACAGGCTCGGGGGCAGCGTGGCGAAGGAGTACGGGTCGAGGCTCGCGGACGAGCTTCGCGTGATCCACCGGATGGGCTTCGACGACTACTTCCTCGTGGTGGCCGACATCGCCGCTTTCGCGCGCCGTCGCTCGATCCCCATGTGCGGCAGGGGCTCGGCCGCAGGCTCGCTTGTATCGTGGGCGCTGGGGCTCGCCGGCGTGGACCCCGTGCGCCACGGGCTGTGCTTCGAGCGGTTCTTGCACGAGGGCCGCAAGGACCCGCCCGACGTCGACCTGGACTTCGCCTGGGACCGGCGCGACGAGGTCATCGAGCACGTGTTCGAGAGGTTCGGCCAAGACCGGGTGGCCATGATCAGCACCCACGTCACGTTCGCGGCGCGCGGGGCGCTCCGGGAGGTGGCCAGGGCACACGGCATCCCCGAGGTGGAGATCGGCCGCATCACGCGCCGCCTGCCGTGGCACCTGAGCGCGGCGCGCATCCGCGAGGCGCTCGAGGCGGGCGGGCCCTTGCACGCCTCGCCAGGATGCAGGGGAGGCCCCGCGAGCCCGGCAGGAGTGCCCCTGCCGGGGCGCCGGCAGGAGGCCGCGCCACCCTTGCCGTGGCAGTGCGAGCCGTGGCGCTCCATCCTGGGGCTGGCCGGCCGCATCGACGGCTTCCCGCGCCACCTGGGCATCCACGCCGGAGGCATCGTCATCGCGCCCGGCGAGGTGACCGACATCGTGGCGCTCGAGCGGGCGGCGAAGGGCATCACCGTGACCCAGTGGGACATGGGGCCCGTGGAGCGCGCGGGGCTCGTCAAGATAGACCTCCTGGGCAACAGGTCGCTGGCCGTGATCGACTCCGCCTGGGACGTGGTCACGAGGCGCGTGGGAGCAGGGAAGGCCACGGCCATGCGCAACGCGGACCCCACGGCCGACCCGGCCACGCGCGCCGCGGTGCGCGAGGGACGCACCATGGGCTGCTTCTACGTGGAGAGCCCGGCCATGAGGGGCCTTCTGCGCAAGCTGCGCTGCGACGACTTCGCCGGCCTGGTGGCCGCATCGTCGGTCATCAGGCCCGGGGTGGCCTCGTCGGGCATGATGCGCCAGTACATCGAGCGCGCGCGCGGGGCGCCCTTCGCGCACCTGCATCCCGAGATGGAGAAGCTCATGGGCGAGACCTTCGGGGTCATGGTCTACCAGGAGGACGTGATCCGCGTGGCCCACCACATGGGAGGCCTGTCGTGGGCCGACGCGGACGGCATGCGCAGGGGCATGAGCGGCAAGAAGGGCAAAGTGCCCATGGAGGCGTACCGCGACAGGTTCGCGGCAGGCGCACGCGCGCGGGGCGTGGACGCGGACACGGCCGCGGAGATATGGAGGCAGATGGCGTCGTTCGGCGGGTACGCGTTCTGCAAGGCACACAGCGCGGCCTTCGCCGTGGTGTCGTTCCAGGCGGCGTTTCTCAAGGCCCACTTCCCGGCAGCGTTCATGGCGGCCGTGCTGTCGAACCACGGCGGGTACTACTCCACCTACGCCTACATGTCCGAGTGCCGGAGGCTGGGCCTCGCGGTGAGGCTGCCCTCGGTGAACCTCGGCGAGATCGCCTGGACGGGATGGGACCGGGAGGTCCGGATAGGGCTCGGGCAGGTCAAGGACCTCGAGCTGGCGTCGTCCAGGGCGATCGTCGGCGAGCGGGCGCGAGGGGGGCCGTTTTTGTCCATCGAGGACTTCCTCTCGCGCACTGCCGGCCGCGTGGACCTGTCCGAGGCGGAGACGCTGATCAGGTGCGGCGCCCTGGACGATCTGGACGAGAACCGCCCGCGCGCCCTGTGGAGGGCGCTCATGTGGGCGCGCGCGAGCCACAAGGCAGGGCCGCTGTTCGCGCGGCTCGTGCCTTGCGGGCCGGACGCGGGCCTCGTGCCCCGGGTCGAGCCCTACGACGCGCGCACCCGCGCCGGCATGGAGGTGCAGACCCTGGGCTTCCCCGTGTCCGTGCATCCTCTGGCCCTGTGGCGCGATCGGCTCGCCCACCTGTCGCCCGTGCCCGCGCGAGACCTCGCGCGCCACCGGGGCCGGCGCGCGAGGCTCGCCGGCTGGATGATCACGGCCAAGCCCGTGCGCACGAGCAGGGGCGAGGCCATGGAGTTCGTGTCGCTGGAGGACGAGACCGGCGTGTTCGAGGCCACGTTCTTCCCGGACACCTACCAGCGCTACGCCCACCTCATGCTCACGGCCGGCCCCTACGTGGTGGAGGGCAAGGTGGACGACGACTTCGGACACCTGACGCTGACCGTGGAGCGCATGAAGCTCATCAGCTGACGCCCGCGCACGCAAGGGCGACGTGCCCTGCCGGTCAGGGGAAGTGTGTGTAGAGTACATTCAAACGGCCTTTTTCGTGATCCCTCGATCCATCGGCCATCCATCCGACGCGCATCGCGAGCCCCCGCGAACCTCTCGATGTCCGG
>JBFYZU010000293.1:0-7833 GCA_041309365.1 Myxococcota bacterium
GCGGAATGAGCGTTTCGGACTCCTTGCTCTCCCTCCCGTCGAGCCGGGACACCATCCCGCACGCCCGCTCCCGGTGGATCTTGCAGTCGGGCTGCTTGCACTGGCACATCCTGTCCTCCAAGGTCATCCTCCAGCTTCTGGCTTGCCCGCAGGGCGCACGGACGGGACGGGGACGGGGAAAGGGGTCGGCCGCCCCTCGCCCGTGCGTTTCTGGGGCGTCTAGCGAAGAACCGTCGCGTTCTGGAGCAGGTAGGCGAGCAGCCCGGTCCAGAACATGATCCGCCCGATCTCCTGAGCCTTCGCGGGCGGGGCGAGCAGGTACATCAGCAGCCCGATCAGGGCCACCACGGCTGACAGGTACAGCGTCATCGAGCACCTCCCAAGGGAAAGCCCGCTGCCTTCCCGGTCCCGCCTTCGCCGAAGCGACCCGTGTCACGGGTGAGTCGTCGCCCGGCCGCGAGGCGGGGTTCCCGGTTGAGCTTGCACGGGGGCGGGCACCCCGTAGCTGGCTATGCGCGGAAGACGACCTTCCCCTCGGCCCCCATGTCACCCTTGCCCCAGTCCTTGAAGGCTCCGGCGACGACAGAGAACCCGGCGGGAAGCCGGTAGAGCACCGACAGCTTCGTGACGTTCGTGCCGTCGGAGTTGAACACGTGGTGGGCGACGACGACCATCTTGTCCTCGGGCTTGGCTTCCGCGAGGGCGCTGTCGATGGCGGCCTGTATGCGGTCGTCGGAGAACCGGCGAAGCGTGCCGGTCTGGTAGAGCATGGGTGCGGCAGCCGGGGTGCTCATTAGTGGTTGACGGCGATCCAGTTGGAGCAGTTGGTGGCGTCGGGAAGGCACGCGCGGACGTCGCCCAAGCCGTGGGCGATGATGAAGAACCCGGCTTTGGGCTCGCCGCGGCCGTCACGCTGGAGCCCGCATTCGGCCGGCTTGCCCTCGAACTGCGGCGTCTGCGGGTCGTCCCGCATATCGGCCGGGGGACTGCCGAAGTGGTCGCAACTCAATGCGGGCTCGTTCGCGGTCTGGAGGCACGGCCTGATGAGTTCGCCCACCCGGTACTGCCAGATGGGGCAGCCGCCGGCTAGCTCGAGTTCGCATGCGGTGCGAGTCGGCCAGCCCTCGAGGTGGCAGTCGTTGTCGGGCACTCCGTGGATGGCCTGACAGAACGCCTTATCGCCCGCCACTCGGATCGTGCTGTCCTGACCCTGCCCCCAGCGTTTGGCCGCCACGTAGACGCGCGCACCGGGCTCCAGAGGCTTCGGACAGGCACTGACCGGCGGCGGCGTCGGCGTCGGGGTGGGCTCGACGGTCGGCTCAGGGGTGGGCTGCGGCGTCGGCTTCGGCGGAGCCGGGGGCCAACAGCCCACCGTGACGGCGATGGATGCGACGATCAGCGTCAGCTTGTACTGCTTCACCTATCCCTCCTCCCCCGGAGTCCGGGGTTCCTTCTTCTTGAGCTTGTCGCGGAGCTTCTCGCTGGCACTCTTGATGACTTCTGCGTCGGTGGACATGACCTCCTCGACGGACATGTCACCCTCGCGAATTGCCGTGTACATCTCGCGGAGCATCTGAAGCTGCGCTGCCGTCATGAGCGTCAGATCCTTCACGCCCACGATCTTCTTGATCGCCTCGGGGCCGACCCCCAGCGCCGTGAACGAGTCCACGATGCGCTTGCGGGCAGCGGCGGGGTCTTCCTTGGGGCCGGCGAGGATGACGTCGTAGCACTCCTCCAAGATGTCGGCCGGCACCAGACGGAGGGCGAACGTGCGGATGCCCTTGCTCACCGCGCTGGCGAGCTTGGTCTGCATGTCGTCCTCGTTCGCGCGCACGACGTAGGTGGGCTCGCCCCTGGAGTTCGTGCGGACCTTGAGCGCCACCTCGCCGCTCCGCATACGCTTCCGCTCGACGGTCTTGTCGATGACGATTTCGCCGCCGAACCCCGCATTCGTTTCGAGGTCGATGGCGTCGAAGCGAAGGACGGTGTGCTCGTCGTCCTGCGCGATGATCGAGGCCCGGCAGTCGATGTTGCCCATGTGGCGCACCACCGACTCGGCGAACCGGATCGACCAGCCCTTCACGCTGCCGCCACCCATCGGCTTCGAGTAGCGCGCCGCCTCGGCGAACCGCGGCCGCTTGCAATCGTTGAGGAGCCTTCGCCGAACGTCGTCGATGTCGCGCGGCCGCTTCATCGCCATGATGATGCGCCCCTGCACCAGCGCCTTCGCGCCCTCGGCGGCGGCGAATGCGGCGACGTCCCTGCGCTCGGGCACCACGGCGCTCGCGAGGTCGGTGATCGTCGCGACCTCGACCGTCTTCATGTCTCCATCGTCATCGGGATCGACGGCTACTTCGTCGGGCTGCATTGCTTCCTCCAGTCAACGGCAAATGCGCCCTGCATGAGACACCCAGAGGGTACTCTCCTTCGGTGCCCATCGCGACGAAGGGGCGCGGTTGGTGCGATGTAGATGGGGCTGCCCCCCAGCGGGGCGATGAAGAACGACGACGGGCCGCCGCTCTGGACGACCCAGAAGCCGGCACCGCTGTCGTAGGCGTATCCGCCCCCGTATGCGTGGGGACGAGGCCGCCGCTCGGGGTACCCGTAGCGATCGTCGCAGTGGGCCGCGATCGCCATGCCCACGGTCAGCGCCGCGAGCCCCAGGAACAGGAGCGCCATCCGGCCATACGCCTTCTGCGGGCTCATGTTCTTGCCCGTGGTACGACGATGCGGGAGTTCTCGGGCTGGCCGAACCACTGGGTCAGGATCATCTGCGGCGAGCCCTTGGCCTGAAGTGATTCGTCCTTGCCGAAGTAGATGATCGTTGTGGGCCACGGGTTCCCGTCTGGGCCTAGCTGCTCCAGCGGCTCGGCCGGGGCCATGATCTGGATGAGCGTCGGATTCACGAACACGATCTCGCCATCCACGCGAATCACGGGTGCGAACATCGGTACCCTCCTCCGGGCCGCATTGGCCCTAGCTTCTCTTCCCACAAGCCTCGACCTCGTGTTCGTAGTACTCGCGGATGTCGCTATGCATCCAGCCGGAACGGTGATTCGTCGGCGCGTGGACTCGCACTATCATTCCCTCGCGGCCGGCGACCTTGACGACCCTGCCGCCATAGGGCCTTACGCCCTTCTTGATGCGGACGTAGGTGCTAGCTTCTCTTTCCACGGCCCTTCTCCACCGGCGGGGGCCAGATGCGGAACGGGCGAGCCATCTGGGGCTTCACGGTGTAGCCCGCCTTCTCGAAGGACTTCCACGTGATCTTCCCCCCGTTGGGAAGGTAGGCCACCTCGGCCTCGCCCATCTTCTGCTTGAGCGAGTCCTCGAGCGCGCCCTTCTCCTCCTCGAGCTTGGCGATGTCCGCATTGAGGGTCTGGATGCCGACCGTCGTCGCATAGTCCTCGGCGGTGAGCGTCACCTCGACGCCGGGCTCGCTGAGAAGGAAGAGCTTCCGCATGGCCTGTCGTGACGGCCCCTTGCCCTCGCTGGGCGGGGGATTCCTGGGGTCCACGTGAACAGCGAGGAACTCGTCGGCCGCGGTGCGGAGCATGCCGATGACATCCTCGTCGCGCTCGATGTCCCACCAGCGCAGGTCTTCGCCCCCGCATAGTGCGGCGATCGTGGCTCTCGGGCTGCCCGTCACGTACATCTGCCACTGCACCTGAGTCAGCCACTCGTCGAAAGGCTGCTCGGGGAATGCGGTCGTCATCTTGACTTCGAGCGGAGTGTACTCGATCATGGCCCGCTGCCAGCAGTCCAGCGACGTTCCGTGCCTGTGGTTCGTCGCATGGCCGAAGAGCGTGAACTGCGGAACGTGCTCGATCTCGTAGGCCACCACCTCGCGCAGACGCCGGAGGTTCTGGTACGCCTCCGCGATGCTGCGCTGGAAGATGGTGCCCAGCATCATCCGCTCCTCGGCGGTGTCGATGGCGTCCTCGGGCGAGTCCTCGCGGACCTTCTCCGCATAGACGGAGAGCGGTGTCGCGAACCTGCCCATGCCGGTGATGCCGGCTAGGTCGGTGGACACGATCAGCTTCCGCCGCGCGCGGAGCCATTCCGCCCGATCGAGGTACTCGGTCAGCCTGAGCTTGTGCTGATCGTGTGTGAGCACGTGAGCATTCGCGTCCATCAGTTCACCTTCTCCTTCGGCGTCGGGTTGAATGCGGCGAATTGGATCAGCGGGAGAGGCTTGCACCCGATCGCCGTGACGATCTCCGTGGCGAAGAGGATGATCGCGCAGGACACCGCAGCCTTCAGTTCGGGGTCGATGCCGGCCTCCTTGGCAGCCCCGTCCGGGTCTTCCACCAGTGCGTGGGTCAGCCTCGTCACCATGTCCACGATCTGCGCCCGGTCGCTCTTGAGCAACACGTTCGCGAGATTCTTGATCTCTGCGACAGCAGCCGTCACTTCCTCCGGTTCCCTCACTGATTCCTCCTGATCTCGGACCAGAACACGATGTAGCCCACGAAAACGCTGCCCAGCACGAGCAGGAACAGCGCCACGAGCTTGATGACAACTTCCATACTCATAACGTACCTCTTTCCTTCGTACTTGTCAAGTCCTTGCATGTAGCGCAGGAGCAGGGAAGAGGCCAATCGCACCATGCGCGCCACGGTTCCTCGGCCAGTACCTTCGCGAAGTCGCCGCGGCCGATGGCTCGCTCGTTCTCCGCGCTCTGCTCGGGCAGGATGAGTCCGGTCAGAAGCCTCATGGGGTACCTCGGTATACGCCGGTCCAATGCGAGCACGTGCTCAGGTGCGGGTTCTTGCCGATCGTGAATCGGATGCCGCACTCGGGGCAGATCTCGGGGGCGGCGTCGTCGGGGTCGTCGGGATCGGGCTCACCAGGGATTGGCAATGCGGGCAATGCGTGACTGCATGTTGTCCCCTGGGGTTCGATGGAGACGCCGAAAAGCTGCTTGTGCAGATACCCGCATACGTGCCAGTTCAACTCGACCCAGGTCTTCGGGTTGAGCAGCGGAGGGCGAACAGCGTCGATGCGGCAGATGGTCGGCCTGTCCGCATAGATGTTGCACCGCTTCGTCTTGGGGTCGAGGTGCATGCACCGCCCGTTGAGCAGCACCCAGCCAAGCTCCTGAAGGTCGGGAACGTGCCTGACGTTAGTGCAGCACCCGCCGCAACCCACGCACGGGAATCCGGGTTCCTTGGCCTTCGGGGTCGGCGGCGCAGTCAGCGACGGGAAGCCATCGGCGTCGGGGTACTCGCTACGCTTGCTCACGGGCAACCCCTGCGGCCAGCAGCATCCGCACCCGATCGTTGTACCGCTCGGAGATCCATGCCTTGGCCCGCTTGGCCCGCCGCATGGTCGCCACCTCGTCCTCGGGCCAGATCGTCACCGCATTGGCCGAAGGGTCGTAGTTGAGCAGCACGTCCCGCATAGCCTCGAGGTCCGGGGCGTCGATCCAGTCGTAGATGACGGGCAGTTCACCCATCGCCTCGCTCACCCATCTACGATGGCAGACGTAGGTGCCCTCGGAGGTCCGGTAGAGGGTGAGATCCACGTACCTTGGGATCAGCTTGAATGGTGCCCTCTCCCGCCCTGCCACGTGGGCCACGGGGGTTCCCTCGAATACCCGCATGGGGCTCCCCCGGAGGACGTAGTGGCGCGCGTCCATGCAGCGCAGGGAATCGCTCCACCCGCGCCAGTAGAAGGGCTCTCCCGTGGTCGGGTCGAGCCCTAGCGTTGCCGTCTTGGGTAGCAGACTCATCGTGTCACCGCGCTGGAGATGGTGATGAGTACTCGGAGGCCCTCGCTTGCGTCACCAAGGACGTCAACACGATGGTCTGTCTCCTCCCAGTGCTCGGTCGCGAGTTGGCGTGCTTGCCAGTACGTCGGGAAGTAGCGCACGAGCCCGCATACTTGGCACGAAGTCTCGAAGCGTATGCTGCTCATCGCAGTTCAGCGCATAGGATGCTATGCAACTGCTCCCGCGAGAACGTGAAGCTCTCATTCTCGATCCACTTGATTGCGTCTCCGGTGGCGAACGCGGATTCGTCTACTTTCCGCATGATCCTTGCCCGCATACGCGCCATCCGCTCGGCCTCGCATGAAGGGCACAGGATCAGGTTTTCACCATGCACCACGCACGGCTCGGGGTTGACCATCACTTCCTCCCTCTGACTGCCCTGACTAGGGCCGGCGACGACAGTTCGGCAGTGCAATCGCGCACTAGGTTCTCGTGGTCCGTCCCTTCCAGTGCCATCTCGATCTCGGCGATCAGGATGAGCAGGTATCGCACGCGGGCCGTGAGTCGGCGCATGCGTGCCTCGCTTGCGGTCTTCACTTCCTCCTCCTCCCTCGCGTCCATGAGCGCGAGGCGTTCTCTTCGCGCGTCACCCATTCGATATGCGTGGGGTTGACGCACGATGGTTCCAAGCACAGGTGATCCGGCGTCATGCCCTCGGGGATCTCGCCCATGAGCGACGACCAGACCACGTTGTACAGGTAGGCTTTCTTCCCTGCCATGCGGACGACGACGCGCCCATCTTCGGCGCGCCCTCGGCCCTCGGGAATCCAGCAGTTCTCGGGGCGCTTCACGTAGCACGCGATCGGTCTGCCATCTGGCCTAGTGCCGGCCGCCTCGCCTTCCGCATCACCAAGGCAATCCACGCATACGGGGCCAAACTCGAACTCGAGGCACTCGGCATCGCCCCCGCATATGGTGCAGGTCATCGCTTCCATCCGGGCCAGCGCGCATCGTCCTCTTCGCGCAGCAGCCAATCCAGTTCCGCGAGAAGATCCGTTTCGACGTCGCCGCCCTCGCGCTCGCCGCGTGCGGCGAGGATGGCGGAGCGCATGACGCGGAGTTGTTCGCGGGTGAAGCCGCCCCACTTCTCCGTCCTGACTTTCTTGTCACTCATCGCCCTGCCTCTTTCTTCGCCACGCGCCACGCGATCATCTCCGCCACCTCGGGCAGAGTCAGGGTGTACTCGCGCCCGTGCGTCGGCCTGTAGCTGACCAGCACTGCGCCTGATGCCTTCGGCGCTTCGATCGTGAGCGTGCCTCGGCTCTTGCCGTCCACGTGCGCGCCCTCGACCTTGAAGTGAGCGTCCGTGACGCGGTTCATCGGTTGCCCTCCACGTTGAAGCCATCGAACCACGGCCCAATGCGGCGCGTCCTCGAGCGTGCGACCTTGCCCTTAGCCGTAGATGACGATGTTTCGGGGTCGTTGCAGTGCCTCTGTGCCTCCGCCAGAGTCAGACCGCGGCGGATCGTGCGGGCCTTGCGGCGGAAGTAGAAGCGAACGATCTTGTAGGTTTCCATTTCAGTCCTCGCATTCACAGAGGTTCTGGCACTTCGGGCAGTCGCACTCGTCGGGCCAGTTGCAGCGGAAGCGTGCGAAGAACGTCACGCATGCCTTGCACTGCTCCGCCATGTCCTCCTCGTCCTCGTCGGGATCGTCGGCAGGGAAAGTCATGCCTTCGCTTCCGGGGATCACGCCATGCTCTTCCTCGAAAGTTTCGGCATGGGATGGAACGTGTGGAGATTCGGGCGGCTCGGGCGGCTCGGGCGGCTCGAATGGGTCGTGCTCGTCCTGCATGTGTCTGTCCTCCCTGATACCTTGCGACACTTACAACATAGGCTAGACGCTTATACTTGTCAAGTCCTGACACGATTCGCCGGCCCCCATGCGGGCGGGCCGGGCGCAGCCTCCGCGAACTAGCGGACGATCCGCATGCGGCGCATTGCGTTCACGATCGTCGTGCCATGCGCCCACCTGCCATCCTTGCCGGACACGTAGGGTTCGCTATGCGGATTGATGTGCTTGATATGCGCTGCCTCGCATATGAGCGCGCATTCCTTCTG
>JBFYZU010000294.1:0-8567 GCA_041309365.1 Myxococcota bacterium
GACGTCCGTGTCCGCATCCGGCGGCAGGTCGGCGACCGGCTCGCCTCCCGGGTCGACGGGATCGGGTTCCGACTGTGCCGTCCACTCGTAGGCGCCGATGTCGTGGGTCACGCCCTGGGGCCTGGGCACGCCATCCAGGTCGAGAGTCACCATGTCGAGCAACGCGCCAGCATCTATGGCCGGCGACCCGGCCAGCAGATGGTAGTCGCCGCCGTGAGCGCCGGTGTAGCCGACCAGCAGAGGGTCCACGCCCCACAGCTCGTGCTCCTGGGCTGCCGGGGTCCCGGATGGCATCGCGCCATTCGAGTGATAGACGAGGTTGTAGTCGACCACGCCGCTCCCCCCCTCGATCTTGCGGCTCTCGGCGTGGCAGTCGAGCATGATGTTGTTCTGCACCGAGTAGCCGGTCACGTCCCTCATGTACACGGAGACCCCCCAGGACGCGTCGTCCAGGTTCGCCTTGAACACGTTGTTCAGCACGAGGATGTCGGAGAACAGGCCGCTCACGGCCGATATGCCCTCGTCCCTGAACTCGATCACGTTGCTCGCGATGGTGATGTGGTGGCAGTAGTTGCCGCGGGTGGACTCCATGATGATGCCCTTGCCGCTCGGGTTTGCGATGCTGCAGCGGTTGCCCTCGATGAGAGTGTCCGTCATGATGCGGTCCGTGCCCGTCGGGGGTCCGTCCCACGTCTGGATGCAGTCAGCGTGCGGGTCGATGTTGTGCTCCGTGTCGGCCGGATCGGCGATGTCGTGGATGTGGTTGAGCCGGATGACGTGGTGGTCGCCGAAGATGCGCATGCCGTCCGCGTCGTACCCCGTGAAGTCGGGCAGTTCCCCCTTGGGATGGTGCTGCACGGTCCAGGACACCTCGTTCGACTGCACGAGGATGCCGGAGCCGGCGATCTTCAATCCCACCTGGCCGTTGTGCTGCATCAGGTTGCCGATCACCTCGGCCCCGCTGGCGCCGTGCGTGACGACGATGCCCCCCTGCGGGCAGTCGTGTACGAAGCAGTCATGGATCTTCACTCCCTCGCTTCCGCTCACGAGGATGCCGACGAGGGCTTCCATGTCGGCCTCCACCTCGAACCCGGACACGGTGACGAAGTCGCCGGTGATGACGAACCCCGTGCACCTGGCACCGTGCAGGTTCGACGACTCGAAGACGATCCTGGCGTCGTCGCCCGTGCCGCCACGCGAGACGGTCACCTTCTCTTCATAGACACCGTCGAGCACGAAGGTCGTGTCGCCAGGGGCCATCGTGTCGGCCGCCATCTGCAGGGTGAGCCAGGGCGCGTCCGCTGCGCCCGATGCAGAGTCGTGGCCCGTCGGAGAGACCCAGTAGGTGGCCCCGAGCGCCGCGGTGGGCAACCCGCAGGCGAGAGCCGCGCCCAGCCCTGCCGCCACGTGAAACCTCGATCCGGCCATCGTCGGTACCTCCCTCATCGTCCTGCGCCTGGCAGGATGGATGAACGGTCTGCCTCACAGGGGTCCCAGGACCAAGGCACCCCGATCCGGCACGGCGTCGAAGGTCGCCACCGCATCGGCGATCGAGCACGGGATCGAATCTCCGTCCTGGGCTGCGACACAATCCGTCCAGTCGTCCGGGACGCGCGTCGTCAGGGTGAGCCCCTCATCGTAGAGCACCGGGTCGAGGGTGGACGAGAGACAAAGGACGATGAGCTCGTCCGTGTCCGGCACCATGACGACACGGGCATCGTTGCGTTCGCTCTGGTACTTGTGGGCGCTGATGAACCCGGCCACCCAGACGTCCTGCGCGAAGTAGCTGTCCGCGACGAGGGCATCCAGGAAATCCTCGAACGCCGTTGCGCTGATCGCCCCGTTGTTGACGCCACCGCCGTACTCCCTGCAGGTGGCGGACTCCCCCGGTGTGTCGCAGACGCAGTTCACCGTGTCCGCGGGATCGCAGATCCCGTGGAAGTGGATGTTGCCCCAGTCGTCTGCCCACCCTCCGGACGACAGGTGGTCCTTCACCTGGGTGAAGATGGTGTCGGCCGGGGTCGCCGGATATATCCCCGTGGAATACAGCCGCTCGATGCAGTGGAACCGATCGAGCAGCTCCTGGTACTGCTCGTCCGTGATGTTCCAGGTGGTTCCCCCGCCCCTGTTGAACCCCATGAGCGGGCTTCGCCCCGGCGGGTAGGCCTCCACGATGACCCTGGCGGCCTCGCCTATCTGGTACAGTGCATCCTCGTAGTCCGAGGCCCCTGCATGGTCCATCGTGTGATTGGCCAGCTCCTGGGCGCTGGCCGGAGCATGGGTCTCCCACACGTCCTGGTGGTCCACGTAGCTCTGCGTGCCCGGGTTGACGAACCACGTGCCGGTGAAGCCGCGGGCCACCATGGCCGGCACGCCGATGACCGCCTGGCCGGGAGTGCTGTCGTCGAAGTTGATCGTGAGGGCCGCCGAGCGGCCTTTCTTCCAGCGGGCGATCTCGGTGTGGCCGACGACATCCACGGGTGGATTCACGAAGCCGGCCGTGTCGATGCACGCAAACCCCGGGAGATCCTCCTCGACGACGTCGGCAAAGTCGACCTCGCCCGGAAGATCCAGTGAAGTGTCGATTGCTTCCACTGCGTCCGGCAGGTCGGCCAGGACGTCGCCGGTGTCCGCCGGCGCGTCCCCGCCATCGTGAGAGCCGGCGGCCGGGGAGCATCCGGACCAGGCGCCGAGGGTGAAGGCGAAGCAGACCCAAAGAGGCGACCTCATCTCGATATCTCCTCGCAGGGAAAATGATGCATGTCATCATATGGGACATCCGAGTCCGAGCGCAACGCTGCCGACGGCCCGTGCGGGCAGAGGATCAGGCGGCGCGGGCCTGCTCGTAGGCCTCGACCGCGGCCTCGAACACCAGGCGGTGCAGGTTCCTGCGGCCCTGGCCCAGATCGCCGGGCAGGTGGTCCGGGTGGTGGTCCTTCACGATCTCGAGGAAGGCGCGGCGCGTGTCGTCGGCCGTGGCTCCGGGCTCGAGGCCGAGGGCACGACAAGGGTCGCGCTCCGCGGTGAGCCTGCCGAGCAGCCTGCGCAGGACGTCCTCGGTGGGATGCGGGCGCCCCAGCGAGGACAAGAGCTCCTCGGTGCGCCAGCGCGAAGGCTGACGGGGGACGTTCTTGAGGAACTGCGGACCGCACCAGAGCCTGTAGCGGCCTTGCTCGAGCGGGAGGAACTCCGCGGCCCTCAGGCTGATCTGCTCCTTGAGCGCCCACTCCACGTACCTGGCGGGCACGATGCCCTTCTCGGCCAGCGTGATGCCCGCCCTCCCGGGATTCAGGGCGATGACGCGGGCGAGCTCCTCGATGCCGCCGCGGACGGGGGCCTCGAGGTACACGAGCACCTCGCCCAGCCTCCAGGGCGTGCGCCCCGCGAAGGCGTGGATGGGAGTGCCGTCCCGGAGCGCGAGCCGGTACACTCGCTCCCCGGCGTAGATCTCCCACATCCCGGTCACCCGGCAGGCGGACAGGTCCAGAAGGACCCTCGCTGCCCCTCCCCCGGGGAGATCCCCACCCATCCACCTGGCCTCGTCCTGCCCGTGATCCTGTCGTCTTCTGTCCTGCATGCAGGGGAATCTAGATCAGCGCAAGGTCAGGTCTCCAGAAACCGAGCTGGTTGCCGTCCCGAAATGGCCCTTTCACGCGATCTCGGCGTCAGCCTCCGGTTTTCCTCGTTCAAGGGGGAAAGGGGGGATCACTCGTAGGATCGGGCGATGGCGTAGACGCCGAACTGGGGAACCCAGTGCGCGTAGTACAGGTACTCCTCCCTCCAGTACTGGGGCAGGGCCATGTGGGTCTGCACGTGATCCATGTACATGTCGCGCCAGGCCCGGTCGTGAGAGGCCTCGTACAGGTCCAGGAGATCCCAGCTGCGGCTGAAGTTCAGGCCGGCAGTGTGGGGGAGGGTGGGCGCCTCGAGGGGTACGAGCGAGAGATCCGCCGGGATGCCGGTCTCGGCCCAGGCGCCTGCCTCGTCCGCGGGCAGCACGGTGAGAAGCAGCCTGGCCCTGTGAAGGCACGGCGGGAAGAACTCGTTCACGTCCGCGGGTGTCCTCGAGACCGGGCACAAGGCCTCCCTGGGCAGTATCTCGTTGCGCGTGAAGTCCTGCATCTGCGTGGCCAGCGAGACGTCCCCCGTTGCCACGGCCCAGATCCAGAGGTTGAGCACGTTCCACGACAGGTTGGCATAGTCGCCCGCGCGCAGTGCACCGTCTATCTGGGCGCGGGTCAGACCGGTCACGTGTATCAGAAGCCGCGAGCTCACCACCTGGGCCAGCGGCTCGAGATCCGTGGCGCCCGTGCGCGCGCGCTCCACGGCCAGGGCCAGAAACCAGGAGTAGCCGTACGGGATCTCCGAGGGCACGGGCCCCCCGTCCACGAGCTGGGCGAGCTCGCCGGCCACCGCCTCCGTGGTGAGCAGGGCCTCGGCCTGGGCGAGGTACGTGGGGTCGTCGAGCAGCCTGCCGAGCACGTGAAGGGCCCAGACCGCCTCCACTGCCGAGTGCCAGTCGATGCACCCGTGGAACACGGGGTTCGTGGTGTCGTCCAGCACCACGCACGCCAGGATGGGCTCCGAGAGCATAACGAGGTATCCGTCGCGCGCCTCGACGAACCGCTCCCAGCCGGGGTCCGGCTCCTCCACGACGTCGATGATCTCGTCCGGCTCGGGATCGGAGGCGTCCTGGCCGTCATCCGTGTCGTTGGTCGCATCGCCGTCGTTGGTCGCATCGCCGTCGTTGGTCGCATCGCCGTCCTCTGGAGCATCGGCGGCCGAGTCCTCTTCCCCGTCCTGGCTCTCGCCGCATCCCGCGAGCCAGACGATGCACACGGCCGCGGCCATGGCGCCCACATGCCTCATCATCGTGTCCCTCCTGGTCAGGGCATCATACCGCCTGTGCCAAGGATGGCACAGGGGCAACATGGTGGATCAGCGACGGATGCGCAGCTCCCTGGCCATGTCGGCCATCCTCTTGTCGCCGCTGGCCTCGGCCTCGGCGATGGCGCGCTCCAGCGTGATCCCTGCCTGGCCACGCTCGCGCATCCACGCGAGCAGGTGGTCGGCCATCTCCCGCCTGTAGGCCCTCGCCTGCAGCCAGGATGCCGCGACGAACAGGACCGAGAGAGAGGCCCCGGCCAGCGCCACGGCCATGTGCGAGAGCCTGGCCCAGGCAATGGCGACGAGCAGCAGGCTCGACACGAGCGAGGACACAGGGGAGACAACGCCGAGGATGATGGCGCGAGCGACTCCGCGCCGCTTCTCGTCCATGGCCTCGTAGAACATGGCCGAGAGCGGGGTCTTGATCGCGTTCTTCAGGTCCTGGTCCGTGAAGCGAGCGGCCGCGGCGCTGTAGAGGCCGGGGAGCAGGGCGCAGGCACAGAATGCGAGGCCCGTGAGCACCGCGTACACCACGTTCATGGGGCCGACCCCCATCCGCCTGAGCAGCGGGGGTGCGGCCAGCACCTGCAGCCCGATTCCCACCACGCTGGCCACCACGGTGTAGGTGCCGATGAAGCGGGCCAGCTCGTCCGGGTCCTCGAACGCCTCCTCGAAGCCGGCGCCGGAGCTGTAGCGCAGAAAGAGCCTGAGGAGCACCATCGCTGCAGTGGAGAAGGCGATGCTGGCGAGAAGAGGCGAGGAGCCGAGCAGGCCCAGGTTCGCGAGCCCTCCCATCGAGACCGGTCCCTGGTCCCCGGGACTCTCGCCCTGCCTCCACGCGCGGCCCTCCTCGATGCGGCCTGCCGCGACCACGAGGATCACCGCCAGGGCCGCCGAGGCCGCGGGCAAATAAAAGACCAGATCCCGGGTGCCCAGCGGCCCGGCCAGCTGTCGCACGGCCAGGCCCGAGAGCAGGCCTCCCATGTGTGCGCCGGCGAAGATGAGCGGAAATGCCCGCCTGGATTCCTCCACCGTGAAGTAGTCGAGCAGCACGACGCCCCACTGGATCATCACAAACGTGGTGATGACCGTGACCGACGTGTAGGCCAGAAACAGGCCAGCGCCCAGATCGACGTCCATGAGCAGCCTGCCGCAGCCTGCCAGGGCTGCCATGACCAGGGCGAGGACGGCCAGGATCACCCTGTTGGGCACGGCGCTCGCGAGCCTGAGAAACAGCGCGGCCAGCGGGATGTCCACGAGCGCCACCAGAAGGAACGTGTAGGGCAGCTTCGTCACGCCCAGGTGGCCGAGAAAGAGGCTCAAGGACGTCATCTCGGCGCTCCGGAGCATGATGACGAGAGTGGTGTAGAGGAAAAAGAGGACGATCACCCTTCGTGTCACGCTGTGGCGCGTGACAAAGGAGGCGGGCAAGCCTCAGCCCTCGAGCCTGGCCACGGGGTCCAGCCGCGCGGCCACACGGCCAGCCCCCAGCTCCTCGATGCGTCGGATCACGGCCTCTCCCCGGTAGGTGAACGCCAGGTCGCGGGCATCCTCGAACCACTCCTTGCCGCGGGCGCGAAACAGGGGGCGCTGGCCCGGGCCGCGATCCTCGACCTCGATGGGCATCGCGTCCATGTCGGGGTAGGCGTAGCCGCCGCCGTGAGGCAAGAGGTCGGCCTTGAGCAGCCTGTCGAGGCACCCCGTGGCGCGTGCCCGCTCGAGCATCCCTTCCCGCTCGACGATCTTTTCGGAGTACACCTCGAGCGGCGCCACGAGGAATGCCGGGAGATCGGCCCTCAGCGTCACGGGGACCCATGAAAGGCCCTGGCGGGACGTGCGGTAGGCTCCCAGCAGCATCCTGTTCGGGCCGTCCATCCCCTGGTGCATCTCGTTGAACAGGATGGGCACGTCCTCTCCGAGAATGGCCCGGGCGTAGGCCTCCCTGCGGGCCCGGGAGAAGCTTTCCACCATCTCGCAGTAGCGATGAAACAGCGCGGCACGCTCGCCCGTCAGGTAGGGCACCTCGCCGAAGGGCGTCTCCATGACGGTGGCCATGGACCAGAGCGCCCCCGGGTCGTCCGAGGGGCTCAGGTAGAGCCCGGGCCCCATCGGTCCGGGGCCCCTGAGCTCGCTGCCCGAGGAGTGCATCACGACGACGTAGGGATGACCCGACGTGACGGCCGGATCCGAGACCTCGTAGAGGTTGATGAAGTGGTTTCCCCTGTGCATGTCCCAGTGCACCGGCACTCCCCGGACGTCCAGGGTCGTCTCCGCGATGCGCTCGATGCGCAGGCGCAGCGCCGTGACGTCCGGGAGCGAAAGAAGCCCTGCCACGAGCATGCCGCAGAAGTTGGGCTTGAGCTCGAGGGGCATCAGGTCGCCGGACCACGTCGCCGCACCGCCATAGCCGAAGCCCGAGCGCCACCTGTCGAGGTTGCGCGTCACGGTGGAGTCGGGCGTCGAGATCCAGCAGGCGTCCGGTGCCATGCCCAGCGACTCCTGGAGAAACAGGATCCTGGCCATGCCGAAGGGCATGTTGGCCCTGCACAAACGAGCGGCAGCGTCGTCGAGGTCGAAGAAGAAGCAGCGTAAGGCCGCCCTCTCGAGGAGCTCCTTGCGCCGGGAGACGGCGTTCATCGTCCGGCCACCTTTGCGAGAAAGCGCACCATCTGATCCAGGGGGACCTCGTAGGTGGCAGCGCCCAGCTCCCGGGCGGATCGGGGCATGCCGTAGATGACGGAGGACTCCTCGTCCTGCGCCGCCGTGATGCCGCCCTTCTCGCGCATGGCCAGAAGGCCCCTGGCGCCGTCCTTGCCCATGCCCGTGAGCACGATCCCTGCGGCCGTCGCGCCCAGGACCTGGGCCATGGACAGAAACAGCGTGTCCACCGAGGGCACGCACCCGTTGACCGGCGCGCCGGGAGCATGGACGAGGCGCAGGCCCGGCGCGACGGTCAGGTGTCCTGCCGCGGGGCTTATGTACATGTGCCCGGGCAGGGCCTTCTCGCCGTCTTTCGCCACGCTCACCCGGATGCCACCTGCTGCGTCGAGCTTCTCCGCGAGCATGGGGATGAACACGCCGGGCATGTGGATCACGAGCGCGATGGGCAGCGGGTAGTCGCGGGGGATGGAAGGCACGAACCTCTCGAGCGTGGACGGGCCGCCCGTGCTCACGCCGATGCCCACCAGATCGAGGCGGCCGGGACGCATGGTCAGAAAGGACGGACAGGGTGAAAACGCGTGCTGGCCAGTGTCCGGTGGTATGGTGCGTGACGCCCCGGCGGGCCTCGCGCGCGATGCGGCCTTGATCTTGGCCACGAGCTCGGCGACCACCGTGTCCAGGTCCAGGCCGATCTCTCCCGACGGCTTCTGCACCGTCTCGATGGCGCCGTGCATCAGGGCCTGCAGCGTCTGGATGGCCACGTTGTTGGCCGATGCGTAGGCGCTCACTATCACGATGGGTGTGCCGAAGCGACCGACGATGGCGCGGGTGGCCTGGATGCCGTCCACCCTGGGCATGTTGATGTCCATGGTGACGACGTCCGGGCCGAGCCTCTCCACCTGAGCGATGGCCTTCTCGCCGTCCATGGCCTTGCCGACGACCTCGATCTGCCGATCGGCCTGGATGATGCGCGTGATGGTCTGCACGGTGATGAGGGAGTCATCCACCACCAGCACCCT
>JBFYZU010000295.1:0-10818 GCA_041309365.1 Myxococcota bacterium
GGCTACTCCAGATCGAAGTGGCGGTCGTAGTCGGACCCGGTGAAGGGGCAATCGATCTCGCCACGCAGGGTGCGGTCCTCGACGAGGTGGTGGGTGATCAGATCGAGGGTCTCCCACCTGACGGTGAAGCTGTAGAAGTCCTCCTCGCGCACAGGAGGCTGGGACTCGAGCAGTTTCGAGACGGGCTCGCGCTGCTCGTGCGAGACCTGGAAGGCACCCGGTACCCCGTCGATCTGCTGCTCGATCAAGGACTCCATGGCGAGGCCCATGGGGTAGAAGTAGAGGAAGCAGTCCACGAGCTCGATGCGCCAGGTGCTCGGATCGGCCTCGTCCGGCAGGACCCAGCGGGCCTCGTGCGAGCGGCGGACGACCTCTCCGAAGTAGCAGCCGGCCATGGGGGCGACGAGCTGCAGGAACTCGAAGCGGACCCTGGAGGCGGAGGCGAGGGCGCCGCCGCAATCGCTGCCAGGACCGGGTTTTGCGGCCGAAGGGTCCCGGGCCGGGAGCGAACCCATGGCGTGCCTGCGGTAGTGATCGAGGAACGGGAGGGTCTCCGGGGTGTAGTCGAGCATCACGCCCACGGAGTCGGACGCGGCGCGGACCATGGCGTCGCAGAACTCCTGGACCCTGGCAGGGCATCCTGTCATGTGCAGGATGTATAGCGCGGCCCGGGGCGCGGGGCAAAGCCCCTCGCCGCGCGTTTCTTGATGGTGGCCGCACGTCCTGCTAAGTATTGCCCCACATGACCAAGCGTACCGCCATCATCGCCGCAGCGGCCGTCGTGCTGATCGCAGCAGGCGTGGCGCTCTGGATGCACGTCGCCAAGAGGAACGCTCCTCTCGCCGCGGTCGAGGATCCGCTCTCTTTCATGCCGGACGACGCAGCCGTGGTCCTGGAGATGGATCTGGGCAAGCTGGAGAACGACGCCGTGTACCGGGCCCTGGTCCTCGGGCTTTGGGACGAGAAGAGCTGCATCGCTCCGATCCTTCTGTCCGGGATCGATCGCGTGGCCGTCTCCATGCCGGACGCAATGCCGGACGAGCGGATGCTGCCCATGGCTGCGGTCGCGCTGAAGAGCGCAGATACGGAAAAAACCCTCGACTGTCTCGCGGGGGAGATCTTCGCCGGCATGGGCATGGCCGACGAGCAGGAGTACAGGGGCGTCAGTCACTTCGGGTACCCCGGCCGCTCGTCCGTCAGGCTGGGTGTGGTGAACGAGAGGATGCTCGTCATCGGGGATCGCGACGGAATCCGGCGCATGCTGGACTCTGCCCTCGATGCCAGGCCCGGCGAAGAAGCTCGGGATCGCTTCGCTGACATCAGGGCCCGGCTTCCCGAGGGAGCCCAGGTGAGGCTTCTTGCGGTTCCTGGACCGAACCTCAGGGCGGCGGCGCGCACGCGGGTGCAGGTCCCGTGGTCCGGTGCCATGGATGCACAGAGCGTCGTGGCGGGCATGGTGTTCTCGCCGTCGGGGTTGCGCATCTCGGGAGCGTCGGTCACCATGAAGGATCCGGCCCTGGTGGCGCGCGCGTGCACAGAGGAGGTCGAGAGGGTGAGGGGCATGAGGTTTCTCAAGATGCTGGGCATCGCGAACCTCCTCGCGGGCGTTCACTTCAGGGCGGGGTCGGGGATGCTTCTCGTCGAGGCGACCGCCCCGGCCGGCGAGCTCGCGAGGCTCATCGAGGGCACGGGCAAGCTCGTGGATCTGGGACTTCAGGAGAGCGGGCCGTGAGCGGATCGACACTGGAAGGACGACTTCAATCACGCTCCAAGAGCAGGCTATTGCGTCTGCTCATGGCGCTGACGGGGCTTCTGCTGGTCGTGGCCGTGGCGAGGCTCGTCTCGGGCTGGATCCTGGGATACAAAAGGCCCTGCAGCGTGACGCTCGACGAGGCCGGCATGGCCGTGGACGTGAAGACGGTGCTCGCCGGCAGGATGCTGAGCACGCGCAAGCTCGACGTGCCTCCATGGAAGGTGGGCACCATCGAGCGAGAGGAGCGCTTTCGCCATGCCCACGTTCTCGTCGGAGCCATGTTCTTTCTGATGGGGGCCGGTGCGGGGTTCGGGCTCGTCGTCGAGTGGGCCTTCACGCAGTTCGGGATCTACCTTCTCATGGGCATCGGGGCCATGGTCCTGGGCATCGGGCTGGACCTCGCCGTGGTGCTGGTCGTACCGTCCGTCCGGCGCACCAGTGCGGTCGTCATCCACACCGACACGGGCACGCTCAGGGTCGACGACGTGCTGGACGGCAACGCCGAGCGGTTCCTGGAGCACGCGCGTGAGTGGTTCGTCAGCCAGCGCCAGGCCGTATCCAGGCAAGGCTGATCGCACAGGCCGTGGCGAGCGCCGCGGCCGGGATCCATGCCCCGGGCTCGGGCGGGATGGCCCCTGACACGACCATCTCCTCTGCTGCGCGTGAGATGGCGTGGTACGAGAGTATCGCGCCGGCCAGGATGGCCGGGGCGATCCAGTGCCTGCGCAGGGTGGCTGGCAAGAGCAGGCTCGCGGCCACGAGCACCAGAAAGAGCGAGGCCAGGGGCACCGCGAGCCTGCGGTTGAGGTGGAATCGCTCCAGAAACGGGCCGCGCGGGTCCATGCCGGACGTGGGGCGTGAGAGGATGGCGGGGAGCTCGTCGCGTCTGGAGGCGATCACCGCGCCGAGATCCAGCGGCATCGTCATGACCTCTGCCTGGGCCTGCACGCCGTCTGCAGCGCTCATCACGGCCTGCTCGAAGGTCATGCGGCAGGCGCCGGAGCCCTCGTGCTCGATGACGGCCCGGCGCGCCGATATGGTGACGGGCGATGCCCCTTCTGGCGCCAGGCTCACGACCACGTCCTCGATACGACGCCCGTCCCCGGGCGACTTTCTCCCTGCGTACAGCACCCCTCCCGAGGGCAGGTCGAAGAACCGTCCCTCGGGAAGAGACGAAAACGCGGCGCGCACGGCCAGCGAGCCCAGGCTCTCTTCCAGGAGCCCGAAGGCCCAGGGGGAGGCGACGAGGCTCAGGAACGCCGTGACCGCACAGCAGGCCAGGGCACAGGCCAGAGGCGCCGCGACGACCCTGGCGGGCCGCACCCCGGCCGACGCCAGGGCCGGCCGCTCGCCCGATCGCGACAGGTTGGATGCCACGACGGCGATGGCCATGGCCATGGACGCCGGAAGGCCGAGAGTGACGATGGGCACCAGGGCCACGATGCACCCGAGATCCGATGGCCTCACCCAGGGACCCAGAAACAGGGGGCCCAGCCTGACGACCTGCATGGCCGCGAGCGCCGCCGTGAGCACAGCCAGGATGACGAGCGTGGCCGAGAGGATCCGCCGCGTGAGGAGGCGTCCGAGCAAGGGATCTCAGGGATGGCTCATGGGAGGGTGCTCAGTCGCAGACGTGGGTCGTGCAGCTTGCGCTCGAGCAGTCGTCGTCGGTGGAGCAGCCCGTCGAGGCCGCGCAGTCGCCGGCAGCGCCGCCGCTCATTCCCGTGGCCGCGAAGCCCGAGTCCGTGACCGTCTCCAGGATGGCGACGTTGCCCAGGAGGGTGGGTCGGTCGTTCGTCAGGTCGAGGACCTCCACGGTCGCGTTCGCAGCTGCAGTGACCAGAAGGCCGGCACCCACGCCGTTGATGGCCGTCACGATCGTGTCGCGGACCTCCTCGGCCGTGGCGACCGTGGAGACGTCCACGGCCACGTTGCCCGACGTCACGCCGTCGCCGGCCACGTCGAGCTCGAAGATCACCGCGTTGATGCCGTCCGAGACCGTGAAGGTCTCGGCATCCTGAAGGGCGGTCTTGGCCACCGCGACGATCGTGCCCGTCGCTGCCAGGGCCGTGACCGCTATCGTGCAGGCGGCGTTGCAGGTGCCGCACGCGTCGGCGTTGTAGTCGTCGCAGGTCTCGTCCGTGTTCGTGATGCCGTCACCGCACAAGCTCGTGCAGCCGGTCAGCACGTAGGCGCAGGCCGAGCAGGTCACGATACCCGACGTGTAGCCGTGGTCGTCGCATTCGGGGTCGACTCCCATGTCCGTGCCGTCGCACTCCTCGGAGCCCTCCACGAGGTCGTTGCCGCAGCCGGGAGCCTCCTCCTCGGCCACGTCCTCCTCCACGACGTCGACGGCGACATCCTCGTCCACCACGTCGGTGACGACGTCCTCCTCCACGACATCGACGGTGACATCCTCGTCCACCACGTCGGTGACGACGTCCTCATCGACCACGTCCGTCGCCGCGTCCTCTTCCACCGGGTCCTCGATGGGATCCTCGGAGGTGTCGGTCGGGGTGTCGGGCACAGGGTCCGTGGAGCTGTCTATCTGGGTGTCGTCCACGCTGTCGATGGACGTGTCGGTGGCCGAGTCCTTCAGGTCGAAGTCGGTCAGTGCGGTGCATCCGACCCACAGGCCGGCTGCGATGAACAGGGAGAACCACGCCGCGTTCCGTTTCATGGAAACCCTCCTTGCAGAGTCTTCCTGCGATGACTGTCGACGATATCTAGCAGACAAGAATGGATGCTTCAATACTCATCGGCAAGGATCGCAGATGCGGCCATCGGCCATTGCCAGGCGGGCCGCGCCCACGAGACCTGCGTCGGGCCCCAGCAGGGCCTGCCTGATGACGACCCGCTCCGGATCGAGCGCATAGGCGCGACGGGCTATCTCTACACGGATGGAGGGCATCATGAGGTCGAGCGCTGCGGACATGCCTCCTCCCACCACGATGAAGTGCACGTCCATGATGTTGAGCCAGGTCGCGAGCGCGATGCCCAGGGCCCTGCCAGCGCCCTCGAACAGGCGCCTCTGCGTCCCGTCGTGGTCGCGGGCCCTGTCAGACATCTCCTGCAACGTTCCGGCGAGCCCCTGCTCTCTTGCCATGCGCATCACGGCAGTGGCCGAGGCCAGGGTCTCGAGACAACCCCGGCCGCCGCAGCCGCAGGCCATCCCGTCGGGATCCACGACCACGTGGCCCACCTCTCCGCCGCGCCCGGAGTCGCCGTGCCAGATCCTGCCGTCCAGGATCACTCCACCCCCCACGCCGGTGCCCAGCGTGACGGCGAGGAAGGACCTGACGGACCGGGCAGCACCCACCCAGCCCTCTGCGATGCCGGCGCAGTTGGCGTCGTTCTCCAGGATCACCTCGCGTCCGGTGATCGCGGAGAGCCTGTCGCGGGCTGCGTATCCGTGCCAGCAGGGGATGTTGGGGCTGTGCACGACCACGCCCCTGTCGAGATCGAGGGCGCCCGGCAGGCCGATGCCCAGGGGGCCAGGCACGAGGGAGCCTCCCAGCGATTCCAGGAGCTCGACGATCCGTTCCTCGATGGCCTCCACCCCTTTTTCGACGCTGCTGGGGACCGAGCCTTTTTTCAGCACCTCGCCGTTTGCGCCCACCAGGCCCCCCTTGATGGATGTGGCCCCCACGTCGAGGCCCATGGCCGGCCGCATGGCAGTCACTTGCCATCCCCGCCAGGGCCATCGACGACGAGGCGCCTGACCGTCGGCCCGACGATGTCGATGGTCACCCTGAGGTACTCTGGCGGCACCATCTCAGGAAACCTGTCGAACCACTCCACGACCACGAGACCGTCCGCGGTGCCCAGGATGGCGTCTTGCACCCCGGCCTCGTGGGCCTCGGCCGCGCTGCGAAGCCTGTACAGGTCCACGTGCACGCAGGGCAAGGGGCCAGGGTAGCGGTTCATGAGGGCGAAGGTGGGGCTGGTGATCCTCACGCGACGATCGACGCCTGCGCCGTGCATGATGGCCTGGGCGAGCAGTGTCTTGCCAGCCCCGAGCTCGCCCACGAGCCCCACGACGTCGCCGGGGCGCAGGCCCGCGCCGAGCCTCGCGCCCCATGCCCTCGTCGATCGAGGCGAGCGCGAGACCAAAGGAGACGCCACGGACACTTGCCGGCCCGGCCCGAGGGCGATTACCATCCTTTTCGACGTGCGAGCCGACATCACCGGATTGCCACCTTGCTGGTGGCACAGAGCCTACATCATGGGCACCGTGCTCACAACGGCGGCAATGCTTGCATCCATGGCGCCAGGCAGCGACGAGGCAGGACAACGGACGCGCTACGTCATCGTCGCCACGCTGGATCCGGGCTCGTCCACGATCGAGGGGAGCGTCCACATCGAATGGACCAACCCCGGCCCCTCGGCCGTGGACGGCGTGGCGCTCGACCTCTACCTGAACGCGTTCGCAAATCCGGGCACGGTGTACAGGATGGAGGGGTCGGACGCGGGGGTGGACTACGAGGGGTCGGGAGGCATCGCGCTCGGCAGCGTGCTCGTGAACGGGGTGGCTGTCACGCCCGTGGTGGACACGACGCACGCGATGCTGGACCTGCCGTCCTTGGTCCAGCCCCACGAGACGGCGATCATCGCCGTCCAGTTCGAGTCGCGGTTGCCTCCCCTGGTCGAGCGCACGGGATGCGTGAAGGACTTCTGCTTCGCGGGTCAGTGGTACCCCAAGGTCATGAGGCTCGGCGACGACGGTACCTGGCCCTTTCTGCCTTACCACCACAACTCGGAGTACGACGCTGGCCCGGCCACCCACGAGGTCACGATCAGGGTCCCCGAGGGCTGGACTCTGGCAGCGAACGGCAGCGCGGTGCGCGTGGACGGCCCGGCGGGTCTGGATTCCTGGTGGTTCGAGAACGACGTCAAGGACGTGGCGTTCGCCGCCGGGCGCCAGATGAGGTCTCTCGAGGGAGAGTCTTTCGATGGCGAGGTGAAGCTCGTGGTGGCCTACCCGGCGGGCAAGAAGGGGCTGGCGCGTGCCACCATGAAGGCCGTCCGGGAGTCGCTGGTCGTGATGGACCGGCTGTACGGGCCATATCCCTACGAGACACTGGTGACGGTCATCGTGCCACGGGCCGGCCGAGGGGCAGGTGGGATGGAGTACCCGGGGCTCGTCACGACGTACGGCACGGACCCTGGATGGAGCCCGGTCAGGGTACGGGCGCTGGTCCTTTTCCACGAGCTCGTCCACCAGGTGTTCTTCGCCAAGCTCGACTCGGACGAGGCGCGCGAGCCCTGGCTGGACGAGGGCCTGACCAGCTACGGAGGTCTGCGGCTGCAGGCGGAGGTCGAAGGGACCGGGGAGCCCCTGGTGGTCGGCATGGGGGGGGTGAGGCTCTCGGGCTTCGACCTCCAGCGGCTGGCCCTCATCCACGAGAGCAGGTGGCCGGGAGCGAGGCTCAGGGCGTGGGACTACGCGACCATCGGCGAGTACCACGCGGGCGTGTACGCGAGGCCTGCCATCGTGCTCGAGACCGTGAGAAGGGTATGGGGCGAAAAGAAGCTCGAGCACGCGCTTCGCGGGCTGGCGACGGCACATGCCGGCAAGAGGATCCGCTCGGACGACGTGCTCGGCCGCTTCCGGGAGGTCTACGGCGCCCGGTTCGTCGAGGCGTTCTTCGTTCCGGCGCTGGACGACGGCGAGCCCTTCGATCTCTCGGTCAGGATCGAGGACGGAGCCGCCGTGGTCACGAAAAGGGGCCTGGCGCAGATCCCGTTCGTCGTGTGGTACCGGACGGCGGAGGGGATCGAGCGAGAGGTGCCGGTGGACGGGGTCGGCGCCGTGACCCGCATCGAGGCAGGGCAGGGGGGGCAGATGACGCAGGTGCTCGTCGACCCCGAGAACCGCGTGCTCATGGACGCAAACAGGCTCGACAACGCCGCGACAACTGGCGCCGGCGCATCTTTCGCCCGCCCGGTGGCCCTGGCTGCGCTGTTCACCTCGATCGTGCAGATCCTCTGGTCGGTGCTCATGCCATGAGGGTGCGTGCCGGCATCTTCTTGTGGATCGTGGAGTCCTGCCTGGCGCTGATCGTGGCCGCGCCTCCGGCCTTGACCATGGCCGCGCTGACAGGCCATCTGCCGGCGAAAGTCGGGCTGGCGGGACCTTTCGGCTCCCTCGTGGTCCTGGAGGCCGCATGGCTCAATCCCGGTCCCATGATCGGAGCAGGTGTCGCGAGCCTCGTGCTCGCGGGCATCGCGGCGCTGGTGGCCGGGCCTCTGCTTCTGGCCGGCGCCGTGGCCTGCGTCGAGGATCCCGGTTCGTGCAGGGTGCCTCTCGAGGTGGTGACAGCCGGCGCGAGGCGAGCCCTTCGGTACGTGGTGCTGCAGGTCGTGTTCTTCGCGTCCTGTGCGGCTTCGGTGGCAGGCCCGGTGTGGCTCTGGGGCCCGTTGACGGGCGCACCCGTCGGCCTGGCGCTCGTGGCGGCCGCCTGCGTCCTTCGCGACGCGACGGCGGTCGTCCTGCGCAGGACGCGCGACCCGGTGACCGTGGCACGCGGGATCCTCTCGATGGTGTCCACGAACCCGGTGGGAACTGCCGCTGGCGCGGTGCTCTCGACCGCGCTCGTGGGCGTGCTCGTGTCCGTGACGGTGCGCCTTCAGACCGCCGGCCACGGCACGAGCCTCGTTGCGAGCCTCGCCGTCCTGGCGGCGTCGCAGTCTGCGATGCTCGCGAGGTGCGTCGTCCGGACGTGGTGGCTCGGGCTGCTCGTCGACACCGACCGCGAGAGCGCAGGTTCTTGAAATAGACGTTGTGCAAAAGATACAATTTGCCTAGAGTTGGCCCGGTTTGCCGACCCCGGGCCAGGTGGCCAGGCAGGAAGATCCCGATGGGCATCAAGAACGAGGCTCAGCTCGTCGACGCAGCGAAGAAGGGGGACAAGAAGGCCTTCGAGCAGCTGGTCGAGGCCCATTCGAAGAAGATCTACCACACCGCGCTGCACCTCATCGCGGATCCGGACGAGGCGGAGGACCTGACGCAGGAGACCTTCGTCAAGGCCTACCGTGCCATCGGGCGCTTCGACGGGCGATCGTCGTTCATGACGTGGATCTACCGCATCCTCGTGAACCTGTCGCTCAACCGCAGGCGCGAGATGCAAAGGACCAGGCCGGGCAAGATGCAGGATCCCAAGGTCCAGAAGTTCGTCCTGGATCGCATCAGGCCCGACGAGGACGATCCCGAGAAGCAGACGGCGAACCGCAGGGCCATCGCGAAGCTCATCGAGGCGCTCGACGGCATGAGCGAGGTGCTCAGGACGACGCTGATCCTGGTCGTGTTCGAGAACGTGGACTACAGGCAGGCCAGCGAGATCCTCGGGTGCAGCGAGGGGACCGTGGCATGGCGGGTGTTCCGGGCCAGGGAAATTCTAAGGGAAAAGCTGGAAGGTCATCTAAGCTGATGGAGATCGGTACCGCGGGGTAACCATGGACGTGCTCAAGCGAAGGATATCCGAGCAGCTCGACCAGAGGCGGAACGCCGAACTGTCGGACGACCTCAGGCGCGAGATCGAATCCTCCAGCGGGGACCTGCAGAGCTATGCCGACGACCTGATGAAGGTCGAGCACTACCTGATGGCCATCCGGGAAATCGAGCTTCCGGAAACGGACCTCGGAAAGGTCCACGCGAACATCGTCAAGGGAATCGAGGAGGCCGGCATGAGTGGAACCGACGGGAAGCTTCTTGATCCACCCATGCCCGATGGCAGCGATGACGGGGTGTCGGGCATGGGCGACGCGCCATCGAGCGAGGAACCGGGCGATCCGCCCGAGGACGAGGATCGCCCGAGGATGAGGCTCACAGCCACGAGGCTGAAGGCGGACAAGAAGAAGGAGGACAAGGAGTCCTCCGGAATGCTCAACATCGGAGCCCTGGTGCAGGAGCACCGCATGAGCATGACGCCTGCGAGCGGTGGGAGCATGGATCTTCCGCCCATGGTCGTGGGCCCCGGCGCGTCCGGCAAGCCGGGCGGGAGCAAGGTCGTGCCCGTGGTGGTCGTGCTCGGCGTCATCGCCGTGGTGGGGATCGCTGCCGCCGTGGGCGTGACGACCCTCGGGAAAAAAGACGAGCCGAATGTCGTGGCACAGGCGCCCGTCATCGACAGGGCCGCTCTCGAGGAGGAGCTCAAGCAGAAGATCCTCGCCGAGCTCAAGGCCGAGGGCAAGATGGGCGCCGAGGCCGAGCAGGAGGCCTCACGCCAGGCGCAGCTCCTCGCGCAGGCCGAGATCGACAAGAAGGCACAGGAGCCGTCCGGGCAGGATGACAGCGAGGCGCGGCACGCCTCGACCAAGAAGAAGAAGAAGCCCGGAGATGCCAAGGAAGAACAGCCGACCACCGCTCCTGGCACGGCGTTCACGCCCAAGACCACCTCGTCCACGGCCGGAGGCACCAAGACGAGCCCCACAGCCACTCCCACCAAGCCGAAGACCGCTGCCGACGATCTCGCCTCCCTGCTCGAGGAGGCGGGTGGCGGAGGCGCCAAGACCGGCGTGGTGGAGACGCCGGCCAAGACCACCCCTGCGCCAGCGCCGGAGCCTGCATCCACGAACACGGGCAACCTTCCGCTCAAGCTGGACAAGGCGGCCATCCGCAAGGCCATGAACAAGATCCAGCCGAAGATCCTGCAGTGCGGGAAGGACAAGATTGGAACGATCGCCGTGAACTTCGTCGTCCTGGGCTCCGGAGACGTCAAGGAAGCCAAGGTCCAGCCAGGGCCCGTGACCAGCGACGCCGCGGTGAAGTCGTGCATCCAGAAAGTGGCCGAGTCGGCCAAGTTCGACCCCTTCCAGGCCACGACCCAGTCCGTGGTCTACAACTTCGTGTTCGCCCCCAAGCCAGGCGTCTGATCCAGGGGCCGCTCTTTTTCCGTTCCTGCGATCCTGAAAGGACGCGATGCCACGAATGCGGTGAAGCGGCCGCACGATCCCGTGGGCCTGGATCCCGAGGTGCCGCGATTAGTGGACGCTGGTATGATGGGGTGTTACAATTCATCATAAGAATTGCCAACGGAGGAAATCATGAGCGCCAACGAGAGATT
>JBFYZU010000296.1:0-2937 GCA_041309365.1 Myxococcota bacterium
AATCTCGGGCGTTGGTGTCCGCTTCCTCTCCGAGCTCGAACGAGGCAAGCCCACGGTGGAGCTGGGCCGGGCACTGAGGGTGCTGGGAAGGCTGGGGCTCGAAGTCTGGATCCTTCCCCGCGGTAGCCAGATGAGCTGGAGGCATGATCAGAGCTGAGCGATTGAAGGTCGTGCACGATCTGCAGCGTGTGGGCACGCTCTGGGTCGATGACTCGGATCGGTTCCACTTCCAGTACGCCAGGGAGTGGATGGCCTCGCCGGAGGGTTTCGAGATCTCCCTGAGCTTGCCCTTCCGGGATGACGTGTACGAGGAGGGACCGGCGAGGTTCTTCTTCACCAACCTTTTGCCCGAAGGTGGCCTGAGGACCCTGGTCTGCAGGCGGCTGGGCATCTCCGAGGACAATGACTTCGGGCTGCTGTCGGCCATCGGCGGAGAGTGCGCAGGCGCACTGGCACTGCTGACGCAGGAAGATGAGGACGTGATGCAGGACGGGTATCACGTCATCGACGAGGACGAGCTCGCCGAGATCATGAGGGACTCGTCGGCACTTCCCGCCTACACGGGCCAGAGGGGGTTCCGGCTCTCCCTGGCGGGAGCGCAGGACAAGCTTCCCGTGCTGCTGCGCGAAGACGAGATCCTGCTCCCCCTGGGGCGAGCTCCCACGAGTCACATCCTCAAGCTTCCCAGCCGGGAGTTCGGGCACCTGGCCGAGAACGAGGCGTTCGTCACCAGACTGGCAGACGCGATGGGGCTTTCCGTCGCCAGCATCGAGCTTCGAAGGCAGGGACGATATCCCTTCACGCTGACACGGCGATACGACAGGGAACGTCTGGATGATGGACGGCTGCGTCGCATTCACCAGGAGGACATGTGCCAGTGCCTCGGTCTGCCTCCCTCGCGCAAGTACGAGCAGGAGGGTGGCCCGACGTTCCAGGCGAGCTTCGATGTGGTCTCCCGGACCAGCGTGGATCCGGCGCGGGATCTCGAGAGCCTGGTCCGCTGGCAGGCCTTCAACCTGCTGGCAGGAAACGCGGACGCACACGCGAAGAACCTGTCCATGCTCGTGGAGGGAAGGCATCGCCGCCGACTGGCCCCGTATTACGATCTGGTCTGTACCCGCATCTACGGCAGACTGGATTCGCATCTGGCGACGAGCATCGGCACCACGAGCGATCCCGGCCATGTGAACGGATGCGACTGGGATGAGCTGGCCCGTTCGGTGCAGGTCTCCCCGAAATGGGTCAGGGGCATCGTCGAGGCAATGACAGACGAGATCCACTCCGCCGCCCTGGAGCTGTCCGGGTCATTCTCGGAGAGTTACGGCCACAACCCCGTCTTCGAGGGCATTTGCCAGGTGATCCGCAAGCAGGTCCGGCGAACGCGCCAGCTGATGCAAAGCTGATCACTCGCAGGTGGGCATCACGGTGAAGTAGATCCCGAGTCCTGCGCTGCAGGAATCGGCCCAGACGACCGCCGTCTCGCTGCCGGTGGAGACGATATCCGCCTGCGACGACATGTTACCGCACGATGCGTCGTTCACCGGGACGTTGGAACTCATCATGGCAGCGTGGATGGATCGATGTACCCGAAGAGGACCTCGTTGGGCCAGGTGTTCTCCCTGTGGGCGACGGCCCACGAGTCGGCCGCCCAGGCTATGGTGGCCTCCGTCTTGGCGATCGACGAGATCTTCATCCCCGTGTCCGCGGTGGACTCGACCCCCGCTGCCGTGAGGAGCGTGATGTAGACCTCGTTGTGACCGTCGCGCGCGTCTATCCAGGCGATGGCGAACATGGATCCCGACCAGGCGATGCTGGGCCCGTTCGACGTCCCGGCGACGTCCGTCACCCGGACGTCGCCGGAGACCTTGGCCCCGAGGGCCGTTGCCCTCGTGAAGAAGATTTCCCAGTCCGAAGAGACGGAGTCCGCGAGCGTCACGCCGAACTCGCTTCCCGTCCAGGAGATTGAAGGGTTGCCCGGCCAGTTCGTCGACACGGTCGGCGAGTTGTCTATTCGCGTGTCCGTGCCGGCCTTCGCACCGGACACGTCCATGCGGTTCATGTAGATGTGCATCGGCCCGTCCCGGATGTCGTCCCAGACCATTCCGACCTCGCTGCCGGTCCAGACGAGATCGACCTTCGTATTGTAGGCCGCCGTGGTCGTGACGGTCAGATCGGAGCCCACCTTCGATCCCGAGTTCCACAGTCTCGTGACGAACACCGAGTATGGCCAGAGGCCATGGGTCCAGCCCACCACCCACCGGCTGCCCGTCCACACGATGCCGGGCTTGGCGGCTTCATATTCGCTCAGGCTGATCCGCGTGTTGGCGACGATGGGTGCCCCGGAGGTCGAGATCCTGCCGAAGTAGATCTGGGTGGGGACGCCGGAGTCTCTGTCGTCCTCCCAGACGACCCCGTACGCGCTCCCGGACCACGCCACGGCCGGAGATGCACAGCTGCTGGCAACGTCAGTGACGGCGACGGGGGCCGGTATGTCAAAGGTCGAGCTACCAAGCTCAAGAAGCCGTTCAAGGACGGCACCAGAACCGTCGTGCTCGACCCCATGGACTTTCTGGCGCGCCTGTGCGCCCTGGTGCCCGCCCCCTACTTCAACACGACGCGTTATCATGGCGTGCTCGCCTCCAACGCGCGGCTGCGCCGAGATGTCGTCCGCCACCTGGTGCTCTCATCGCCCCCGCCCGGCAAGCAGCTTCTCCTCCCTCTCGCGCTCCCCGAAGAGCTGCACAAGCCCTGGCGGGCGCGCACCGAGCCGGTCCCACCGCGAAAGACCGCTACTGCCGGAAGGCATCACTGGGCATATCTTTTGGACAGGACGTGCACTGCGCCGGCCCTTCGGGCCTTGCTCGTGGTCCCTCGTGAACAAATCCAGCACGCTGGATTTCTTCACTCGCGGTCCGCACCGACGTGACCGTATGCCCC
>JBFYZU010000297.1:0-9533 GCA_041309365.1 Myxococcota bacterium
GGGCTCGGACGCGAGCATGTGTCCCATTCGGTCGAGGCGCAGGGGGTTGGATTTGGGCCCGTTGGACCACCATATGAGAAACGCCCGACCCTTGATGAGATCGAAGGGGACTCCCCCCCAGGAACGGCTGTCATAGCTGTGGTCCCGGTTGTCACCCATGACGAAGACCTTGCCATCCGGAACGCGCTCGGGCCCCCATGATGTGGGGTAGACGTAGGGGTTCTGCATGACGGTGTAGTAGGAGTTGCCGAGGTGCTCGAGGAAGAGCACGCCCGTGTCCTTCTCCCACTTCAGCGTCTCCTGATCGCGGTCCTCGTAGGTGACCTCCTTCACTCGACAGCGTGGCACCTCCTGATCGTTGACGTAGAGGACGCCCTCGCGGATCTCGAGCACGTCGCCCGGGATGCCCACCACGCGTTTGATGAAGTCCTTGTTCCGGTTGTTGGGGAACTGGAAGACGATGACCTCGCCACGGCCGGGTGCACGGACACCGAGCTTGCTCTTCATCACATAGGGGAGCTTCACCCCGTAGATGTACTTGTTGACGAAGATGTGATCGCCAATCTGCAGGGTGGGCACCATCGATGCGCTGGGGATGCGGAATGGCTCCACCACGACGGCCCTGAGCATGAATGCCAGGACGATGGCCGTGCCGAAGATCTTCACGAGCTCCAGGGTAGAGTCCTGGCTGGGCAGGATGCGTGCGGGGACGCCCTTGCTGCGCAGGCTTCCGAAGAGCTCCTGCATTTCCCCGTCCGAGTCCTCGCGAGAGAGTAGTTGCTCAACGGTCTGCCTGGCGCGATCCAGGTCCGCCTCGAGAGAGCGGCTCTTGGCCAGGTTCTCTCGCTGGTAGCGTAGCCCCGCGCCCTCGAGATGACCATCCTCGATCTGACGCACGAGGTAGGTGATACGGCGCTTGAGGCCGGGAACGAACCGATCGATGCGACGGCGCAGCTGGGCGGCCTCCTTGCGCACGCGATTGTGGTTCTTGACGGCCTCGATCTCCGGATGCGACCAGAACGGAAGGTACGCCTTGACCGAGAGGAAGATGAAGGCTGCCGCGGCCAAAAAAAGGATGATGCGCCAGGGCGCCATCTCGTCCACGACCTGCAGATCCACGATGAGGTACTCCGCAGCCACCGCCATGATGGCAGGTAGCAGGAAGAACCAGATGAAGGACCAGAACTTCGCCTTTACCTTCTTCAGCAGCATGGAAAACCGCTACGAAACCGTCCTTACTCCGTTTCGACATCGAATGCCAGACCCGGTCACCCGTCGCCGAGCTGACTCTCGAGCATCTCCCTCGCCTCGGCCAGGGCTCTTTCCAGGTTTGCCGTACCCTTCCAGCCGGTCTGCGCAAAATCCTTGCGTCCCCCTCCCCTGGCACCGGCCAGCCTGGCCATGGCCCCGACGATGGCGCCAGCGTCCAGCCTGCCGGCGTCGGCCAGATCCTTCGTGCCGAACGCCAGCACGGCCACCACGTCTTGCTTGACGCCCACGAGCACGCCCGCTACCGGCTCGTTGCCAGAACGAAGTGCATCGGCCAGGGCCGAGAGCTGCTTTCGATCAGCCCCGTCCAGCACGTCCACGAGCACCTGGACACCTGCCAGGGTCTCGAACGACTCCACCATCTTGCGCCTCTGCTCGCCCAGGTCGCGGGTCACCCGTTCGGTCTCGAGCTTCTTGTACTGCCTGAGCTGGAGCTGCGTGGCCTCGACGCGGTCGAGGAGCTCGGCAGGGCCCACGGAGAGCGCATGGGAGGCGCCCAGAAGCAATCTCCGCTGCTCCTGGGCCTCTTTTACGGCGGCCTCGCGGGTGACGGCAACGATACGACGCACACCAACGGCCACTGCCGTCTCGGCACTAATACGGAAGTATCCGACCTCGCCCGTACTCGCACAGTGGGTGCCACCGCAGAGCTCCTGGGAGAACTCCCCTACCTGGACCACCCGGACCCTCTCGCCGTACTTCTCACCGAAGAGCGCGGTCACACCCCTGGCCCTGGCTTCATCCAGACCCTCCTCGTGCATGCCCAGAGGGATGTCCCTGACCACGCGCCTGTTGACGAGCCGCTCGACCTCGTCCACCTGCCCGCGCGTCATGGCCTTCGGGTGGGTGAAATCGAACCTCAGGTATCCGGGATGCACGAGGGAGCCCTGCTGGGCGGCGTGATCGCCCAGCACCCGGCGCAGTGCCCAGTGCAGGAGGTGCGTGGCAGTGTGGTTCGCTGCAATGTCGGCGCGACGGTGGGCATCGACTCGCGCCGTGACCTTCTCCGGCAGCGACGTAAGGTCACCCTCTACCAGCTCACCGAAGTGGACCGTGACCGCACCGACGCGCACCGTGTCGTCGACATCGAACCTGAAGCCGTCCGCCTCGATGGTCCCGGTGTCGCCCACCTGGCCACCGGCCTCAGCATAGAACGGGGTGCGATCCAGTATGGCCACCTCCGTTCCCACGACCTTGATCAGCCTAGCCTCGGCCACGGTCCCCCCACCGTCCGCTTCTGCCCTCTCGCGGTATCCGACGAACGTCGTGGCGCTCAGCCCCTCGAGCTCGGAGTGATCGAAGGTGGGCTGGTCAGGGCGACCCTCCGAGGCCCTGCGGTGCTCATCCTCGCCCCTCTTCCATCCCTCCTCGTCCACGCGAAGCCCGCGCTCGCGCGCCATCTGATCGATGAGGTCACGGGGGAACCCGTCCTGGTGGTACATCCTGTAGGCCTCGACGCCGTCGATCGTGCGGCAGTCCTGCTTCACCGAGGAGGCGAGCCTGGAAAACCTCTCGATGCCGCGGTCGATGGTTCGGCCGAAGCTCTGCTCCTCGGCCCTGAGCACGAGCGTGATGTGGTCCAGCCTCTGCCCCACCTCGGGGAACACGCCGTCGTATACCTCGGCCACCCGGGGCACGAGCCTGTGCAGGAATGGTTCCTCGAGATGCAGCACCTGGCGTCCGAACCGGGCGGCCCTGCGCACCAGCGATCGGAGCACGGACCCCCTTCCCTTCTTGTCGGGCATGACCCCATCGGCCATGGCGATGCAGAGGGTGCGGATGTGATCCCCGATCACGCGATAGGCCGTGAGCTCCGCAGGAGCCATGGAGGGCGAGAACGCCACGCCAGTGATCTGCTCGAGACCCTGGAACACGGGAGCGAAGAGATCCGTGCCGTAGTTGGAGAACACGAACTGCTCCCCGGCGATCATCGGCTCGAGAATGGCGTCGAGGGCCACGAGCCTCTCGAAGCCCATCCCCGTGTCCACGTGCCGGGCGGGAAGGGGCTCGAGCTTGCCGTCGGGCCTGTGGTTGAACTGGACGAACACGAGGTTCCATATCTCGATGAATCGTCCACAATCGCCGTTGACCCTGCAGCGCGATCCGTCCGCAGGATGATCGGGTATGTTGCAAGCGCCCGGCCCGAGATCGATGTGGATCTCGGAGCACGGGCCACACGGCCCCGTGGGACCCATCTCCCAGAAGTTGTCCTTCTTTCCGAACCTCAGGACCCGTATCGCCGGGATCGGGGTCACCCGGGGCCACAACGATTCGGCCTCCTCGTCGGGTGGGAGACCGAGTTCCTCGTCGCCACCGAACACGGTGGCCCACAGTCGATCTCCAGGTATCCCATACCTCTGGACGAGCAGCTCGACGGCCCAGGCAATGGCCTCGCTCTTGAAGTAGTCCCCGAAGGACCAGTTGCCGAGCATCTCGAAGTATGTGTGGTGGTAGGAGTCGCGCCCCACCTCGTCGAGGTCGTTGTGCTTGCCCGAGACCCGGATACACTTCTGCGTATCGGCCACGCGCCGGTGATCAGCCGCTCGAGTCCCGAGGAAGATGTCCTTGAACTGGTTCATTCCCGCATTGGTGAACAGGAGCGTGGGATCTCCGTGGGGAACCACCGGGGCCGAAGGACAGATATGGTGATCCCTTTCGGCGAAGAAATCGAGGAACATCTGCCGGACTTTTCGGGAGCCTCTCATGACCGCTGGAAAATAGGCCACGGTCGTGCCGGTGTCAACGAGGCCGAGTATCATCGACCGTGACCGATTCGCCTGAGAAAAGGAGGGGATAGGTGGATCGTCGACGTTGCCGGGCACCCTGCCCGTCCGGCTCGATCGTCTTGACCGTGACATACGACTGTCGTTAAGGTGTACGGACGATGCTACCCAGATACTCCACGGCCGAGATGGCCGAGCTGTGGTCGGAGGATGTCAGGTTCAGGACGTGGCTCGATGTGGAGCTCGCGGCATGCAGGGCGATGGAAGCTGCAGGGGTGGTACCCAAGGGTACTGCAGATGCGGTTCATCGCTCGGTGAAGACACTGGATCCCGAACGGATCGCCCGGATCGAGTCCGAGGTCCATCACGACGTCATCGCTTTTTTGACACACGTACAGGAGCAAGCAGGTGACTCTGCTCGCTACATCCACCTAGGCATGACCTCGTCCGACGTGCTCGACACGGCCTTCGCCATGAGGCTCGAGCGAGCCGGCCTTCTCATCCTGAAGGAGCTCGACAGGCTCAGGAGCGCCATTCGCACCCAGGCCATGGAGCACCGGCACACCGTCATGGTGGGCCGCACCCACGGGATCCACGCCCAGCCCATCACCCTCGGGCTGGTCCTGGCCCTGTGGTACGAGGAGACCGGTAGGGCCAAAAAGCGCATCCGTCAGGCCACGAGGGAAATTGCGGTTGGCAAGATAAGCGGGGCCGTGGGCACCTACTCGCACCTCAGCCCGGTCATCGAGAAGCACGCTCTATCGAGCCTCGGCCTCGGGATCGCACAGGTCTCCAACCAGATCGTCCAGCGAGATCGTCACGCATGGTTCTTCGCCTCGCTCGCCGTGCTGGCCGGCACGGCGGAGAAGATAGCCTTGACCATCCGCCACCTGCAGCGAACCGAGGTTTCCGAGCTGTTCGAGCCATTCGGCAAGAAGCAGAAGGGCTCCAGCGCCATGCCGCACAAGAGAAACCCCATCCTCGCGGAGAACGTGTGCGGGCTCGCCCGGCTGGTGCGCGGGTATGCGGACATCTCCATGGAGAACATCGCCCTGTGGCACGAGCGCGACATCAGCCACTCCTCGGTGGAGAGGGTCATCGCACCCGACGCCACGACGGCCACGCATTTCCTCCTCCGGAGGCTCTCGAAGATCATCGAGGGCATCGAGGTGGACAAGGTGCGCATGAAGCGCAACCTCGCACTCACGAACGGGACCATCTACTCGGAGGGCGTCCTCTTGGCGCTCACCGAGAGCGGCCTCGACCGCCAAGCGGCCTACCGCATCGTGCAGCGCTGCGCCATGGCCACCGCCGACGGCGAGGGCACGTTCGAGCAGATGCTCGTCAAGGAGCAGATCATCGTGAAGAGGCTGGGCAAGAAGAGGCTCAAGAAGCTCCTGAGCCCCGCGAGAAGCCTCGAGCACGTGGATGCTATCTTCGAGAGGGTCTTTGGGGCAAGGTAGGAGAGCGAGATGGAGCGTGAACGGATCGCCGAGGCCTTGCAGTGGACGATAGACGAGACGCAGCTGCCATGGCTTGGCGAGCCCTCGCGAGGAAAGGTCCGCGATATCTACATCAACGATGGACGGCGCGTGCTGGTGACGACGGATCGGGTGAGCGCTTTCGACCGCATCCTGGGCACCATCCCGTACAAGGGCGCCGTGCTGAACCTCATCTCGAAATTCTGGTTCGACCTGACGGCGGACAGGGTCGAAAACCACGTCGTGGAGGTCCCGCACCCCAATGTTCTCGTGGCCGTGGACTGCAAGCCTCTGCCCGTAGAGATGGTGGTGCGCGCCTACATGACCGGCGTCACATCCACCTCCATATGGACCCACTACAAGAACGGGTGCCGCAACTTCGCCGGGAACCCCCTTTCCGATGGCATGACGAAGAACCAGAGGCTCTCGCGACCCATCCTGACTCCGAGCACCAAGGCGGCCCATGGCGATCACGACGAGACGGTCTCGCGCGAGCAGATCCTCGAGCAGAAAATACTCGACGCGGCGACCTTCGACACCATGGCCAGGATGAGCTTCGACCTGTTCGAGGCCGGAACCATATGGTCGGCATCGCGTGGCCTCATCCTGGTGGACACGAAGTACGAGTTCGGCAGGAGGCAGGACGGCACCATCGTGGTCATCGACGAGATCCACACTCCCGACTCCTCCCGATACTGGATGGCGGAAAGCTACGAGGCGCGCATGGCAAGTGGCGAGGAGCCTCTGGGACTGGACAAGGAGTACCTGCGTCGATGGCTCGTAGACACCCACGGCTACTCCGGTGATGGTCCGGTGCCTCATATACCCGACCAGATCCGCATCGAGGCGGCACGACGGTACATCGCGCTCTTCGAGCTCATCACCGGCCAGGACTTCGACCCCGGCACGGGCTCTCCTCTCGCAAGGCTCGAGTCATGGGCTAAAGGAATCGATAGAAGATAGAAAGAGGTTCACATGTACAAAATGGCAGGGATATCGTGCATCGTGGCCATCTGCGGCCTTGCCGACAAGTGCGGCGGACCCGAGGAGCCCGAGGTGGGCAAGAAGCTCGAGGTGGTATCTGCTCCCACCGGGGCGAAGGTGAAGATCGACGGCGTGGACAAGGGCACCACCCCTCTCACGCTCACGGACCTGGGCGTCACCGTGGGCCAGCAGCAGACCATCACGTGGGAAATGGACGGCTACAAGACCGTGGAGAAGAACCTCACATGGTCCAGCCTGGAGCAGTCCATTTCCGCCACGCTGGAGAAGGCAGCCGTGGACAGGGTCTTCACGGTGAAGAGCTCCCCCACAGGGGCCAAGGTGTACGCCAACGGCGAGAGCAAGGGCGAAACGCCCTGCACCTGGAGCATGGAGCTCGAAAACGGCGTGGAGGTGAATCTGCTCATCCAGAAGAGCGGGTACTCCGACATCGAGGAGAAGGTCTCATTCGGCACGACCGACGAGAAGACCAGGACTCTCGACTACGACTTCGTCAAGGCCGGCAAGCTCAAGTACGCGGACCTTGACAAGGTCCTGCTCAAACAGGAGAAAGCCTGGCGCAAAGCGTGCAAGACGTACACATCGGACGTGTGCAAATTTTCCTACTCCGTGAACGAAGAAGGAAAGGTCACGAAGGTCACCTCGGTCAGTTGCTCCGATCCGGCCATCAACAAGTGCACCAAGAAGCAGGTCCAGAAGATGAAGTTCCCGGCGGCCGAGAAGGGGCGAAGCGACAGCTTCACGTGGTTCGGCTAGGGCTGGCGCACTTGCGCAACGGACGCAAAAGAAGCATAAGGGCCTGGCAGGAGCACGGATGAGTCGAGAAGGCAAGACGAGCGAACCCATCGAGATAGACTTCGACGACGACGGGGAGGAGCCGGAAGACTACGAGAGGCTCTCGTTCGTGGACATCGTGGAGGACCGCATCTCCGGGAGTGGCAAGCACAAGAACCGCACTCCAGACGATGTGGCCCCCCTGCTCTCCCGCTGGCTTCTGGCCTTCTCCACGGGCGATTACGAGGATGCCATCAACGCTGCCTCGGACGCGGTATTCAAGCTGCCAGACGATCACTCGGTGCGTTGCAAGCTCGCCACGAGCTTCCTCATGGCCGGCAAGTATGCGGAGGCCACAAACGCCCTCGACTACATACTGTCGAAGGATCCGGAGCACGAGGAGGCCCTTAGCCTGGCCGACAGCCGAGAGATACTCGCCTATTTGCTCAGGAACGCCAAGGAGGCCCTCAAGAAGCGGGACTTCGATGCGGCCCTTCCGTCGATCGACAGGGCCATCCGCTTCGTCCCCGGCTATGCGGAGAGCTACTTCCTCAGAGCCATAGTCCGCTACCAGAAGGGCAAGCTCGAAGATTGCAAGCAAGATCTGCAAACGACCCTGGATCTCGAGCCTCGCCACGAACAGGCCAAGAGCCTGATTGCGGAGATCAGCAAGAGGCAGGCCGGAATGCTCTGATGGTGGGGTCTTCTTGCACCCTGGTCCTCGCGATCATCTCTCCCGTGCTCTTCTTGGCCGACATCGCCTCCGCCCAGGAGGATGCCCAGGAGCTCTCCCCGCCATCGCTCGTCACGTTCGTGCCCGCAGAGTACCCTGCCGGCGCCCTGGCCCAGGGACTGGAGGCGGACGTGGTGCTCGAAATCCAGATCGACGCAGAGGGCTATGTCACGGGCGTCGAGGTCGTGGAATCAGCGGGCCAGGACTTCGACGAGGCCGCCATGGACGCTGCATGGCAGTTCGAGTTCGAGCCTGCCATGGTGGACGGCGTGGCCGTGCAGTCCGAGATCCTCTACAAGTACCGTTTCTTCATCAAGGAAGAGCTCAAGAAGAAGATCGGAAAGGACAAGGCGGATCCCACCGGGACGGATACCGTCGTGCCGGGCGAACCTTCGGTTGCGCTACCGCCCGATCCGCCGCCCGATAAGGTCGAGGACGAAGAGCAGGAATACGTCACGGTCGTCAAGGGCGAGAAGGACAAACAGGAGCAGGTCGTATCGCACACGCTGAACACGGAGGAGATCCTCATGATGCCCGGAACGGGCGGGGATCTTCTCAAGTCCGTGCAGAACATGCCCGGAATGGCTCGCGCACCTGCCAGCTCCGGCCTTCTCATCATCAGGGGCTCTTCTCCCGGCGACTCGCTCATCATGATGGACGATCACCCCATTCCCCTGGCGTATCACTTCGGTGCGCTCAGCTCCGTCATCAACTCCGAATTCATCGAAGAGATCGAGTTCATCCCGGGCAACTTCTCCGTCCGCTACGGCCGGGGCACGGGAGGTATCGTCAACGTGAAGCCCAAGTGGAGCATCCCGGACAGCTGGCACCTGGTGGGCGACGTGGACATCATCGACGCCTCCCTGTGGACATGGGGCCCCATACTGGACAAGGGCTACTTCGGCGCCTCCATACGACGGTCCTACATCGATGCCGTTCTCGAGGCCGGAGGTGGTCTGCTCAAAGACAACTTCGACATCGGCTTGACCGTGGCGCCAGTGTACTGGGACTATCAGGTGTTCTCCATGTACCGCCCGGGCGACAAAGACGAGCTCAGGCTCGGCGTTGTGGGCGATAGCGACGCGTTCAGGTTCCTGTTCACCGACACGAACAGCGACCCTTCGCTGAACGCCGTGGGGATCCGCAACGGGTTTCACGTTGCCCAGATCCAGTGGAAGCACACCTTCGGGCCCAGGCTCACGTACCTGGCATCTGCCCAGTTCGGCTGGCTGGGCGCCGACGGCAACATCGGCACCAACGTCAAGTTCGACCTGGACACCTTCATCGTCAGCCACCGGCAGGATCTCGTGATCGAGCTGTCGAGGTGGGCCCAGCTGGACGTGGGCATCGACATGCAACCGAGCCTCTTCCAGGCCAAGGCCATAGCCCCGGCCCTGGGCTTCGAGACGGATAACCTCTCGGGGGTGGACCTGGCGGAGCTCGACACCAGAGAGGGGATGTGGGACCTCGCAGGTTTTTTGGAAGCGAGTCTCAGGCCCATCGATGGCCTGGTCATGATCCCCGGCATCCGCCTGGACTACCACCACACCA
>JBFYZU010000298.1:0-31574 GCA_041309365.1 Myxococcota bacterium
CGGGTACAAGCACACCGGTTCCGGCTCGGACTCAGGCTCCTCAACGGGATCTTGGGCCTGGTCCATGGCCAGGTCTCCACCCTCCTCGACGACGTCCAAGACCATGTCCACTGCCGTATCCGTGGGCTGGCCCGTGCCGCCCTCGTTGCACCCGGCGAGCGCGAGCGCGAGCGCGAGTCCTTCTGTCCACGCTGATCTCATGTGCATTTCCTGTCGTCGTGGGGCGCGAGAGCCCGATGACGGCAGCATAGCGCCGAGCCGGGCCGGCGTCGAGCGTGACCTTCGAATGCGCGAGCTCAGGCCTTGTCGGGCTCGTCCGGGGCAAGAGCCCCGAGGCCCTGCGCGACACGATGGGCCGTCGAGGGCGGCACGCCCGCGCGAGACGCCATCTCGTCCGCTGTTGCCTCGCGCACGGCGGACACGCTGCCGAAAGCTGCAAGGAGCTTGCGAGCCGTTGCCGGCCCCACGCCGCGAATGCCGGTCAGCGCGCTCTCGAACGTCTTCTTGGAGCGCAGCTTGCGGTGGTACCCCAGGGCGAAGCGGTGGGCCTCGTCGCGTAGCCGGGCGATCAAAAAGAGGTCGGACGCCGGCCCTCTGACCGGCAGGCCGTTCTTCTGCCCCGGCAAAAACACGGTGTCGTAGCCTGCCTGGTCCTCGGGCTTGTCGGGCTCATCCTGCCCGGCGAGCCTCGCGCGCACCTTGCGGTGCAACGCCGCGGCCTCGGCGCGGCGCCGGTCCTTGGCGATGGAGGCGAGGGCCACGTCCCCGATGCCCAGCTCCACCAGCACCTCCTCGGCCATGCGCAGATGGCCGCGTCCTCCGTCGAGCACGAGCAGGTCCGGAGGCTCCCAGCCGGGCTGCCCTCCCCGGGCGCGGTCGAAGCGCCGTTCGAGCACCTCGCGCATGGCCGCGTAGTCGTCTCCGCCCGTGTCGGCGCGCACGCGGAACCTGCGGTAGAAGGAAGGCTCCGGCTTGCCATCGATCATGACCGCCATGCTTCCCACGGTCTGCGCGCCTGCCGTGTGGGATATGTCCATGCACTCGATGCGCTCGGGCACCATGGGCAGGCCCAGCTTCGCCTGCAGCCTGGCGAGCCGCTCGGTCGAGGGATCCTCCATCCGGTCCCAGCGCGCAAGAAGGCCCCGGGCGTTCTCCATGGCGAGATCCACGAGGTCGCGGCGATGGCCGCGCCGCGGGACGAGCAGCGCGACCTTCGAGCCGCGCTCATGGGCGAGCGCGGGCTCGATGATGTCGGCCTCCGGAAGTGCCACGGGAAGGAGGATCTCGTCCGGGATGGCGTGGTCCTTGGCGTAGTACTGGCCCACGAAGGAGGCCAGGATATCCTCGTCGGCGAGGGCCGTGACCGCCACCTTGAGCTCGTGAAGGCCCGTGAGCACGCCGCGGCGGAAGAACAGCACGGCCAAAGTCGCGCGCTCGTCCGACCGGGCCACCGCCAGGGCGTCCTGGTCGATGCCGGTGACTGCCACGACCCTCTGCTTCTCGCGTGCGTGCCGAACGGCCTCGAGGCGGTCGCGGACCTCGGCGGCCTTCTCGTACTGCATGCTCGCGGACAAGGACCTCATCTGCTCCTCGAGCAGGTCGACGAGATCGTCCACGCGGCCCTCGAGATACAGGACGGCCTGGCGGACGTTCTGCATGTACGGGTCGTGATCCACGGCGAGGGTGCAGGGCGCCAGGCACCTGCCCATCTCGTGCTGCAGGCAGGGCCTCTTTCTCGCGGCGAAGCTCGTGTCCTTGCACACGCGCAGCATGAAGCGGCGGTCGAGGAAGCGCTTGAGCTCGCGGGCGCTGCGGGCGGAGTGGTAGGGGCCGAACGTGCGCGAGCCGTCCGGCTCGGGCCTGCGCACGAGCTCGAGCCTCGGCCAGCGCTTGCGCAGGTCCACCCGGATGCACAGGTAGCTCTTGTCGTCCTTGAGCCTCACGTTGTAGCGGGGCCTGAGCTCCTTGATGAGCGAGTTCTCGAGCAGAAGGGCCTCCCTGTCACCCGCCGTGGCGAAGGTCCTGACGGCGGTGGCGCGGGTGCGGATCTGGTGCACGAGAAAGCGCGTATCGCTCGTGTGCTCCGTGAAGTACTGGCGGACGCGCTTGCGCAGGCTGCGGGCCTTGCCCACGTACAGGGTACGTCCCCTCGCGTCCACGAAGACGTAGACGCCGGGCTGGTCGGGCAAGGATGCGAGGTGCGCCTCGTCCATGGCCTAAAAAAACCCGGCGGTCCCGCCTGCCTTGCCAGCGGCGCGGTCGCAGACGAGCGAGATCCTCTCGAGAAGCCCGGCGGCGGTCTTCGTGCTGCGGGCCGAGATGGGCACTCCGTCCGTGTCGTGCACGAGCCTGGCCACGGCCTGCGGATCGGCGCGGTCGACCTTGTTGATGGCGACTATGCGAGGGATGGCCGAGAGGTCCATCTCGCCCAGGATGCCTTCCACCGTGGCAATGTGCATGTCCGCCTCCGGGTCGCAGGCGTCGAGCACGTTCACGATGACCGTGGCCTCGGAGATCTCCTCCAGTGTGGCCCGGAACGCCCGCGCCAGGGACTCGGGCAGGTGACGGATGAACCCCACGGTGTCGGCCAGCAGCACCTCGCGGCCCTCGGGAAGCCTGAGCTTGCGGGTGGTGGGATCCAGGGTCGCGAAGAGCCGGTCCTCTGCGGGCACGTCGGAGCCCGTCAGGGTGTTGAGGAGGGTGGACTTGCCAGCGTTGGTATAGCCCACGAGGGCCACGATCTGGATACCGGAGCGCACGCGACGCCGGCGCTGCTGGCGCCGCTGTCCGGCCAGGGTATCGATGCGGCGCTCCAGCTGGTCCACGCGCTCGCGCACCCTTCTGCGACCGATCTCGAGCTTGGTCTCGCCGGGCCCGCGGCCTCCGATGCCGCCCGTGAGCCGGCTCAGCGCGTCGTCGCGCTCGACGAGGCGCGGCATCATGTAGCGCATCTGGGCCAGCTCCACCTGCAGCTTGCCCTCGCTGGTCCGCGCCCGCTGGGCGAAGATGTCCAGGATGAGCTGGGTGCGGTCGATGACCCGCATGTCCGTGTAGCTCGCGATGGCCCGCGCCTGCTTGGCCGACAGGTCGTGGTCGAAGATGAGCACGTCCGCGTCGTCCTTGATGGAGTGGGTGATGATCTGGAGGAGCTTGCCCTTGCCCACGATCGTGTTGGGGTCGATCTTCTGGCGCACCTGGTGGGCGTGGCGGGTGACGGTGACCCCAGCGCTCGTGGCGAGCCTCGCCAGCTCGGCGAGGCTCGAATCGCCGCCGGCATCGCGGGGCGAGGACGCGCGCACCAGGATGGCCCTGCCGTCCTTGCCCGCGGGGATGTCCGCGTGGCTCCGGCGCAGCTCCTCCTCGAGGGCTCTCACGAGCTTCTCGAAGTCCAGCTCGAGGGCGGAGAGCGGCGTGGGCCCCGTCCTCTCGTAGGGATCGGGGGTCCCGGGGGCGTACACGGGGTAGGCCAGGTGCACGTGCGGGTTGGTGCCCGTGGAGTCGGGGATGAGCGCGCACACCAGGTCCAGCCTGAGCCGGGTCAGGTCCAGGATGTCTTCCAGGTCCAGAAGGGAGCCCGACGGGTGCACGTGCACGAGCCTCAGGCCCCTGAGCCTGCGCGGGCCAACCCGCTCGCGGCCCAGGTCCGGGATCTGGATACGGCCTGCGTCGCCCACGATGACATGGGTGACGCGGCCCGACCTGTCCAGAAGCAGCCCCACCTGCCGCTCTATCCGCCGGGAGACCTCCACGAGGCGGTTCGCCACGAGCTGATTCACCACCAGCTCCGGCTCGACATGCCTGTTGTAGAAACGCTCCAGCTCCTTGCGATCGCTGGGAGCGAGCCCCGTCGTGTTTCCGTGGATCCTGCTCAACGGCTCATCCTTGCGATGGGCCCACGAGGCCGAGGATGGCCTCGCTGCGCAGGCGGGCCGGGTCGAACTCCTCCGGCGGAGGCTCGAGCCCGGCCAGCAGTTTCTCGATCCGCGCCGTGCTGCGCTCCACCATGCGCCCGAACGCCTCGGTCGTCTCGGCTTCCCGGCACAGGGCACTGACGGCTTGCTCCTGTCGCTCGCGGCTGGTGCACACGAGCACCGCGTCGCAGCCCGCCGCCACGCAGCGAACGGCGGCCTCTCCAACGGTCGCTTTCCCGAGTATCGCCCCCATCTCGAGATCGTCGCTCACGATGATGCCCGCGTACCCCATGTCGCTGCGGAGCATCTCCCTCAGGAGCGCCGGAGACATGGAGGCGGGCCAGTGCGGGTCCACCCAGGGGACGATCAGGTGTCCTGCCATGATGGCCCGGACGCCGCGCCTGACCGCCGTCCTGAACGGCGCCAGGTGCGTCTGGGCGAGCCTCGCCTCGTCTCCGCCCACCGTGGGCAGATCCACGTGGCTGTCGCAGGACGCGCCGCCGTGCCCGGGGTAGTGCTTGACGCAACCGACGACCCCGGTGCTCTGCAGCCCCGCGAGCCAGCTCATGGCGAGGTGCGCCGCTTCCTCGGGGTCGCCGCCGAAGGAGCGATCGCCGATGACGCCGGCCAGGGAATCCTCCACGTCCACGACGGGCGCGAAGTCGAGGTTGATGCCCACTGCCCTCATCTCGAGCCCCATGGCCCGGCCCAGAGCCTCCAGCCGATCGGATGTGCCGTGGGAGGCCATGGTCCGGGCAGGCGGAAAGCGCGTGAAGTGGGGCTCGCGCAGCCGCGCGACGCGGCCGCCTTCCTGATCGACGGCCACGGCGATGGGGGTGCGCGCTTCGTTGAGCGCGCGACAGAGCTCCCATGTCTGGCGCGGATGCTCGACGTTGCGCGAGAACAGCACGACGCCCGAGCACCGCCCCGAGGCGATCTCCGAGGCGAGCCAGCCGGGCAGGCTCGTGCCCTCGAATCCACGCCAGACCAGTTGTGCAGGGGATGCTTTCAAGCGAAGAGGTGCTGGACTGTCAGAAGCTGCCCCAATCGACTTCTTCTTCCTCGCTCCCGAGCTCGACCATGCCGGCCGCTTCCTTGGGCTTCTTCTTCTGGTTTTCCGGCTGCTTCGGCTTGATGACCGTCATCACGACGATGAGCAAGAGGAGCGCGACGACCCCGGCGATGGGGAAGATGATGTTGATCGTTGCGGCCTTGGTTTCCCACTTGGTGAGGTCACCCATGGGGCGTCTCCTTCTGCCGTGAAAGCGTGATGATTAGAGCAAAATGCCACCTTCTTGTCAACATTGGGTTTTACTTGCAGCCAAATCCCATCTGGCATGGGGGCTGTTGCGGAGCCTGTGGGCACCGGATATACAGGATGCCGAACGTCGCCAGGAGGTCAACGAGGATGCGTCCGATCTTTCATGTGGCTCAGGGGAGCATGGTTTTCATCGTGGCCTGCGGACCGCGCTCGGGCCTTGTCTCTGGGACCGACGGCACTCCCGAGCTCGTGTGCAGCGGAGGCGCGTCCATCGGGGCAGGGAACCTGGACCCGGGGTTCGGCGCGAACACGATCCTCGAGCCGGTGGATGTGGACTGCCGCTGGGAAGGGACCGCGTTTCCCATGTACCGCAGGTCCCACGACGGGGCCCTGTTCTACAGGCCTCTTCTCTCCGTCGTGAAAAGGCCCGAGGTGGACCGACTCTTTGACCCGGCCGGCCGGACCGTGACTCTGCGCGTGCTCATGGCCGCGCCGGATCCGTCGGCCGCGTGCCGGCCGCGTCCAGGACGGGAGGCAGAGCCGGGTCTGGCCTCGGCAAGGCCTTTGCCTCTCACGAGGTTCAAGCTCAAGCTCGAGAGCCCCGTGAGCTCCGGGGTGTGCGAGATGGGGGACGGCTCGTCCCTGGTCACCCTCGCGGACGAGGAGCTCGTCCATGTGCGCTTCGACGAGGCGGACCAGGCCGGAAGGTTCGTCGAGGCCCTCGAGAAGGATCTCTCGCTCATGGCCCTCAGGGGCTACTACGAGAGCGTGGGCCACGTGAGGGCCCTGCGCTGCGGCGTGGATGCCATGGCCCTCGGACATCTCGACGAGGAGGATCTGGTGGGAGTGCTCGCGTCGGCCGGGCTCACGAGCACCGGCACGCACGCCAGCCTGCTCCTCTTGGCCGGCGATCCGGATGAGGCGCATTTGGCGCTGGCCGGGGCGCTGGAGGAGGCGCTCGTGGACTTCGTGCCCCGCACGTGCCCGGCGGACATGGCCGCTTCGCTGGCGGACGGGCTTCTCGCCAAGTGGTCCACGCCCGCGGTCGAGCCTCCGGGCGGAACGCTGGTGGCCGTGGGCGACGTGACACTGGACTGGCTCGAGCAGGGCATCGCCGCGGCGGCCTCCCTTCTGCCCGTGGCGGACGAGGTGGTCGTGCGAGGCGGCTGCTGCGAGGCCGGGTGCGACGGCTGCTGCGACGAGCGGGCCGACTGCCTGCTCGCCCCGGCGCAGACCGAGGATCGCTGCGGCACGGGCCATCCCGGGGATGCCTGCGTGGTGTGCGAGGCAGACCGGATCTGCAAGGACTCGAAGTGCTGGACCCCGCCCTACATGGATGCGCGCTACGAGCTCACCCTCGTGGGAGTGGACGTGGACTCGCGGTGCGGCGCCATGGAGGTGGGAGCGTGCGATCTGTCCGTGAGCTACGGGCTCGTGGGGGGAGCCGCAAAAGAGTTCCACGCCGGACCGGACGACACGTCGTCCGTGCTGGTGGGGGCGCTGATGCTCTCAGGAGCGGACGCGGTCACGACCATGTGCGGTTTCGAGGTGACGGTCACGGATCGCGACCCGTTCTCGGACGATCTTCTGGGCAGCTGCACAGTGGCCGTGCGCAAGCAGCACCTGGCCCGAAGCTTCAAGGACCCGGCCGGCGTCGAGTTCGAAACGACCTGCGCCGAGGACTGGATCACGGTCCGGTTCATGGTGCAGGTAAGCCCCGGGTGACGCTGTTGTGCCCGGTCCTGCCCCGCGCTATATGGTCCGGTGACGAGGATCGGTCCATGGAGGTCGGATGCCAGACCAGAGCGGAAAGGCCGCGATGAGGAGCGACGCGCTCGACGCCCTGTTCAGGCCGAGGTCCATAGCGGTCATCGGGGCCTCGAGGCGCAAGGGATCCATCGGCTTCGAGATAACGCGCAACATCATCAACTACGAGTTCCCCGGCGCCGTCTACCCGGTCAACCCCAACGCGGACACGGTCCACTCCATCAGGTGCCACAAGTCCGTGCTGGCCATCCAGGACGAGGTGGATCTGGCCATCATCGTGGTCCCCAGCAGGCTCGTGCTGCGCACCATCGAGGAGTGCGGCATCAAGGGCGTCAAGGCAGTGATCGTCATCACGGCAGGGTTCAAGGAGGTGGGCGGCGACGGGATCGCTCTCGAGTCCCAGGTGCTCGATGCGGTCAAGCGTCACGGCATGCGCATGATGGGGCCCAACTGCATGGGGATCATCAACACGCACCCCGAGCACCACGTGAACGCCACCTTCGCGCGGCAGGAGCCGCTGGGGGGCCGCGTGGGGTTCATGAGCCAGAGCGGGGCGCTGGGCGTGGTGCTGCTCGACTACGCCAAGAAGATGAACCTGGGCTTCTCCATGTTCGCCTCGGTGGGCAACAAGGCGGACGTCTCCGGCAACGACCTGGTCCGGTACTGGGAGAACGACCCGGACACGGACGTGATCCTGCTGTACCTGGAGAACTTCGGAAACCCGCGAAACTTCATCCCCATCGCGCGTCGCGTGACACGCAAGAAACCCATCGTGGTGGTCAAGAGCGGCCGGACCATGCAGGGGGCCAGCGCGGCCTCCTCGCACACGGGCGCCCTGGCAGGCACCATGGAGGCCGGCGCGCAGGCGCTCCTGGAGCAGAACGGGATCCTGCGCGCCAACACGGTGCGCCAGCTGTTCGACATGGCCAAGGCCCTGGCCACCAAGCGCTTCCCCGAGGGGAAGCGCATCGGCATCGTGACCAACGCGGGCGGGCCCGGTGTGCTGCTCACCGACGCGGTGGTGCAGCTTGGCATGGAGGTGCCCAGGTTCGCGCACGAGACCGTGGAGAGGCTCAAGCAGCACCTCCCCGTCGAGGCCACCAAGGGAAACCCCGTGGACGTCATCGGGTCTGGCGACGCGGAGAGCTACAGCCAGGCCCTGCAGGCCGTGGCCGACGATCCGAACGTGGACGCCCTCATCGTGGTGTTCGTGCCGCCCGTGATGGTCAACGTCAGGGAGGTCATCAACGCGATCTTGACCGAGGGTCGCAAGATCGTAAAACCCATGGTCACCTGCGTCATGGGAGGCACGGGCGACGAGGACATCCTGGCCGAGCTGGATCGGGCGGGCATCCCCAACTACGAGTTCCCCGACGCTGCGGCCGTGGCCATGGCGAGCCTCGTGCGCTACGGCGACCTCCGCAGGCAGCCCGTGGGCAAGGTGGAGAGGTTCGGCGTGGATCGGGCCGCGGCCGAGGACATCATCGAGACAGCCAGGCGACGGGGCGGCGGCTGGCTGCACGAGGAGGAGGTCAACAGGCTGCTCGTGGCCTACGGCATCCCCCTGGTCCGGTCGGTCAGGGCGGCCACCTCGGATGAGGCCGTCAAGGTGGCGCAGGATCTCGGATACCCGGTGGTCGTCAAGGTGGACTCGCCCGACGTGGTGCACAAGACGGACGTGGGAGGCGTGATGGTCGACGTGCGCAACGACGAGGAGATCCGCCAGGGCTTTGCTCGCGTGACCGGGGCCGTCCGCGAGGCCGTGCCGGCCGCACGCATCGAGGGCGTCATCGTGCAGCAGCTCCTCAAGAAGGGCCGCGAGGTCATCTTCGGCATGAACATGGACCCGGCCTTCGGGCCGCTCATGATGTTCGGCCTGGGTGGGATCTTCGCCGAGACCATGCGCGACGTGACGTTCAGGATAGCGCCTCTGTCCGACCACGACGCGGAGCAGATGCTGGAGAACGTGCACGGCGTGTCCTGGCTCAGGGGCACCAGGGGGGAAGGACCCGTGGACATGGCGAAGCTGCGCGAGATCCTCCAGCGGCTCAGCCAGCTCGTGATGGACTTCCACGAGATCCAGACCTTCGACATCAACCCCTTCATGGCCTGTCCCGAGGGGATGGTCTCGGCGGCAGTGGACGCCCGGCTCCGCATCGGCATCGAGCCTCCGATCAGGCCTTCCATCGTTCCTTGAGAGCCTTCGCCGGGAAGGCCTGCAGGCGACGGTCTTCGTTGCTTGACCCCCCTGTGCGGCCGGTGTTAACTTTTCCCTCCCGCCGGGCCCCCCGGAGGGTCTCGAAAGCGCCTGTTCTCGTGGAGGTACGACATGCAGCTCGAAGGTAAGACGGCCATCGTGACGGGTGGCAGCCTGGGCATCGGCAGCGCCATCGCGGTGGCGCTGGGCCGCGAAGGGGCCAACGTGGCCCTGAACTACCGCAAGCACGCCGAGGAGGCGGAAAAGGTCGCCCGGCAGGTCACCGAGGCGGGAGGCAAGGGCCTGTGCGTGCAGGCCGACGTGGCCAGCTTCGGCGATGCCCAGGCCATGGTGGCCCGGGTCGGTGAGGCCTTTGGCGGGGTGCACATCCTGGTGAACAACGCGGGCATCAACCGGGACCGCACCATCTGGAAGATGAGCGAGGAGGAGTGGGACCAGGTCATCGCTGTCAACCTCAAGGGCTACTTCAACTACATCCGCGCCGTGGCCCCGATCTTCAAGGAGCAGAACGAGGGCAAGATCGTCAACGTGACCTCCATCAACGGCCTGAGGGGCAAGTTCGGCCAGAGCAACTACTCGGCCTCGAAGGCGGGCATCATCGGCCTGACCAAGGCCGTGGCGCGCGAGCTGGGCCCGTTCAACGTCAACGTCAACGCCATCGCCCCGGGTCTCATCGAGACCGAGATGATGGCCCAGGCCCCGGAGAAGGTGAAGGAGACGGCGCTCTCGGAGATCGTCCTCAAGAGGCTCGGCAAGCCGGACGAGGTGGCTGACGTGGTCGTTTTCTTGTGCACCGAGCGGTCGCGCCACATCACCGGCGAGGTCATCAACGTTTCGGGCGGACAGTACATCTGACGAGGAGAGATCGATGAAGCTCACAGACGTGGTCGCCATCAGCGCCGTGAGGACTCCCATGGGCCGCTTCGGCGGAACGCTCAAGGACATGCCCGTCTACGACGTGGGCGCCGCGGCCATCCGCGCCGCGGTCGAGCGCGCGGGGGTCGACCCGGCCTCCGTGGCCGAGGTGATCTACGGCTCCTGCCGGCAGGCGGGCAACGGCCCCAACCCGGCCCGCACCGCGGCCGTGCGCGGCGGGATCCCCGTGACCATCCCCGTGCAGACCATCAACATGGCCTGCCCCTCGGGCATGATGTGCATCTCGCTGTGTGCCAAGGGCATCCTTCTGGGCGACGGCGACCTGTACGTGGCGGGCGGCATGGACTCCATGAGCACGATCCCCTACCTGCTCAAGGACGCGCGCTGGCAGGGATTCAGGATGGGCGACAAGAAGCTCCTCGACGGCTGGAGCGACTCCATCGACCCATTGTGCGGATACGGCATGGGCATGACGGCCGAGAACCTGGTGGACAGGTACGGCATCAGCCGCGAGGACATGGACGCGTTCGCAGTGGAGAGCCACCAGAAGGCGGCCAGGGCGTGGGAGGAGGGGGCCTTCGCAAACGAGGTGGTGCCGGTCGAGGTGCCGCCCGAGTCCAAGAAAGACAAGCCCATCGTCTTCGATCGCGACGAGACGATCCGGCCGGACTCGAGCGTGGACAAGCTCGCCAGGCTCCCGCCGGCCTTCAAGAAGGACGGCAAGGTCACGGCGGGCAACGCCTGCGGCATGAGCGACGGCGCCACCGCCTTGGTGATCACGACCAGGGGGAAGGCGAAGGCCCTCGGCAGGCCGCCCCTGTTCTCCATCCTTTCCTATGCGGCATCGGCCGTGGATCCGTCGGTCATGGGCGAGGGGCCTGGGTTCGCCATCCCCATGGCGCTCGAGAGGGCGGGAAAGACGCTCGCCGACATGGACTTCATCGAGGTCAACGAGGCCTTCGCGGCCCAGGTGCTCACCAACGAGCGCAAGCTCGAGTGGGACCGCGCGAAGCTCAACGTGCACGGCGGCGCCATCGCCCTGGGCCACCCCACGGGCATCAGCGGCGCCCGCATCGTCGTGACTTTGTACAACGTGCTCAGGCGCAAGGATGGCGAGCTCGGCGTGGCCTCCATCTGCGGCGGCGGCGGGGTCACGATGGCCATGGTCATCAGGCGCGAGAACTGAACCGCAAAGGAGGACCGACATGGACTTCGTGCTCGGCGAGGATCATCTGGCGATACGCGATGCTGCCCGCGAGTTCGCGGAGAAGGAGATCGCTCCGTTCGCGGACAGGTGGGACGAGGAGCACCACTGGCCGCACGACGTGGTCATGAAGATGGGAGAGATGGGCTTCTTCGGGTGCATCATCCCGGAGAAGTACGGCGGCACCGACGACGGGTGGCTGGCTCTGGCCATCATCTCCGAGGAGGTGGCGCGGGCCTCCAGCTCCTTGCGCGTGTCCATCAACATGCAGGCCTCGGGCCCGGCCTACGGCCTGCTGGTCTACGGCACGGAGGAGCAGAAGAAGAAGTACATCCCGGGCCTGGTCTCGGGCGAGCTCATCGGTTGCTTCGCCATCACCGAGCCCGACGCGGCCTCGGACATCATGGCCATGAAGACCACGGCACGGCTCGACGGCGACCACTACGTGTTCAACGGCGAGAAGACCTGGATCTCCAATGCCCAGCACGCGGACCTGGCGCTCGTGTACGCCTACACGGACAGGAGCCTCGGCCCCAAGGGAATGAGCTCGTTCATCGTGGAGCTCAAGGGGAACCCGGGCATCGAGGCCAAGGGCCTGGACAAGATGGGCACGCGCTCCAGCCCGACCGGCCTCGTCGCCTTCAACGACGCCAGGATCCCGAAGACCGCTCTGCTGGGCAAGGAGGGCGACGGCGTCAAGCAGGTGTTCGCCTGCCTGAACCGCACCCGGCTCAACTGCGCCGCCGGCGCCGTGGGAGTGGCGCAGGCCTGCCTGGAGCAGACGGTGCGCTACGCCAACGAGCGCAAGGCCTTCGGCCAGGAGATCGGCAAGTTCCAGATGAACATGGACATGGTGGCCCAGATGGCGGTGGAGATAGAGGCCGCCCGCCTGCTCGTCTACAGGGCCGCCTGGCAGAAGGACCAGGGCCAGCTGGGCAACACGCTGGAGACCTCCATGGCCAAGTTCTACGCCGGCGAGGTGGCCCAGAGGGCCTCTCACTACTGCATGAAGATCATGGGCTCCATGGGATACTCCACGGAGTTCTCCGCCGCGAGGCTGTACCGGGACGCGGTCCTCTACCAGATCGTGGAGGGCACGGCGAACATCCAGAAGACCATCATCGCCAACGATGCCCTGGGGTACAGGAAGGCGAACAGGTAGGCCGGAAACGACCCGCAAGGGCGGCCGTCGGCCGCCGGGAGGACGCACCGAGATGTCGAAAGTACGCGACCAGGTGAAGGCGCTGGCCCAGAAGCGCGCAGTGCTCATGAAGGGCGGCGGCGACAAGGCCATCGTGAAGCAGCACGACCGTGGCAAGTGGAGCGCCCGGGAACGCCTCGATTACTTCTTCGATCCGGGCACGTTCATAGAGATCGACCTCTTCAGCCAGCACATCGGCCGCGAGCTGGGAATGGCCGAGGCCGTGGTGCCGGCCGACGGGATCATCATCGGCTACGGCAAGATCGACGGCCGTCCCGTGGCGGCCTTTGCCGAGGACTTCACCTGCATGGGAGGGACCTTCGGCGAGCGCCACGGCAGGAAGATGAACAAGATCATCGAGTTCGGCATGCGTAACAACATGCCCGTGGTAGGGCTCAACGACTCCGGCGGAGCCAGGCTCCAGGAGAACATGGGGCCGCTGTCGGAGTACGGCAAGCTGTTCTACCTCAACTCCATCGCCTCGGGCGTCGTGCCGCAGATCGCGGTGCTGCTCGGCCCTGTGGCGGGGGGGCAGGCCTACTCGCCCGGCCTGAACGACTTCCTCATCATGGCCCGCAACGCGGCTGTGACGTTCATCGCCGGGCCTCCCCTGGTCAAGGCGGTCACGGGCGAGGACATCGACGCCCAGAGCCTGGGCGGGCCGGACGTGCACTCCACGGTGAGCGGAACCTGCCACGTGGTGTGCGAGGACGACAAGGACGCCCTCGACTGCACCCGCGACCTGCTCTCGTATCTGCCGAGCTCGAACCGCGACAGGCCGCCCGTGGTGGACACGGGCGACGACCCGGCGCGCCGCTGCGAGGGCGTGTACGACATCATCCCGGACGAGCGGGACACGGCCTACGACATGCACGATCTCATCCGGGAGATCGTGGACTCGGGGCAGTTCTTCGAGATCCACCGCGACTACGCCCGCTCCATGATCACGTGCTTCGCACGGCTCGGAGGGAGCTCGGTCGGGATCTACGCCAACAACCCCCAGTTCGTGGGAGGCGCCATCGACGTGCCCGCGGCCGAGAAGGCCGCCCGGTTCATCCGCTTCTGCGACGCCTTCAACATCCCGGTCCTGAGCCTGGTGGACACACCCGCCTACCTCATCGGCTCGACCCAGGAGAAGCTGGGCATCATCTACAAGGGCGCCAAGCTCCTTCACGCCATCAGCGAGGCCACGGTTCCGCAGATCACGGTCTACATCGGCAAGGCCTACGCCGGCGGCTATTTGGCCATGGGCAGCAAGGACTTCCGCATCGACTACGTGTTCGCCTGGCCCACGGCCTCCATCGCCCTGGTGGGCCCCAAGGGCACCGTGAACGTGATCTACGGCAAGGAACTCGCCGCCGTCACGGACAAGGCGGAGCGCGAGAAGCTCCGGGCGAAAAAGGAGCAGGAATTCGTCGACACCTACATGAACATCTACTACCCGGCGAGCCTGCAGCACATCGATGACATCATAGACCCCGCGGACACGCGCCAGATCCTGATCCGGGCGTACGAGTCGCTCAAGAACAAGAAGGTGGAGCTGCCGTGGCGCAAGCACGGCAACATCCCTCTGTGAGGACAACATGTCGAAGAGCAAGGAAAGGGTCGAGCACCTGGTCGAGGAGATCGGCCGCCTGCAGAAGGGCGGCGGCGACAAGGCCATCGCCAGGCAGCACGAGGCCGGCAAGAAGACCGCACGCGAGCGGCTGGGCATGCTGTTCGATAATGGCACGTTCCAGGAGACGGGGCTGTTCGCACAGCATCGCTGCGTCGACTTCGGCATGGCCGGACGCGACCTTCCGGCCGATGGAGTCGTGAACGGGTCGGGCGCGGTGGAGGGGCGGCTCGTGTTCGCCTCGAGCCAGGACTTCACCGTGGTGGCCGGCACGGCCGCGGAGGTGCACTGCAAGAAGTTCTGCCAGACGATCGACGACGGCATGCGCTACGGGGCGCCCGTGGTCCTCTTCCAGGACTCGGGAGGCGCCCGCATCCAGGAGGGCGTGGACTCGCTCAACGGCTACGGCGAGATCTTCTACAGGAACTCCATCGCATCGGGCGTGGTGCCGCAGATCGCGGTGATCGCAGGGCCATGCGCCGGCGGTGCGGTCTACTCGCCAGCGCTGTGCGACTTCATCGTCATGGTGAGGGGCACGGCCCAGATGTTCATCACCGGACCCAAGGTCATCAAGGACGTGATGGGCGAGGAGGTCAGCATGCAGGATCTCGGCGGGGCCGAGGTCCAGACCTCCCGCTCCGGCGTCGCCCACTTCCTCGCCGAGGACGAGGAGGAGGCCGTGGCCATCGTCAGGAAGCTTCTGTCCTACCTGCCGTCCAACAACCTCTCGGATCCCCCCCGGATCGCCATGCCGTCGGTGACCGCTCGGCCGGATGCGCGCCTGAACGAGATCGTGCCCGACGACCCGCGCACGCCGCTCGACATGCTGCAGATCATCGAGGCCGTGGTGGATCCGGGCAGCCTGCTCCAGGTGAGCGAGCGCTTCGCGCGCAACTTCATCACGGGGTTCGCGCGGCTCGGAGGCCGCAGCGTGGGCATCCTGGCGAACCAGCCGCTGGACAAGGCGGGGTGCCTGGACATCGACGCCTCGGACAAGGGCGCGCGCCACATCCGCTTCTTGAATGCCTTCAACATCCCCATCGTCAACTTCGTGGACGTGCCCGGCTTCCTGCCCGGCGTGGCCCAGGAGCACCAGGGGATCATCCGACACGGCGCCAAGATGCTGCACGCCTACAGCTGCGCCACGGTTCCCAAGATCACCCTCATCGTCAAGAAGGCCTACGGCGGATCGTACCTGGCCATGTGCCCCAAGAGCCAGGGAGCGGACCGGGTGTTCGCGTGGCCGACTGCCGAGATAGCCGTCATGGGCGCCGAGATGGCCGTGCCTCTCATCTTCGGCAAGGAGATCGGCCAGGCCCAGGATCCCGACAGGAAGCGGAGCGAGCTCATGGCGGAGTACCACGAGAAGTTCTACAGCCCCTACCGCGCGGCGGAGCGGCTGCAGGTGGACGAGGTCATCGTGCCGGCCGAGACGCGCAAGCACCTCATCAGGGCGCTCGACACCATCAAGAGCAAGCGCGAGACAACGCCGGCACGGAAGAACAGCAACATCCCCCTGTAGGAGACAACGATGAGCGACGACAGGACACAGGACCAGGGAGCGGACCTCGACCCCCAGGCCGCGGCCGCCATCATCGCCGCGGTGATCCTTCACCGCGCTTCCGCGCAGAACGAGGTGTGCCTCCTCGAGGGAGGCGACTCGGACGAGGGCTTCTGGGGCCGGAGCGGGCGCGCCGGCACGGCCTCGGTCCTGACCCACCGTCCCCGCAGGACACGTTGAGGAGGTTGTCATGAGCAGCTGGAAGATATCGGTCGGTTCGAGGTCGTTCGACGTCCGGGTCGAGGAGCGCGGCTACGGCGACTACAGCGTGACTCTGGACGGCGAGTCGCATGAGGTGCGGGTGAAGGAGGCGGACTGGGGCATCGACATCCAGGTGCCGGGAGGCCCCACCTACCAGGCCGGCCAGGGTGGCGTCAGGCCCGCTCCCGCGGTGCGCACCCTGGGCCGCGTGGCCCCCGACGTGAAGGCAACCAGGCCAGCACCCGCGCCGGCTCCGGCCCCTCGCCTTGCGCCGGTCGTCGCGATCACGGGCAACGCGATCCCCTCCCCCATGCCGGGCCGCGTGATCAAGGTCATGGCCCAGGCGGGCCAGACCGTGAAGGCCGGCGATCCCATCTGCGTGCTCGAGTCCATGAAGATGGAGAACCAGGTGAGCGCGCCCAGGGACGGCAAGATCGCCCAGGTCCTGGTCAAGGTGGGAGACAACCCGAACACCGGCATGCCGCTCGCCACCTACGAGTGATCCGCGTGCCCGGTCGCCCGGGGCTCACGCCCCGGCGCCGAGATCGAATGCTCGAAGACCGACCTCGCGGCGTGCCGGCGACAAGAGCTCGGCCAGCGTGGCGCGAACCAGCTCGAGCGCGAGCGGCAGCACCCTCGTCGCGCACAGGGCGCCGAGCATGACGGGGCCCACGGCCCCGACGTTGCCCGCGGCCGCGGCCAGGCGGGCCGCGTCCAGGGTGATCACTCGCCCTGCGATGGCGAGGATGGGCGCGTGGAGCGCCTCCACGTCCGGGTAGGTCCTGCCCGAGGCCGTGAGGGAGAAGGGGACCACCCTGCTCGTGCTCAATATGGCCAGCGCACCGGGGCGCAGGATGGGAGCGCTGCGCGCGTTCTCGATGGGCTCGAAGCCCACGAGCACGTCCGCATCTCCCGGCTCGATGACGGGGCTTTGCAGGCCGCCGAGCAGCACCTGGTTCGTGACGCTGCCGCCGCGCTGGGCCATCCCGTGCAGCGCGGCCACGACCACGGGCACCGATGCGCGCATGGCCGCCTCTCCGAGCACTCGAGAGGCGGTCTGCGTCCCCTGTCCCCCGACGCCCGCGAAGTGGATGCGCAGGCCGCTCATGACGGCTCCACCTCGACGATGGCACCGTTGGGGCAGAGCCGGGCGCACACGCCGCAGCCCGTGCACTGCACGGGGTCTATCTGGATGGCGCCGCTCGCGTCCCTGAAGAATGCGGGGCACCCGAACGTCACGATGCAGGTGTCGCAGCGGCCGCAGGTGGCGCACGCGAGGCAGCGTGAGGCCTCGGTCACCGCCTCGGTCCGTCCGAGGCCCGCCTGCACCTCCTCGAAGCTCCCCGTCGAGAGCCCGGGCTCGAGGGCCGGCGCGATCGCCCGGCAAGAGTGCTGGAGATCGGCGACCACATGATAGGCCGCATCGAGAGAGTCGCCGGGGCCGCGGAACATGGGAGACCCGATCGCCGGACCTCCGGCAAGCGCCATGTCCATGGATCGCGCAGCGGCCCTACCCGAGGCGATGGCGCGCACCACGGTGGCTGGGCCGAGCGTGGCGTCCCCGCACGCGAAGACAAAATGGCGGCCCGTTGCGCAGGTGACGGGGTCCGCCTCGATGCGGCCGTCGGGGCTCACCGCCACGCCACCTGGCAGCCCGGTGGCGCGTGCGAGGCCGCCCTCTTGCCCTGCGGCCACGATGATGCAGTCGAGGGCCATCTCGAAGTCCGAGCCATCGACGGGCAAAGGCAGGCGGCGCCCGGTGCCATCCGGATCGCCCATGCGTGTCCGCCGGCACACGAGGCCCTCGACCCTGCCCTCCATCTGCACGACGCGCACGGGCACGACGTTGTGCTCCACGATCACGCCCTCGCGCAGGGCGCGCTCGACCTCGTGGGGCGAGGCTGGCATCTCCTGCCTGGTGCGACGGTACAGGACGGTCACGGCCCTGGTGCCCAGCCTCAGGGCCGTGCGGGCCGCGTCCATGGCCGCGTCGCCACCGCCCACGACCCCCACCCTGCTGCCCAGAACAGGTCTCTCGCCCGCAGCCACGCGGGCCAAGAGGTCGATGACGTCGTGCACGCCCCTCGTGGACTCGTTCTCGATGGCGAGCGGCCGGCCCTTGCCCGCTCCCGTCGCCAGGAGCACGGCGTCGTAGCCCTGATCGAGGAGACCCGAGACCGTGAAGTCGCGGCCCATGACCTGGCAGGTGCGCAGCACGGGGCCCAGGGCCAGCACGTCGTGCACGTCGCGCTCGACAACCTCGCGCGGCAGCCTGAACCCGGGGATGGCCCACGAGAGCAGGCCTCCTGCACGGTCAGTTGCCTCGAGGATGGTCACCTCGTGCCCGGCGATGGCCAGGTCGTTGGCTGCGGCCAGGCCGGCCGGGCCAGCGCCCACCACGGCCACCCTGCGCCCCGAGGGCACGGTCCGTTGCATGAGCATCTCGCGCACGATGGCGCGATCCTCGTCGGTGATCAGATCGGTGATGGCACGCTTGACGTCGTTGATGGCCACGGCGCCCTCGAGGCGGGATCGCACGCAGGCGCTCTCGCAGGGACGGGGGCACACGCGGGCCACCACCGAGGCAAGCGGCAGGCCCTCCCGTATGACCCGGTAGGCATCCAGCAGATCGCCTGCCTCGAAGCTCGACAAAAATCCCTGGATGCACAGGTTGACCGGGCAGCTGGCCGAGCAGGGCGCGAGGCCCGTGGACGTGCCGGAAGGCCTTGCCAGGACCCGCTTTCGCGCGCGCACGAGCGCCAGGGAACGCCGGGGCCCCATGTGGCAGGCCGCGCCCGAGTCGCCCGATACGTGGCACACGTTGCAGCGCTCGTGATCGATGCGGTAGGTGCCGTGGGGTCTGCCGGCGACGCGGGCCTCGTGAACGGGGCAGGGCGCGCGGCTCACCACGACCCTCAGGCCGTCCCTGGCGTAGGCCTCGCCCATCGCGCGCACGGTCTCGCGCTGATCGCGCGGATCCACCACGCGAACGAAGGACGCTCCGCAGGCGCGCGCCAGGTCCTCGATGGCGATGTCCGGGCCCATCTCGCCCATTCCCGTGAGCCCCATGCCCGGGTTGGGTTGATGGCCGGTCATGCCCGTGATGCGGTTGTCGAGCACCATCACGAGCAGATCGTGGCGGTTGTAGGCGGCGTCGACGAGCCCGGTCATGCCGGAGTGGAAGAACGTGGAGTCGCCGATGAACGCGATGGCCTTCCTGCCCGTGGCCGCCCCGAGGCCGATCCCCAGAGGAAGGCTCGATCCCATGGAGAGGAGGAGATCCGCGGTATCGAGCGGCTGGCCCAGGCCGAGGGTGTAGCACCCGATGTCGTTCATGAACACGGCGCGCTCGTCCACCGCGAGGTTCACCGCTGCATAGCTCGCCCGGTGCGGGCAGCCCGCGCACAGGATGGGAGGCCTGCGAGGGATGTCGGACGCCGGTACGGGCGCCGGCGCCGGACGCGGCTCCAGGCCGGCCGCCAGGGCCACTGCGCGGCTCACGAGCCGCGGGCCGTACTCGCCAGCCAGAGGCAGGGTCGAGTCGCCCTTGCCGCGTATCCTCGGCCTCGTGCCCATGTCGGCGGCCACGGCCTTGATGGAGTCCTCGATGAAGGGCTCCATCTCCTCCACGACGAGCAGGGTCTTGCACCCCGAGAGGACCTCGCGCACCATGCCTGCCGCCAGGGGGTAGGCCACCCCGAGCTTGAGCACCCACGCCACGCCGGACAGATCGAGCTCCTGCAGGGCGTCTTGCACGTAGCCGTGGCTCACCCCGGTGGTGACGATGCCCAGCGTCCCCGTGCCGCGCGAGAGCACGTTGAAGGGAGATCCGTCCATGGCAGCCGCGGCCTCGCGCATGCGGCCGATGAGCTCCAGCCTCTCGCGGCGGGCGCTCGAGGGCACGGGCACGAGCTGTCCAGGGTCCCGCACGAAGCTCGCTCGCACGGGCCTCGGCGGGAGCTCGGACAGGGTCACCACCCCCTGCGTGTGCGAGACGCGGGTGGTGGGCCGGAGCAGCACGGGCACGTTGAATCGCTCCGACAGGGCGAAGGCCTCCCTGGTCATGACCAGGGCCTCTGCCGGATCCGAGGGGTCCAGCACGGGGATGTAGCTCATGCGGGCCAGGTACCGGTGGTCCTGCTCGTTGGGGCTGGTGTGGCATCCCGGGTCTGCGGCGGACACGATGACGAACCCCTTGCGCACCCCCACGTAGGCGCTCGTGACGAGGGGATCGGCGGCCACGTTGAGGCCCAGGTGCTTCATCGAGCAGATGGCGCGCACGCCGCCCAGGCAGGCCCCGTAGGCCACCTCGTAGGCGACCTTCTCGTTCACGGAGTACTCGAAGAGCAGGAGCCTCTCGCGGGCCACTGCCGCGAACGTGTCGCCCACCTCGGAGGCGGGCGTGCCAGGGTAGCCCGTGGCCACGGCAACGCCGGCCTCCAGGGCGCCCCTGACGATGGCCTCGTTTCCAAGGAGCAGCGCCCTGGCGCCGGGCTCGTCTTTGAGTACGGGATGCAATCTCTTCTCGTCGGAGCTTGCGAGGATAGTTCCCGGCCGCAGGCCGCGTCAACCACTCGCAGCACGTCCAGAAAAACGACCCCACATTGTGCCTGATACATAACATACCGTTACAATTTTGTAACTTGATGGGCAATACAACCTCGAGGGATGGGGCATGTGATTCCCATGATATCAAGTGGTTGGACGGCCTTTGCAGCAGATGCACGATTGGCACGCAGGTTGAATATGCATCCCCATATCATGACGCGGATCATGGAATCGACAGCTCCCAGGCTCCACGAGAGGAGCATGACCCCCGCAGGCCGTCTGGCGGCTCTGCGGAGACGATCGAGGAGGATCAGGAACATGGCAGTCATCCCCCTGGAGGTCTTCCCTCCTCTGGCGCTCCTCTCGGCCCTTGCCATCTACCTGCTGGCCGTCTCGTTCGCGGGCGGCAGCGCACCGTGAAGGAGGTGACGTCGTGAGCACACTCACCGTTCTCGGCTCCGCACTGGGCCTGGCTGCCCTGAGCGGCATCAACCTGTACGCCACGGTGGCCATCACCGGGCTCGCCATCCAGCTCGGCTGGGTCGATCTGCCGCTGGAGATGGGCGGTCTCGATGTGCTGGCGAGCTGGTGGATCATCGGCGTGGCCGGTGGCATGTACCTGGTGGAGTTCGTGGCTGACAAGTGGGCCTGGCTTGACAACATCTGGGACCTCGTGCACACGTTCGTGCGGCCTCCGGCCGCGGCCCTGGTGGCGCTGGCGGCCACGGCCCAGACCTCGGATCCGGTGATCCAGGTCATCGCGGTGCTCGCCGCGGGAGGCATCGCCCTGGGGACCCACGCGATGAAGTCCACGACGAGGCTCACGCTCAACGCGGCCAGCCCCGGCGAGAACCTGTCCAACATCGCGGTGAGCGTCGTCGAGGACGTGGTGGTGGCCGGCTCGGTGCTGTTCGTGATCACCCACCCCATCATCACCCTGGTCATCCTCGCGCTGGTCGCGATCCTCGCCGCATGGCTCGCGCCCAAGATGCTGCGCGTGCTGTCCGTGCAGCTCCGTTCCTGCGCTCACACAGTTCGCTACTGGGTGAACCTGCTTCGGCCCGTGCGCTACGAAGCGCCGCCTTTTCGGTACCTGGGCAGGATCTAGCGCGGCTCCATCGTGACCACCATCCCCTGTGCGAGCGTCAGGCTGAGCCGTTTCGGGCGCAACCGACACGGGTACCTCCTCGTCACGGACAAAAGGGAGCTCGTCTTCGCCACCCGCAAGTGGTTCAGGGCCTCGCAGGTCGTGTGGACCTCGGTGGAGATCGACGCGATCCACCTCAGGATGGGCTGGATCATGAGGACGCTCACGGTGGAGACCACGCAGGGCCGCGCCGTGTTCAGGCTCTACCGCAACGCTCCCGAGTACATGAAGGACCTCGTCGAGGAGCTGCGCCAGGATCTGCGGGTTTCTGGGCAGGACCAGGGCGCGCACAAGGACAGGCCTTGCTGGTGGCGCAAGCCTTCCCTTTCCTGCCCAACTATCGACCGCATGGCCACCGACCCCGCCTGACCGGGTTCACCGGTTCGCCATCCAGAAAACGGAAAAGCGACCTGCGTCCGTCACCTCCTACGACGTCCATGGTAGAAGTGTGAAGCATGCGTGGGTGGAGGACCTTTCATGACTAAGTTCATCTTTCATGTCGTCATCCTCGGTGCCCTCGGCTGGGGTTGCGGCTCCAGGGAAACGCCTCACCTGCAGCCGGACACGGGCCTGGACATGGATGCGCCGGAAGCGCCCGACACGACCGGCGATTTCAGCGACACCGGTTACGATCCCGTTTTCTCTTGCACGCCGGGCCAGCTCAGGTGCTGGGGCAATGTCTACTACAGGTGCGGCGACGACGGCGTCACGAGGCTCGACGAGATCGTGTGCGAGGACGTGTGCACGGACGAGCTCGGCTGCGTGCTGTGCCGTCCGCAGTCGCGCACCTGCGAGACCAACGTCTCCATGATCTGCGCACCCGACGGCATGTCCTGGATCACGGGCAGGGACTGCGACGAGTGGGGGTCAATGTGCGGTGCAGATGGCTTCTGCGCAGATCCGTGCGGCGAGGCAGAGTCCACGAGCTCGTACGTGGGCTGCGAGTACTGGCCGGTGCCCCTGGCCAACACCGAGGAGCTCAGCACACGGTTCGACTTCAGGGTCGTGGCTGCCAACCCGGGCGATGCGGAGGCGCACGTGAGCGTCACCCTGGACGGCGCTGCCGTGTTCACGGGCACGGTGCCTGCATCGGGGCTGCTCGAGATCCCCCTGGGCTGGATCGAGGGTCAGTCATTCGGTATCCCGGAGGGGTCATGGAGCAGCATCTCCATGGCAGGTGGGGCCTACAGGCTCACCTCGGATCGGCCGGTCACGGTCTCGCAGTTCAACCCCTTCGAGTACGCCGTGTCGGGCGGCGGTGGCGGCGGCGGGGGGGGAGGCACCACCGTATACTCCTACACCAACGACGCGACCTTGCTTTTGCCGAGCCACGTGCTCACGGGCGACTACGTGGGGCTCACCTACGTCCCGTTCTCGAGGGCCGTGGCCACCACGACACCGGTCACCACACCTGCCGTGTACGGCAAGTACCCGGGCTACATCGCCATCGTGGGCGTCACACCGGAACCCACCAGCGTCAGGGTGCATGTCTCGGGCCACGTCGCGGCGGAATCAGGAGGCCTGTTTTCGGCCACGGCACGCGGCGGTGTCCTCGAGTTTACGCTCTCGAGGGGACAGGTCGTGCACGTCGCTGCGGACGTGCCTCCGGACTGCACTGCCAGCCGGCCCGGATACCATAGCGAGGAGATCTGCGACTCGGGCGTGTGCTCCAGGTTCGACACCTGCCGGGAGGTGGACTTCGACCTCACGGGCACGAGGATCACGGCGGATCGGCCCGTCGCAGTCTTCGGCGGGCACGTGTGCGCCTACGTGCCCTACACGGCCCAGGCCTGCGACCACCTGGAAGTCCAGATCGCCCCGATCCAGACGTGGGGGACGGGGTACGTGAGCATGCCCATGGTGGACGCCGGCTCGAGCGCTCCGAACCTGGTGCGCGTGGTGTCGGCGTTCGACGGCACGACGATCAACATCGATCCGCCCCAGGACGGTCACTCGACCGAGACGCTCCTCGCCGATCAGTTCGCCGAGTTTCTGGCCTCGACGCCCTTCTCCGTGACCGGGAGCCACTCGATCATGGTGGGTCAGTTCCTGCTCGGCCAGTACCTCGATCCCGAGAACCCCGCAGCGCGCGGAGACCCGGCCATGACCGTGCTCGTGCCAGCGGAGCAGTACCGCCAGGATTACACGTTCATCATGCCCACCTCCTACAACGCCACCACCAATGGCCAGAACTACCTCATGATCGTCAGGCCTCCCGGCCTCGCGCTCTCGATCGACTCGACGCCCGTCGCGGCCGCCTGGCAGAGCGTCGGCGGGCAGGAGATAGCCATCGTGCCGCTCGATGGAGGCACGCACGGCATCGCCGGAGCCGGGCAGTTCGGCATCATCTCCTACGGCCTGGGGGAGTTCACGTCCTATGCCTACCCCGCCGGCCTGAACCTCGAGCAGATAACGACCATCATCTGAGCGTCGCGGTCGCTCGACGCAGGTGGGGCCATCCGGTATGATCCGGTTCGAACCACGCGCGAGGTGACAGGATGCAAACCAGGATGATCCGGGAGATCGCCCTTCTGATGATGGCCTCTTCGTTTCTGATCGGGTGCGGCGAGGGCCATGGCGAGGACCAGGACACGGGCACGGGCACGGACACGGACACGGAGCTGGACGGCACCGACGATACCCCGGACCTCTTCGTCGACGTGCCCCTCGACTCCGGGGATGCAGACGCGGACGCCGGCGACGTGCCCGCGGAGGAGATCGACGACGCGGCCGATGCGCTCGATTTCGAGTGGGACGCGCCCGAGATGCCGGACCGCTACGGGTACTTCCAGGTCCAGCAGGTGGTGGGACCCACGGGCGCCGTGTCCTTCGCGGGGGGGGACTTCGGCGACTACGGCGCGGTGGTGCCGGAAAGGCCGCTCTGGGCCGGGGAGGGCTGCTCGGTGGTCGTCTATCACGGCGACCCTCCCGATCCGGACGGGTTCTCGAGGCTCTCCGCGGGGAGCCCCATCACCATCTCGGGAGGCGCAGGCTCCCACGGCCTCGTCAGCTGCACGTTCGACGACCTGTCTGGATACATCTGCGACCTGCCCGCCACGGCCGGCACCACCGTCTTCGGCGATCCGGGCGGGGAAACCCTGACGTTCGCCGCGCCGGGCGAAGACGTGGTGGCGTTCGGATTCGACGTCGTGGCTCCACCTCCCGCGGTCATCGTGGGCAGCCCCACCACGATCGATCGCAGCGACGGGTACAGCGTGAGCTGGGAAGCCGTGGACGCTCGAGGCATGATCGTGGCCCTCGTCGTGGGCGACTACGCTGCCGGCCTGGAAGGCGGGACGGCCATCCAGTGCCAGGTGGACCTTTCGGTTCTGCCCTCGCCAACGAGCTTCACGTTCCCCGATATCGCCCTGTCTCTCCTCGACAACACCGGTCCTGGGCCGGGTGGCACCTTCAACGTGGGCATCATGCAGGTCATGGCCACCGAGACCCACAACGAGACGCTGGCAGATCTCACGGTGCTCGAGACGCTCGTCATGAACGGCGCGGCCGTTCAGGTGAACGTGGTCGATTGATCGGACTCGATCACAGGCAGTAGGCCAGAAGGGGCTCGCCGACGAGATCGCAGATCTGCTCGCACAGGGCGCAGTCTCGCTGGCGGATGACGCCGTCCTCGCACCAGCGAGCCGTTTCGCCCACGCATGCGCCCGCGAGCCCCAGGGCCGTGCACTCGTCCGTGCACCTGCGGGTTCCGTCAGCGAGCAATGCGCACACCATGCCGTGGCCCGCGCAGTCCTCGGTCACGACCTCGTCCGCCTCGCACCATATGGCCGTGTCGCCGTCGCATCGGCCGGCGAACGTCTCGACGCCGCACATGGGCACGCAACGCATCAGGCCTTCCCCGTCCGGGCCGCACTGCATGCCAAACGCGGAGCAGTCCTCGGTCACGACCTCGCCCGCCTCGCACCATATGGCCATGTCGCCGTCGCAGTGGCCCGTGAAGGTCGTGAACAAGCAGGGGCCCGTGGGCACCAGAGGCTCGAGCCAGTCCATGGAGGTGTCCGTGCGCGAGAAGTTCGAGGCTCCCAGGCACGAGCCGTCCGAGATGCTCGATGCAGTGCCCATGACGCGCACGCCCGACCCGGGGACCGTGTAGAGCAGAGGACCGCCCGAGTCGCCGGGGCACAGGCCGCTCAGGCCACCGTCGGAGATGGAGTAGGCGAAGGGCAGCTCGAGCGCGACCTGCTGCACGGTCCAGTACCGCGACGTGTTGCCAGGCTCGGCCGTGCCGCCATATCCCACTGCCTGGACGTCCTGGCCGAGGATGGACATGTAGGCGTCGTTGACCAGGATGGGCTCTATCCCGGCCGATGCGGTGTCGCCGCCCAGGATCGCGACGGCGAGGTCGTGGTCCGGAGCGCCGCCGCCCATGTCGTCGTACAGCGGGTGTCTCACCCAGGACACGGCGTCGAACGTGGCCGCGGGATCCATGAGATCCGTGCCCGTGCGAAACTCGATGCCCACCGTGTCCGCGGGCACGCAGTGCGCCGAGGTGAGGATCACGTCCGGACCCACCAGCGTCGCCGTGCACAGGATCACCACGTCCGTGATCGTGACCAGGATGGCGCCCACGGCGTTCACCTGTGCGGGTGAGAGGTCCACCACGGACGGATCGTGGCCGGCCTCGCCTCCCACGACACGTCCCGTGGACGAGCGCAGGTCGCCGCACACGTCCTCGGTGGGCTCGAGGCGGTCGCGGCTGCAGGCCGCGAAGGCCGAGGCCGCCAGGAGGGCGGCGAAGATCCCCCTCGAGGCGCTCATCCTGCCCCGTCTTTCGACCGTATGGCAGCGAGCACGGCCTCGGGCGTGAGAGGCATCTCGCGAATGCGCACGCCGATCGCGTCGGCCACGGCGTTGGCCACGGCGGCAGGGATGGGTATGATGCCCGCCTCGCTCACACCCTTGGCGCCGAAGGGACCTTCCGGGTCGTCGGTCTCGATGTAGTGGATCGAAAGGTCGCGGGGCATGTCGCGGGCCATGAAAAGCTTGTAGTCGAGAAACGACGTGTTCTGCATGCGGCCCGCGTCGAGCTTCACCTGCTCGGAGAGCACGTAGCCGAGACCCTGGGCGATGGCGCCCTCCATCTGGCCGTCCAGGCCGTGGCGGTTGATCACCCGTCCCACGTCGTGGGCCGCCACGAACTTGAGGATGGTCACCTTGCCGGTCTGGGGGTCCACCCTGACGCGGCAGGCATGGGTTCCGTACGCGTAGGTGGCCGACACGTTGCCCGTCATGTCCGGCTTCTGGAACTCGTTCGGCGGGTCGTAGAAGCCGCGTCCCACGACCATGGTGCCCTTCTCGCGAAAGTGCAGCGCCCGCACGAGCCTGTCGATGGCCATGGCGCGGGAAGGGTCCCCGGCCACGCGTATGCAGCCGTCGACCCACTCGAGATTGCCGGGGTCGCAACCGAGCTTCCTGGCCGCCTCCGGGGCGAGCTGGTCCTTGATCTCCCGCACGGCCAGAAGCGTCGCGTTGCCGGCGATGAAGGTCGTCCGGCTGGCGTGGATGCCCACGTCCCAGGGCCCCACGTCCGTGTCGTCGTTGATCACGGACACGTTGCCCAGAGGCAGCCCCATCTCCTCGGCGGCGATCATGGCCATGGCCGTGTCCGACCCCGTGCCGATCTCCGTGGCGCCGGTCATGAGCACCAGGTGGGCGAAGTCGTCGAGCTTGGCGATGACGCCGCACCCATCGCTCTTGTAGACACGGCCGCCACCGCCCACGTGGAACATGGATGCCATGCCCACACCCTCGTAGGGCTTCTTCTTCAGTCCCCACTGCACCTGGTCGCGGCAGGTCTCGATGCACTGTCTGAGCCCGCAGGTCGTCACCTTGAACTTCTGGGGGGTGATCTCGCCCGGCTCGTTGCAGTTCAAGAGCCTGAACTGCACGGGATCCATGCCCACCATGGCAGCGAGCTCGTCCATCTGCTGCTCGTTGGCGAAAGTGCCCTGGGGGTTGCCGTATCCGCGAAACGCGCCCGACGTGGGGTTGTTCGTGTAGACCGCGCGGGCCCGGAAGTCCACGTTCTTGACCTTGTAGAGGCTCGTGATGCCCAGCAGCATGATGTGCGGCGTGGTGATGCCCCAGGATGTGTACGCCCCGTTGTCCAGGATGGCCTCGAACCTGCGGGCCGTGAGCCGTCCCTCGCCGTCGCATCCCGTGGCCATGGTGATGATCATGGGCTGGCGGGTGGGCGCGCAGACGAACTCCTCCTCGCGCGTGTAGAGCAGCCTCACGGGTCGGCCCGCCTCCCGGGCCAGAAGTGCCGTGATGACTTCGTAAGGGTAGGTGTCGAGCTTGGAGCCGAACGCACCCCCGATGAGAGGCTGGCGGACGCGTATCGAGGACCCGGGGATTCCCAGCACGGAGGCCATGTGGTTCATGAGCAGGTAGGGGATCTGCGTCGTGGAGTACAGGAGCAGCCGGCCCTGTGCATCCCACTGGGCCAGAGAGAAGCACGGCTCCATGCAGGCATGGGTCACGAAGTGCGTGCGGTACGTCCCCTCGACCACGTGCCTGGAGCCCGCGAGCGCGGCCTGTGCGTCGCCCGAGGTGAAGCGATAGCCGTGCGCGAGCACGTTTCCAGGCGTGGAGTCGTGGATGACGGGCGCGCCGGGCCTCATGGCCGAGACGGGATCGAACACCGCCTCGAGCGGCTCGAACCGCACCCTGACGCGCCGGCAGGCATCCTCGGCGGCCTCCTCGCTCGTGGCCGCGACGGCCACTATCTCGTCGCGCAGCGAGCGTACCTTGTCGCCCTTGAGCACGGGGTTGTCCTGCACGAGGCCCAGCTTGCCGCAGCTCATCCGGTCGGCCGTGAGCACGACCTTGACGCCGCACACCTTCTCTGCGGCCCTGGTGTCGATCTCCAGGATCCGGGCGTGCGGGTGCACCGAGCGCAGGATCTTGGCGTGCAGCATGCCGGGCAGCACGATGTCGTGTCCGTAACGGGCTGCCCCCGTGACCTTCTCCGCCGCGTCCAGCTTCGGGACGCGCTTGCCGATGATGGTGGGCCTGGCACCGCTCATGGCTTTCTCCTCGATGTCCTGCGGCCGTTGCGCGCGCCGCGCGAGGCGGCCATGACGGCTCGCACGATGCTCTCGTACCCCGTGCACCTGCACAGGTTGCCCTCGATGCCGTGCCGGACCTGCTCCTCGGTGGGGTGCGAATTGGCCTCGAGGAGCGCCACGGCCGTCATGATCATGCCGGGCGTGCAGTAGCCGCACTGCACCGCGCCCTCGTCGATGAACGCCTTCTGGACCGGGTGCAGGCTCGTGCTGCGGCCCAGGCCCTCGATCGTCGTGATGCTCGCCCCGGCCGCGTCCACGGCCAGCACGAGGCAGGCGTTGACGGCCTTGCCGTCCATGTGCACGGTGCAGGCCCCGCAGTCTCCCTGGTTGCAGCCGCGGTTGGTGCCCGTGAGACCGAGATCCTCCCGGAGCACGTCGAGCAGGGTGCGGTTAGGCTCCACGTGCACCTCGTGCGCGTCGCCGTTGATCGTGAGCCTGACGCAAGTCTTCATGAGAGCACCTCCGCGAGGGCACGCGCGACCACGATGCGGACGATCTCGCGCCGGTAGCCTGCGCTGGCCCGGACGTCCGTGATGGGGCTCGCGGCCTCGGCGCAGATCTGCGCGGCACGGGCCACGTCCTTCTTGTCGGCCCGTGTGCCCACGAGCGCCGCGCAGGCCCCGGGCACGACAAGGGGCACGGGCGCCACGGCACCGAGCACGAAGCGGGCGGCCGTGACGGCCTTGCCCGACATCTGCACGCTCACCGCGGCCGAGGCGATGGAGAGGTCCATGGCCTCGCGCACGGTGTGCGCCACGTAGGCCGTCCTCGAGCCGCGAAGGGGCAGAGGTACGGTGATGGTGCCGAGGATGCCGGTCGCTCCGAGCACGGTCTGGCCGGGTCCCGTGAAGAAGTCCTCGAGCGGCATCGTGCGCGTGCCTCGACTCGTCATGACCTTGACAATGGCGCGAAGGGCGATGAGCGGCGGAGCCATGTCGGCGGAGGGCGCGGCATTGGCCAGGTTCCCGCCCACGGTGGCGCGGTTTCGCACCTGTGGCGAGGCCATGAGGAGCGCCGTGCGCGGGAGCACCGGGAACTGCCTGGACAGAAGGGGGCTCCTGGCGATGTCGGCCAGGGTGGTGAGCGGCGGGATCACGACGCTATTTTTGCCGAGCATCTTGATGGGGCCGCCCAGCTGCTTGACCCTCTTGATGTCGATGAGGGCCCTGGGTGCGGCCCTGTCCATCTTCATCTTCACCACCACGTCCGTGCCTCCCGCCAGAAGCTGCGCATCCTTGCCGTAGCGGGTCTTGAGCCTGAGCGCCTCGGCGAGAGTGGCCGCGCTCACGTACTCGAAGCGCGGGAGCACGCTACGAAAGACCCTGCCGCACTCCCAGCGCTGACGCGTCTTCGCCGTCGGTGTCATGTTGTCCTCTCGAGATGACGATGGGCCCCCGGCCCGACGCCTCAGCAGTCGACCCTGACGATGAGGGCCGCGCCCGTGTCGCCTGCCGCGCAGCCGTTATACATGCCATGGCCGCCGCCCAGGATGACGAGCTCCTCGATGAGCTCGATGAGGATGCGCGCCCCGGTGGGGCCCTGCGGGTGGCCGTAGACGAGCGACGTGCCGTAGTTGTTCATGGCGTCGATGGGCAGATCGTAGTGCTTGCAGAAATACACGTCGTTGACCGCGAACGGCGTGTGCGTCTTGATGGCCTTGATGTCCTTCATGGTCAATCCGGCCATCGCGAGGGCCCTGTCGCCCGCCGGCACGATGGCCTTTGCCATGAAGGACTTCTCCGCGCGCCCCTGGCCGTAGCCGAGGATACGCACGGTGATCTTGCGGTCCCGGCTCAGCGCGCCGGCCCTGTCCTTGTCGGTCACCACGATCCCGCAGTTGCCGTCGGCTGGGTGCGTCTGCGCGCCGTAGGTGACGACGCCGTCCTTGAGCACGGGCTTGAGCTTGGCGAGGCCATCTCGCGTGGTGGGGAACACGCCCTCGTCGCCCGTGACCGTGGCGATGGTCTTGCGACCCGAGGAGTCCTTCACCTCGATGGGCGTGACCATGTACCTCTTCTGGAAGGCCCGGTCGTTCTCCAGCGCCTTCGCGTACTGGTCGTAGCGCACAAGGGTGCACTCGTCGATCTCCTCTCGCGTGATGGAAGCCTCCTTCGCGACGTTCTCGGCCGTGGAGATCATGGCCTGGCCAGCCCAGGGATCGAGGCCGAAGTTGTCCATGACCCAGTCTTCCTTGTCGCCCTGTCCGCCCGGACCCGTGGGGTTGGGGTAGTAGATGTGCATGCCGTTGGAGCAGCGGTCCGCGGTGATGACGAGAGAGGCGGACGTCTGACCGGTCTCCACCTCGCGCGCCGCGGTCTCGACGCACTTGGCGCTCGTCGCGCAGGCCTGTCCGATGAACGGCCCGGTGAGCGTGGGGCAACCGCACAGAGCGGCCATCCAGGGACCCCCGTAGAAGCAGTGGTGCTGCGGGATGGTCATCCCGAACACGATGCTCTCCATCACGGCCGGATCGATCTCCCGCTCCTTCATGGCCCGCCGGGCGATCTCGCCGGCGAACGTCATGGAGTGCAGGTTGGCGAAGTTGCCCTGCCAGCGCAGAAACGGCGTGCTCCAGTATGCCCCGTAGGGGATGTAGGCCTTCTCGAACGCCATCTGGGATCCTCCTGTTTCGGTTGTTGCCCCGTGGGAGGGCCATTATATCCCGGAGCCGTGGCCGCACAACCCTGCACGGCCGATCACTGCCCGGCCTTCCCGTGTTCTTGACACCGCGCCGGTCGTGGGTGAACCTTCCGGTCGTTCCGAACAAGGGAGGCAACGGGAATGGACCTCGGTTTCTCCAAGGAGCAGGAGTTCTTCCGCAGCCAGGTCAAGGACACGGTGGACAGGCTCGTCAGGCCCAGGGTGCAAGAGATCGACGAGAAGGACGAGTTTCCGGCCGACCTGTGGGGCCAGATCGCCCAGCTCGGCTACTTCGGGCTCAGGCACGAGGAGCGCCACGGGGGCATGGAGGCC
>JBFYZU010000299.1:0-12682 GCA_041309365.1 Myxococcota bacterium
CATCGTGTACAGGGTGGCAGGCCCGGGATCGAGGCTGATGGCCGCCCTCGTCGACTTTCTCATCATGATCGTCCCGTCGCTGCTGGCGCTTCTCATCGTTATTTTCGCGCTCGTGGCAGCGGTCGAAAGGGAGGCCATCGAGGAGATGATGGAAGGACGTACGGGGCCCAAGGAAGAGCTCGTGGTCTTTCTCGCGTTCGCCCTGTTCTCGATGGTCCAGTTCGCGGTCATGTGGTTCTACTTCGTCATCTTCGAGGTGGCATCAAACGGTCAGAGCCCGGGCAAGCGGATGCTGGACATACGCGTCATCGGGGACGGCGGGCAGCCGGTGGGGCTGTTCACCTCCATGATCCGCAACCTCATCAGGCTGGTGGACTTCTTCCCCCTGTTCTATCTCGTGGGGTTCGTGACCATGCTCGCAAGCCGGCACTGGCGCAGGCTGGGTGATCTGGCTGCAGGGACCCTCGTGGTCGTGGAGGACACGACCGCGGGAAGGGATCTCGTGCGGTCGATGGCCCGCGAGAATCCCGGAACCGAGGTCGGTATGACCTGGACACCCGGCTCTCGGATCGGACCCGGGATAGACCCGGGCCTCGACGAACGCCTGCGGGAAGGACGGCTGCACGTGCTCGACCCTGCCTTCCAGCAACTCGCCAGCCGCTTTCTGGACAGGCGGTGGCAGCTCGAGGAAAGCGTTGCGACCCACCTGGCAGAGCGGATCGCCAGGCCCATGATGGAGAGGCTTGGCATGGATCGGACGGATCCTCTGAGATTCATCGAAGATGCGATGAGATGGAGCCGGGAGCAGGCAGGCAAGGGTCGTTGACGCCTTCAGCGCTGCCTTCCCCTCAGCTCCCTGATCACGTCGCTCCAGCTCATGTTGCAGCTCACGGCCTTGACGACCAAGAAATAAACGAGGTCCGCCACGGCCCAGAGCGTCTCGTCACGCCGGTCCGTGGAGCAAACGGCGCTCACCTTCTCGCGAAGCCTCGCTTCGATGGTACCCGGATCCGTCAACAGCCTTGCCGTGTACGATACCGCCGGGTCCTGGTTGCGCTTGGAAGCCGCGATTCTCGAGAGGAATTCGAGGTTGAACGCCCGGTCGCCGAACCAGCTGTAGGACGCCTCGCATGCGTTGCCCGCCTGCCGGACAGTGAAGAGCAGGGACCTCCGGTCGTGTGCAGCACGGCACCTCAGCACGAGCTGATCGTTGCCGGAACGCTCGCCCTTGCGCCATAGCCCACCTCGCTCGGGATCGAAGTAAGTTCCCTCTCCGGACCTGAGGGCGACTTCCAGGCTCCGGGGGCTCGAAGATGTGACCATGAGGACCTGCCCGAGAGGATCCACGACAACCGTTGGCATCGACTCGTCAGGGCCGAAATGCATGCAGCTCACGAACGCCTCGGGGACCGAGATCCTGCCTGTCAGGACGCCCTCGCCAACGATCGCGTCGACACCGATGTGGTCCATGTCCGAGACGTCCTGCGCTCCCACATCCCCGACGGCCACGAGAAGCCTCGTGTCGGTGAGCAGTGTGAACCTCCTCAGGACCTCGAGATCGGGTAGCTGCCGGGCAGGGTCGTAAGGGAGGTTCTCGAGCAAGAAGCCCGCGCATCGCCCCCTGAACGAGGCCATCACGACGTCCGGCGGCGTGACCTGATCACCCGCATCGACTGCGATGATGAGATGCTCGGCCCTGAACGCCGCGTGCAGATCGGGGCTTGCCCCGGCGTCCAGCACGATCTTCTCCGCACCGGCGCGCAGCAGCAGGCGGCCCCGCTCCGCGTTCCGGATCCCGCCCGCCACGATACAGGGCAACCTGGAGCTGATGGCTGACAGGGTCTTGAGGTTGTCGCCAGATAACGATGACGCATCGCCATCGACGAGCAACAACTCGCTGCAACGCGACAGAGGCTCGGCCTGTGCCAGGATCTCCTCGAGGCCTCCCTTGCTGTCGAGGGGCGTGCCAAGGACCCTTCCCGAGGCGATCTCGATGCATGGGATGATCATGGGGACACCTCGCGAGAACCTCGATTTGTATATGAATAGTACCAGATTTCGACTAGAATTCAGGTGAAATCAACCCGCCCGTACGGGCTGGCCCTGGGGGGGGGAGGCAACGCGGTCATGAGTGGCGTGGACACGGAAGGGGTCGAGGGAGAGGGCTCAGTCAACGGGACCGAATCCAGCGGTGAATACGGAGCCGACCAGATCCAGGTCCTCAAGGGTCTGGACGCGGTGCGCAAGCGGCCCGGCATGTACATCGGCAACGTGCAGGACGGCACGGGCCTGCACCAGATGGCCTTCGAGGTCATCGACAACTCGGTGGACGAGCACCTGGCCGGGTTCTGCCGGAACATAGAGATTATAATACACTTCGGCGGATCCATCACCATTGCGGACGACGGCCGGGGCATACCGGTCCAGGAGCACCAGGAGGAGAAAAAGAGCGCGGCCGAGGTGGTGATGACGGTGCTGCACGCGGGAGGCAAGTTCGACCACGGCTCGTACAAGGTTTCAGGAGGCCTGCATGGCGTCGGAGTGAGTGTGGTGAACGCACTGTCCGAGCTGCTCAAGATGGAGGTCCGGCGAGACGGGCACGTGTGGTTCCAGGAGTACCGACGGGGAGAGCCCTTGCAACCCCTCGCGGCCCTCGGACCGGCACAACGGACAGGGACCAAGATAACCTTCAAGCCGGATCCCGAGGTGTTCGAGGATACGAACTTCAGCCACCGGATCATCGCATCGAGGGCCAGGGAGCTGGCGTTTCTCAACGCCGGACTCTCCATCACCCTCACGGATGAGAGGATCGACTACCACGAATCGTTCTGCTACGATGGTGGCATCAAATCGTACGTGGAGCACCTCGGACGCAACAAGGTACCCATCAACGAGGAGATCGTCTCCTTGCGCGAGGAGCGGGAAGGCGTGCTCGTCGAGGTTGCCATGCAGTGGCACGACAGCCTGAACGAGAACATCCTCTGCTACACCAACAACATCCACAACCGTGACGGTGGCACCCACCTCACGGGCGTGCGATCCGGTCTCACGAGGACCATCAACAGCTACGGCACGGAGCACAACCTGCTCAAGGAGGTCAAGGGCACCCTGTCCGGGGAGGACATCAGGGAAGGCCTGACGGCCGTGTGCACCCTGAGGATGCCCGATCCCAGCTTCTCGAACCAGACCAAGGACAAGCTCATCAACACCGAGATCAAGGGCATCACGGAGGCCGTGGTCAACGAGCAGCTGGGACGGTTCCTGGAGGAGAACCCCAACCTGGCACGCATGATCTTGAAGAAGATCATCCTGGCCGCCAAGGCACGCGAGGCAGCCCGCCGGGCACGCGATCTGGTGGTGCGCAAGGGCATCCTCGACCTGACGACGCTGCCGGGCAAGCTGGCGGACTGCCAGAGCAACGACCCGGACGAGAGCGAGATCTTCATCGTCGAGGGAGACAGCGCCGGAGGCTCGGCCAAGCAGGCCCGCAACCGGCGCAACCAGGCCGTGCTCCCGCTCAGGGGCAAGATCCTCAACGTGGAGAAAGCCCGGTTCGAGAAGGTGCTCTCGAGTGCCGAGCTCGGGACGCTCATCACGGCCCTGGGCACAGGGGTGGGGGAAGACAAGTTCGACGTGGAGAAGGTCCGTTACAAGCGCATCATCATCATGACGGACGCGGATGTGGACGGAAGCCACATCCGCACCCTGCTCCTCACCTTCTTCTTCAGGCAGATGCCGGAGATCATCAGCCGTGGCTACCTGTACATCGCCCAGCCACCGCTCTTCAAGGTCAAGAAGGGCAAGAAGGAGCTGTACCTGAAGAACGAGGAGTCGCTGGACAGTTTCATCGAGGCGGCTGGCTCCGAGGAGCTCTCGCTCTCCACCAGCGGCCGTACACTGTCCGGAGAGGAGATCAAGACGCTGGTGGGCCTTTCCGGCCGCTACGCGAGGATGCTCGGGCAGATGGGACGGCGCCGCAACTCGCAGCTCATCGAAGCCATCATCTGGGGAAGCCATCTCAGGAGGACCAGCCTCGTGGATCCCTCGGCCATCGACGCGGAGATCGAGAACATCCTCGCGTATCTGGAGAAGCATCACCCCAACATCCTGCCGGTCAAGCTGGAGAAGCACCGCGACGAGGAGCACGCGAGCCACACGCTCCGCTTCGTGCCCGTCCAGCTCGGCGAGGACGCCGCCGTGAAGCTCGACTTCGACTTCTTCAACTCGGCCGAGTTCGAGGAGCTCGTCTCGCTCAGCGAGCGGATCCGCAGCCTGGCCAGCCCCCCCTACTCGATCCACCGCACACAGGAGGACGTGACGGCGGCCGATCCGCGGGAGCTGTGGCGGAGCGTGGACGGGATGGGACGCAAGGGTCTCATGATCCAGCGCTACAAGGGCCTCGGGGAGATGAACCCGGAGCAGCTCTGGGAGACGACCATGGATCCGGTGAGGCGGAGCCTCCTGCAGGTCAGGATAACGGAGCAGGCCGAGGCGGACAACGTGTTCACGGTCCTCATGGGGGACGCTGTCGAGCCGCGACGCGAGTTCATCGAGACCAATGCGCTCATGGTCAGGAACCTGGACATCTGATACAGATCCCATTCAGCCATGAGCGAAGCGACTTTCAGCACCACGTTCGCGTTCCTCGGGATGGCCGTCGTGTTCACCATCATCCTCGTGCTCACGGCCGCCATGCTCGTGACGGGCTACATGTTCAAGACGTTCCTTCTACCGGGAACGCCCACGGGGGAGTGCAGGTACCAGCCCAGCCCGATGTCGGACCCGCCCGCGGAGCACGTGGCCGTCATCGCCGCTGCCATCGCCATCCACAGAGGAGCTGCTCGCGGCGAGATCTCCATGCTCGCCCAGGAGGACAGGGGACCATGGAGCGTGGGATCCATGGTCTTGCAGTGTCATGGCCACCTGAACGTCCTGAGGAGAACGCGATGACCCTCTCGCCTTTCGAGGGAGGCCGGCCATGAAGATCAGGGTCGGAACGAGCACGTACCGGGTCGATGTGACAGAGCTCGGCCCGGCCTCGTACAGGGTCGTGGTGGACGGGGCGAGCTACGAGGTGTCGATCCATTCCGGGGACGAAGAGGACGGGGCCGTGCCCGAAAAGCGCGGGACGGATGGCACCCCTTGGGCCATCGAGGAAGCCTCCCCCGTACTGGCGCCGCTGCCGGGCAAGATCGTCAGCATCGAGGTGCACGCTGGAGAGAGCGTCACCAGGGACCAGCCCCTGGTCTTGCTGGAATCGATGAAGATGAACGTGCCCGTGAGGTCTCCACGCAGAGGCACGGTGAAGAAGATCTGCGTATCCGTGGGCCAGAACCTGAGCGTTGGTCAGGAAATGATGGTCATCGAGTAGCATGGAGATATGGGACATCATCCTGAAGCTCGTCCACTCGACCGGCTTCGAGCACATCGGTCCAGGCCAGGTGGCCATGATGGGCATCGGGGCGCTCCTCATCTACATGGGGGTCGCGAAGGGCTTCGAACCCCTCCTCCTTGTGTGCATCGGCTTCGGCACGCTCATCGTCAACCTGCCCATGGCGCAGGAGATCCTGCTCGGACCGCCCGAGGGCGGTGAGCCAGGCGGGCTGTTCTGGTACATCGGCCAAGGAGTGCACCTCGAGATCTTCCCGCCGCTCATCTTCCTCGGCGTTGGTGCCATGACCGACTTCTCCCCCCTCATCGCCAACCCATGGACGTTCCTGCTGGGAGCGGCAGCGCAGTTCGGCATCTTCGGTACGTTCTTCATTGCCATGGCCGTGTTCGGCTTCGACCCCCAGGAGTCGGGCTCCATCGCCATCATCGGCGGGGCCGACGGGCCCACGACCATCTACACGTGCATGAAGCTGAAGCCCGAGCTTCTACCCACGGTTGCCGTGAGCGCGTACTCCTACATGGCGCTCGTCCCGCTCATTCAGCCTCCCATCATGAGGCTCCTCACCACGAAGAAGGAGCGGGCAGTGGTCATGAAGGGTCTGAGGCCCGTGTCGCGCACGGAAAAGGTGATCTTCCCCCTGCTCATCCTCGCCCTCGTGGTGTTGTTCACTCCCGAGGCCACACCGCTCGTTGGAATGCTCATGCTGGGAAACCTGCTGCGCGAGACCGGCGTCACGGAACGGCTCAGCGCGGCGGCCCAGAACGAGATCATCAACTCCGTCACGATCTTCCTCGCCACATCCGTGGGGATGATGATGACCAGCGAGAGGTTCCTCCAGTGGAGGACCATCAAGATCTTCCTGCTCGGGATGCTCGCCTTCTCCCTGGCCACGGCAGGGGGGGTGCTTTTGGGCAAGTTCATGTGCCTCGTGACGGGAGGAAAGGTGAACCCCCTCATCGGAGCTGCGGGCGTGAGCGCCGTCCCCATGTCGGCCCGCGTGGTGCACAACGTCGGGCAGGAGGAGAACCCGGACAACTACCTCCTCATGCACGCCATGGGGCCCAACGTGGCCGGCGTCATAGGCAGCGCCGCGGCCGCCGGCGTCCTGCTCGCGGTGCTCAAGTGAGAAAAACGGGCGAGCTCATGGCGCACTCCCCGTCCGAGCGAACGACCCTGACGTAGAGGAACCGTGCCGCATCGGGCGCAAGGTCCAGGTCTATTTCCCAGTCGACCCGGTCACCAGCGACATCGAGGGGGATCTCGGAGCCAGCAGTGACCAGGCTGACCGCGGCCAGAGGCCCACCTGCCTCGACCTGCACCTTGACCCGCACCATAGACCCCCGACCTGCGTCCACGACAGATCCCATGGGACGCCCTTCAACCCACAGCCTGAGCCATATCTTCTCGCCTGTCGTGGCATACACCCTTCTCGCCTTGATCGCCTCCATGACGGCGTGCCTGTCCAGGGTGGCGGCGATCACGGCCACAAGCCCGGTGCGGTGCGCATCGCGCTTGCGGCTCACGCCGTGCTGCCAGAGCAGGCCATGGCCGTCACTCCCTCCGGTGAAGCCGAACCGCATCCCGCTTGCGAGGAGCTCCTTGAGAAACGGCCCGCGGTCCGGGCCTCGTCGCCCGATGAGCCTGTCCTCTCTCGCCTCGTAGGACCCGTGGCAGCTCACCACCTCGAAGCAGGGCTGGAGCGCTTCCACGTGGGATTCCTCGTCCGCGCCTGTCCATCCCACGTGATGCGGGATGGCGATTCCACCGTGCATGGCTATCCGCGCGAGCAGCCCGGCCCCCGTGTCCGCTCCGGGATCGTCCCGGCTCATGAGCGGAGCACCCGGCTCATCGTGGTAGACGTTCTTGTGGCCTGGACCCGGGATCATCCGTCCCGTCCACTCGTAGGCCAAAAGTGTGGCGAACCGGCCCGGCTGCTCGAACCGAATAGCGAGATCCTGGAGGTGCGCCCACTCGCCGGGCGGCGTCCTTTTACCCAGGAAGGACTCGTGATCCGTGAGCGCCACGAGATCGTCGCCGTACAGATCCCGTGCCCGCAGGTAGATCTCGTGCGGCGCGCCCGTGCCATCCGAAACAGCGGAGTGCTGGTGGATGTCCCCGAACCAGGTCAGCATCCCGTCCGCATCAATCCGGTCGAGTTTCCTGTCCTGCGTGCACCAGGCGTCGGGGCCCGTGCACACCCCGCTGCGCGGGGCGAACGCTGCAGGCCCTGCCACGGCGGGATCGGGTTGCCTCAACCTCCTCGTGACGACGGCGCCTCGCTCCCTTGTGACGACCCAGGCGCCGCCCTTCCCATCCTCGACGGCCCTGATGGACGGGCCGCGGCAACCCCATCCCTCCTCGTCCAGCCTCTGCGGTGCGGACCATCCTCTTTTCCCCAGGACGCGCCGGTGAAAGCCGTGAGAGCTGCGGCACAGGACCTGCACACACCCGTCAGAAGACCCCACGGCAACCGGGAACTCGTACCCCTGATCCTCGCCGGATGGCTCCTCGCCGGGATCCGGGCCTCGCCCGGCAACTGGCTCGTGCACTTCTCCACAGCGCACGAGCACGAGCCTCGTGTCCTTCACTATCACCTGGGGTTCGGCGAAGGAGGCAGGCGCGTGCCAGGCCACAAGGGTCGCGTCGCGATACCTGGCGACGCTGGGCGCATGGGCCGTGAGATCGCCCGTATCGAGACGCAGGGAATCCCCTGGCACGAGGGCGTTGTCCACGTACCGGCACCAGACGGCGCTGCCAGGACCCTTCTCCTCTTCCCAGGCCACGAGCACCCCATCGCCAGTTGGAGCGACGCAGGGACCAAAGACACGGCGGCCGGATCCCGAGATCGCGATCTGCCCCATCGACGATCCGTTCCGGATCACGGTTGCGACGATGGTCTCGTCCTTTCGCGCGACCACGATGAGGCCATCGTCCTCGAAGGGAGCCACGTGCGGCTGCGCGAGCCCATCGAGGACGGTCCGTCGGCCGGTGGCAGTGTCGAGCACCACCACGAGGGACCGTCCCGGGGCACTCATGCACCAGGCGACGAGCACCGGCTCGCCGTGCGCCGCCCGGACGATGCGGACGTCGATCAGCCCCGAAAGGGGCCCCGTCGCCCGGATCCTGGCCGGGGGACAGTGTCCGGTCACTCGCCAGAGCTCCGCGAACGACTGGACTTGCCCATCGCAGAAGACATGGGCCGCGAGCGCCACGAGGCACCCATCCTCCCCGTCGTCCAGCACGTCCGGGGCATCGAGATACGTGCCTGCGGCCGGTTCGATGCGCTGGTACATCACGTCCTCGTGCCCCCGAGCCACTCCAGGTAAGCGCATTCGCCCAAAGGTCTCATGTCCACCTCCAGGCAGACATCCTTTCCCGAGTAGAGGCCTCCGGCCCACAGCACATCGCTGGCACGCGTCAAGAGAGGTACGCCGTCCCTCAGGGTGCGCGGCACCTTGCGGTCGATGAACAGCCTCTTGAGCTTGCGCTGGCGACCCACGAGCCGGTCTCCGGGAAGGCGTCCGCGCAGCTCGAGCGGGAAGGGAGCTCCCTGCCCTGCTCGTACCGTGAGCTCGATCCCGGAAAAGACGAACAGCCCCGGTCCATTAACCCTCACGAGAGCCGGCCGGGACGAAGCCTCCCCGGGAGCCAGACCCAGCAGGATGAGGTCGTAGGCTCGCGTGGCCTTCAAGCCACCTGGCAGGTCCACCCGGGCGCTCCCGTCGCCCGAGCGTGCAAGCTCCAGAATGGCCTGTACGTGCGTTCTCGCAAGCCCCCTCGTGTCGCCCTTGACCCGGGAGATGACCTCTCGCACGATGTGTCTCGCGAGACCGTCCTGGGCCCGTGCGAGGACGCAGCGATCGACGGACAGGCCATGCGTCGTGCCGTGCACCGCACCTTCGAGCTTCGCCTGCACGATGGGGCCGATGACGTCCATGGCATCCGATGCCCGGTCTGCCAGGGAGGCGAGCTTGTCCGCCATGCCAGGCTCCAGCGCCTCGAGAACAGGCATCACCTCGAACCGGATGTGGTTTCTGAGGATGCTCCGATCCAGGTTCGAGGGGTCGTTGATGAAGGGAATCGCATGGTCCCGAGCATGGCGCAAGACCGCGGCCCTGGTCGTCTTCAGCAAGGGTCGAATCCACAGGTCGTCACGGACAGGACGCATCGCGCACAGGCCGGCGAGCCCGGCGCCCCGGATGACGCGCATGAGCACGGTCTCCGCCTGATCGTCGAGAGTGTGACCGAGGGCGATCCGCGAGGCGCCCACCCTGCGGGCTTCCCGGGCGAGCAGGCGCATCCTGACCTCCCGGGCGGCCTGCTCGATGCCGCCCCCGTGCTCCTGTCGCCACACCGGCGTGTCCCCCACGAGAAGACAAAAAGGGACGTCACGGATGGCCGATTGCTCCCTCACCAGATCGGCCTCGAGCTCGGCTTCCGGCCTCAGACCGTGATCCACGCACGCACAGGAGAGGGTGAAATCGAGACGAGGCATCAGGCGGGACAGGACGTCCAGAAGCACCATGGAATCCGGCCCCCCGGACACGGCAGCGAGGACCCTGGCACCCCGGGGGACCATCGAGCTTTCGGCAACGAACCTCTCCACATCCGTGAGCATTTGCGGTGCAGTATAACCCAGCGGGCCGCATGAGGCACGGGCGGCCTTGACGATGGGGCCCGGGGCTGGGAAAACATCATCTCGACCATGAGGATCATCATCTTCATCGCAGCGTTCGCCCTGTGGGCCGGTTGCTCACCGGACAGAAAGTCCACCTCGCCCGATGCCTCCGGGGCTTCGCACGCACCTGCCCCATTGCCAGGCCCCCCATTGCCAGTCACGGAGGTCGTCCTCGATCTCGAGGGCGGACAGAGCGCAGGGCTCACCGGTGGGATACGGGTCCATGCGCTGGCCGGCAGCGCGCCAAGAGGAAAGACTGCACGGATCCGCATCGAGCCAGAGGATGCCCTGGTGGGGCTGCCTCATACGGGAGCGTCGGCTCGAACCGGACCTGTGCTGGCCGTCACGCTCGCCGCAGGGCAAGACGTCCCCCTGTTCATCGAGATACCGATCGATCCCGTCACGTTGCCCCAGGGGCTCTCGGTCGAGAACGCATACGCCGCCCATGCCTCCCAGGGTGGATGGAACGAGCTGGACTCCATCCTCGTCCCGGGCGCGGCGGGGGCGGCCATTCTCGTCGTTGCAGTGCCAAAGAGCGGGCGTACGGGCGTGCTCGTGGGCCCCGACCATGCCACTCCAGTGGTCGGGGGGCATGCAGTGTCGATCCTCGCCGCAGCCCCTGCCGTGTTCGGACCTCACGATTTCGCGGTGGATCCTACCGGCCAGAAGCAGCCTCCCGGCGAGATTCCAGACCCCTTGTGGGTGCTCGAGACCGTGGCCGGGACCATGTCTCTCGACGGCACGTCCTACCAGTTGATGGAAACCAAGGAGCGAAACCGCGACGGTTCGGCCAGACTGCTCGCCGTCAGGCAAAGGGGCGGCCTGTTCGAGACCGACCCCGTCATCATTGCCAGGGTGTACATGGCCAACGAAATCCGCAAGAGGCTGATCGCCTCCGACCTGCCACTCGTGGCGCAGTTGCTGAGGGAGGACGCGAACCATCTTCTGGCCATGACGGCCGCCGGCACGGACACGGGACATCTCGAGAGGCTGCTCTTGGCTTCGGCCGGGGCAGGGATCGCGTTGCCTGCCACCGGCGCGGATCAGGAGTCGTCGCTCTTGTCGCTCCAGCGGATCCTCGAGGACGAAGAGTTGCGCAAGGGCGTGGAGAAGGACCTCCTCGCACTGGAGGCGACCAGGACGCGCATCCATCTCGCGTGGCTCGCGGCGAGGATCTCGACTCTGGAACCTTCAACCGACGACGGAGACGGTCTTGTCGAGATCCACGGTCGGCTGGCATGGGCTCTCGGCCGGATCGACGAGCTGCACGCGCTGCTCGCTGCCGGCTGCTCCGGGGACGATCAGATGGTCACACCCTGGCACGATGCCGGCGAGATAAGGGCGGCGCTCGCACTAGCGTCGCCCCGCAAGGAAAAGAGCAAGACAACGGACGATGCAGAGAGCCCCGATGGCCAGGACGTCGGACTTGCCGACCTCAAGGCCCTGGCAGAGGCCCTGTCTTTTGTCGATCCTCACGCCGGGACAGTCGTGAACGTCCTGTGGGCGGCTCCCGACCTCATCGGGGCGATGTCCTCCTTGACCGGTGCAGCGCAGCGCGGGGAGTGGATCGACACGAAGACGGTTCTCGCGGCGGCGGCCGAGGCCGGGTCCCGGCCTGCTGCCATGGCTCCGCCTCCGGAAACGGCTATCGCGAAGAGCAGCTTCATCAACTCGAAGCTCTCCGTGACTGCCACGGGCACGGACCAGGACGGACAGGTGACAGGCTACAGGTGGTGGTTCGACGACGGCAAGGATCCCCACATGATCAAGGGCAAGGGTCATATCGTCGCCTCGCTGTCGGGTCTGAAGTCCGGCGCGCATGATATTTTCGTCGCGGCCGTCGACGACGACGGCCAGAAGGACTCCTCGGCCGCCAGGCTGTCCTTCTACGTCAGGCGCAGCGTCGAGGTGGCCACGAAGAGTCTCGACATCAGCTTCGATGCCCACAGCTTCAACGTCAACTCGGAGCACACGCGATCGATCAAGCTCTTCGTGCGTCGCCTCGAGGGCCCCGTGGGCGAGTGCGCGGACGAGCACTACAGGTTCGGCATCGACGGGGGAGGCAACGTGACCGTGGGTTTCGGGTTCAGCGCGGACAAGACGGCCAACGTCGCGCACTCCACCAGCATCGTCAAGGACACATTCAAGAACAAGGAGATGGCGAGCTGCATCCGCAAGGCCATCAAGAATCCCAGGATGCGATACAACCAGGACTACAAGCCGGCAGCCACGATCACCGTGACCTTCCACCTCAAGCCGACGATCCTGTACTTCGACGCGAAGGGGCTCGGTGACGCTCCAGGTCCGGACGTCCTTGGCGCCGCCCTGTACAAAAAGTGCACTGCCAAGGCTCTCAAGAAGGTCGAGGCATGGTGCGACCAGGCCGTGAGGTCGCTGCCCGGGCCCTGGGACGCGCAAAAGCAGCTCATCGAGGCCGGGCTCGCACAGGCCGGGCCCGAGGGATCATCGGACGGTGCCGGGGTCATGAACGAGCCCGGAACCGACGAGCAGGCGATCGAGAACGGCGAGGAGACGGATGCAGATCAGAAGGTCGATCCCGGGGAGGAGGAGACTTTGGCCCCCGTCGACATCGAAAGCCTGATCATCCCCCC
>JBFYZU010000300.1:0-13927 GCA_041309365.1 Myxococcota bacterium
GTGCTCTTCCGATCTTGCACTCCTCGTGATCCAGCGGATCGTCCGTGGTGCACCGGCAATCCGCGAGCCCCTCGTCCACCTCACCGTCGCAGTCGTCGTCGATGTCGTTGCACTCCTCGTGATCCAGCGGATCGTCCGTGGTGCACCGGCAATCCGTGAGAGCGTCATCCACGATGGTGTCGCAGTCGTCGTCGGCATTGTTGCAGGTCTCATCCGGCACGATGCACGACAGGACGGCCGAGCAATCGGACGCGCACTCCTCGACTCCCGTGCTCCCACAGGTCGTCGTGCATCCCACCGAGGCACCAGGGTCGCATGTCTCGCCATTCCCCACGACACCATCTCCGCAGAAGGGCTCCACGTCCACATCCTCTGCGTCGCCGTCCTGGGCATCCGGCAGATCCGTGCTCATGTCCGTCCCCGACCCGTCGTCCACAGCCGTGTCCCCCGGCCCACCGTCGATGGGCACGAACCCGGGACCGCAGCCCGCAAGCAACGCGACCAAGAATCCCGGTGCCCATGACACCTTCTGGGCCATGCTCATGCCTGTTTCCTCCCCGCTCGTGCAGCGTCTTGTCGACACCAGAGGCCGATATAATCATAGCATCTGGAAAGATGCCCCTCAACAGGCCTATTCGGAAGGTATTGTCAGCTCCTGCACGTGCTTGCAGTACTTCCATGCGCCTTCTTCGAAGACGAACCCGAAGGTGTGGTTGTCCGTGTCCTCCAGGTCACCGAACATGATCACGGCGTCGTCGTTCTTGACCTGCAGAACGGCCTCCCAGTCCACGCCATCGACCTTCTGGATCCGGTTCTGCGGGCCGGCCCTGAGTACGAGCAACACGTCCGTGGGCACATGGCTCAGCTCCTGGATCTCGTCAAGCGCGTCGATCTCCTTCTTGTAATCGTGGAACTCCTTTGTAAACGGGATGCACGTGTGGGCCGCAAGATAGGCCGTGTCTGCCTTCTTGACGGCGCGCTGATAGCCATCCACGAAGGTCAGGAGCGTGGACACCGATACCCACGGGCACTCCGTGACTGTCTCCATGATCTCCTTTTTCACCTTGAGCTTTCCGGACTCGAGCCCCACGACGAGCTTCTTTCGACCCGTGTCGCAGTACGAGTCCGTTTCCCAGGTCTGATTGAACACCACATCGATGGAATCCGAATCGGACAGATCTCCGATCTCTATCTCTTCCACCGTGATCACGGGCTTGCGACGCAGTGCCTTGCCGCGGCGTTCCACCCATTCGTCCAGGCTTTGGACCGTGGGTGATCCCGTCACGTCGAGCGATGTGCCCTCGAAACCCTGAGCCAGGCAACGGGTGTACCCCTCCACGTCTCCCTTGTTCTGCGGGTCGAGCCACTCGTCGAGCACGAACTTCTCCACATCCCTGGGCTCGACACCGACCACTTCTACCGCCGTGGCCTCGCCCGGAGTCCCGGGCACACCGACACCCGACTCCGGCGCCCCTTCGCGCCTTTCCGAAAACAACTTGCAACCACATACGACCACGGTCACGAAGACCAGGACCAGGATCCTCGACATGGCTCCCTCCAGGTTGGCAAAATTGTAGACTCCCCTCTCGTTTCTCGCCACACCATGCACAGATGAGAGGCTCAATCCAGCGTGACCGAAAGCGTGTAGGGACCCTGCAGAGGAAAGCCCGAGTCCACGTACGTGTCCACCACCACGAACCAGCGCCCCGGGGTGACTGTGCGGCTCACCGACCAGTGATCGCGCGATACGCAAGCGAGAGCGTCGTCCGCTTCCAGAAGGTGGACGTCCACGTCCACAACGGGATCATCGCAGGTCACCGTGGCAACGAGAGTGGCCGTGACATCGACCGTGATCACGTACACATCCTCGGGGCCGGACTCGTCTAGCGACGAGCAGTTGTACATGTCGAACACATCGGTGGCGGACAGGGACGTGTCCCCTGAGTGGGTATAGGGCAACTCGTGGATCTCGAAGGGGCATGCGTGGCTGCCGTCTGGAGTGCAGGAGTGCCAGTACGAGGGCGGGATGTCTCGCACGTCGACGAGAAAGTACTGCACGGGGTCACCGGAATCCGTCCATGCGTTGAAGATGAACTCCTCCCAGTTGGCCATGCCAGGAATTGTCTGGCAGCCAGCGGACCAGTTCTGCACACGGGCGGCGCCGATGGGACCGTCCACTGAGGCCATGTGGATGTTGTGGGCGCTTCCGTTGCGATCGTAATCGGCCTCGCCCACAGGCGGGAGCCATCCGTTGCGGTCGCTGTCCCAGTGACCGTTGTTGTTCGTGTCGTCGCGCACGGCGTAGAAGTCCTCGGCGTTGCGCAGTGCGCTGTACCCGCTGTGCAGGCCGTTGATGTAGTGGTAGCGGCGGTTTGGCCTGAGAGAGGAGGATGACTCGAACCCGAAGTCCCTGGCCCCCACGTCCGTGTGGCCGTGCCACTCGCGCACATGGTGGACGCCGGCAGCGTCCACCCAGAGCAGGACGATGGTATCGTTGAACCTGTCGGGCTCGTTTCCGTGCCAGGCGAATGTGCCTGGATAGGCACCACGCAGTCCCACCACCGTGCGCACCTCCGGGCGGATGTCCATGGCGACTCCCGTTGTCGCCTCGGCGATGCCACGGTAGAGCTCGAAGGCCTCTGGCTCGGTGAGGTGCACGGCGCCAGGAGGTGTCTCGTAGCACCGGGTCGCCGTGATCCATGCCTGCGCCCGTTCGAAAAGCGGCATGGTATCCTCGTAGGCCGGCATGACGATCTCGGACGTGTCCTTGTACCCCGACATCGGGTAGGTGAAAGGCGGCAGGGGCTCGGCGTGGGCCACGGACCCGTCTCCCGTGCCCTGTGGCGCCGGTTGCAAGGGCTCGAGAGGTGGCGGATCCCCCGCAGACATGAACACCAGCTCGTAGCCGAAGCCACAGGTCGCTGGTGGCGGTTCGGTCTCCGTATCCGCGGCCGTGTCGCTGGCTGTGTCGCTGGCCGTGTCGCTGGCCGTTTCCGGAAGCGAGTCTCCGGAAACATCTCCCGCCGCGTCGAGAACCGGCATCGTCTCCTGGTCGCATCCGGCGACCCAGAGGATCGCGGCGAGGAAAAGGACCGCACGTGGCTCTCTCATGGCTCCCCTCCGGGGCTGATGATACGACAGAACGCTCGGCGGATAAACGGCTCAGAGCGAGAACGTGTGAGTGATCGTGATCTTTTCCTTCGCGAAGGGCGGAAACTTGAGCATCTTCTCCAGGGCTTTTTCCATGCAATCGCCCTCGGGGGTCGCAGCAAACGGGGGATTCGTGACCACGGCCTCGATGGCATCGCCACTCTTGCCTTCCACCGTGATCTGCAGCTTGACGTCACCTGTCATGCCGGCCGAGCAGGCCACGATCCATCCACGGGCCTTCTTGAGGGTGGAGCTGGCCACATCGGGATTCAGGGTTTCGGGGAGCGCGGTGGGTCCCACCTCGTCCTCGAACTCGTAGACGTGGGGTACCACGACCTCATCACCCTCGAAAGGCCCCACGTCGAGGCCATCGATGACGCTGGAAATGCACTGGGTGGTCTTGGAGCCTCCGGGATAGAATCCGCTCACCTTGACGCTGTCCGGCCGACCTGTGGCCGGGTTGACCACGACAGCGATGGTGACCTTGCCCTGTGGCGTTGGCAGGCACTTGGCCACGGCTGGGCCGAGCTTCGCAAGAGCCTTCTTCACGGCCAGGACAGGGTCCTGGAATGGCGGCGGCTCCACCGGATCGGGCTGTGCGCCCTGATCCGGTGGACCTGGATCAGACGTGGCCGGCCCGGGATCCGTCGCTACATGTCCTGGATCGACCCCCGGATCGGACGCCACGGCGCCCGGATCTGCCGCCGGGGTCGTCTCCGCGTCGACCGCCCTCTTCACCTTCTTCTTGCCTTCCGGCCCCTGCTCCTGCTCGACGACAGTGGGGGGCTCCGGCTCGCCGATCTCCCGAATGCCCTCGGGCTCTTTGACCAGAACCGCCCCCACGCCGCCCGCATCCACCACCGGCGCGTCTGCAGCGCTCGCAGCGTCCTCGAGCCCCGAGGGCGTCCCCATGGAGCCCGGATCGTCCCCCCCCCGGTCCTTCATGGTGGGAAGCACGACAAATACGACGGTGAGCACCGCCGCCAGCAGCACGAGCCCGGTGAGAGCGCCGGCTACGATGAGCTTCACGGGGGCCCGCTGGGGGATATCGAACTCCTCGTCCGGCATCTCCATACGGTCGGTGGACGGCCTCTCGTACGAGGAGATCTCCATGGTACCCGGCTGCTCGATCCGGTCGCTCGCCACCGTGCTCGCCTCGGCATCCACGGGCCCCGACACGAGGGGCATCTCTCCGGTCGCCACGGCCCCGCGTCCCAGAGGCGGCGCCCCCTTGAGGGACTCGGCGAGCGCGGCCCGCATCTGGGACGCCTTCTCGAAGCGCATTGCGGGGTTTCTGGCCATGGCGCGCGCCAGGAGCTCGCGCAAGGGCGGGTGCAGCCCGCTGCGCGCGATCCGGGCGACCGGGTCGTAGTCGGGATCCAGCTTGAGCGAGAGCACGGCCCGCGGATCCACACCAGGGTACGCTGTCAGACCGGTGACCACCTCGAACAGGGCGGCGCCCACGGAGTACAGGTCGCTTCGATGGTCGATGTCACGGCCCGCCACGAGCTGCTCGGGGGCGATGTACTGGGGTGTTCCCACCACCGTGCCCGTGCCCGTGAGCCGGTCCATCCCAGGCATGCGCTGCAAGGTCCGCGCAAGACCGAAATCGAGGATCTTCACGAAGTCGGACGTACCCTCCACGTCCACGAGCATGATGTTCTGGGGCTTGATGTCCCGGTGCACGAGGCCCTGGTCGTGCGCCGTCTGCAATGCACTGAGCACCTGGCCGAAGATCCTCTCGACACGGCTGGCTGCCCAGGGGAGCGAGGCATCGCGGAGGGCGACGATCTCATCCATGAGCTCGCGCCCTCCCTTCACGTACTCCATTGCCATGAAGGGGGCACCCGACACGGGATTGAACCCGTACTCGTAGAGCTGCACGATGTTCGGGTGATAGAGGATGGAGATGGCCTTGGCTTCTCGCTCGAAACGACCTCGCGAGGTCTCGTCCAGGGTGACGCCCGGGATCATCTTGAGCGCCACCTCTCGCTCCAGGGGCATCTGCAGGGCCAAAAACACGGCTCCCATGCCGCCCTGCCCTATCTTGCCCACCACGAGGTAACGATCGACGATCCGACCGATCTCGGGGTCGATGTACTCGCCGGCCCTGGCCCGCTGGTCGACAACCCTGGCATATGTAATGGGGATGAAGTTGTAGCCCTGCCGCCTGCACACGGCCTCCTCGCACCGCATGCCCACCTGGCCGCCCTCCTGTCCGCAGTGGGGGCAGACCCCTCTGTTATTCTCGTCGCTCATGACTATCTTCCGGGCTGCTCCTTCATGCTCACATAGACGTTCCTGCCCACCGGGCGGATCCCGGATCTCAGTATCTCGTTGGAAATTCTACATGAAGGTTGGATCCCGCTCCATTTCCGGTGGAATTCAGAAGAGATCGGCGGGTTCGAGATGGGTCTCGTCGACATCCAGCGACCGCTCGCTGATGATGTCGTGCGCCCGATCCAGTGCCTGTCCCAGCCTCCGACCGAGCTGCTCGAGGAAAAGGATGCCAAGATAGGGTCGACGCTGCACCAGGATCTTCAGGCCCTCCCCATCTATCCGCAAGAGCCTCGTGGGCTCGGTGGCCCTGAGCGTCGAACGCGCCGGCCTGCAGGACAGAAGAGTGGTCTCGCCAACGAGATCGCCAGCCGTGATCTGGCCTATGACCAGTCCTTTGCGGGTTATCTCGAGCCGTCCATCGATGACCAGGTTCATGCAGGTGTTCACCTGGCCCTGCTCCACGACGACCTGTGCCGTGCTCACATCGTGGATCTCGCAGACCTCGAGAACCTTGGCGAGCTGCGCCATGGTGAGCTCGCCGAACAGGAGCGATGAGGAGAGCGCCCCGATCTTGACGTTCACCTCGGTGTCCATCTCCACGAGCGTCTCGCGCTCGGTCTCGTAGGCGACGACCTTCACCGCCAGCACCGTGACGTTGTCCCGGCCTCCCTGGCCGTTCGCGTGATCCACGAGCCTTCTCGGCGCACTCTCGAGGTCTTCCGACAGAAAGGGCAACAGGTCGGACGTGCGTGGCATGTGCTTGGTCAACCCGTCGGTACACAGCATGAACACGTCCGCAGGCAGGATGTCGAACAGCAACGTATCCACCTCCACCGACACCTGCGTGCCCACGGCACGGCTGAGCACGTTGGCATAGGGAGATTCGGGCACCTGCGCCAGCTCGATGGCTCCCTTGAGCGCCAGCTCCATGGCCATGGTGTGATCCGTGCTCAGCTGGTGCAGTCTGTTGCCCCTGAGCATGAACAGGCGAGTGTCCCCCACATGGGCCATCACGGCCTTCTCGCTGAGCATGAGGAGCAGCGTCAGGGTCGTTCCCATGCCGGCGTACTCCGGGCGAGAGAGGGCCATCTCATGTACCTGGGCACATGCATCCTGCACGGCACCCTCCACGAGAGCCACCGCTTCCATGTAGGGGGTCTCGCCGTTCGCAATCGATTCGATCAGCTCCTTGCGAGAAGCGATGCACCCGCGTACCACCTCGATGGCACGTCTGGAGGCTACCTCGCCGCCCACGTGTCCGCCCATGCCATCGCAGACCATGTAGAGGCCAAGGTCGTTGTCCACGAGAAGGGCATCCTCGTTGTTGGTCCGCTTGCGACCCGTGTCGGTATGGCCGAAACCCAGCGCGTACATGGGCCCCTCCCTGTGCACTCCCTGCGAGGCGGGGTTCGATGCGACCCGCCTGGACTCCGTCAGGTCCCGTCGCCCTCGCCTGTTACCTTCCGTCCTGCAGCGGAGAACATCGACACCCTCGATGCCCTGTCCGTGGTGAAGAGCCTGGTACCGACGATCACGTACCCCATGACCTTGCCGCCATCGTTCTGCAGCTTCGAGGCGGTGAGGTTCACGGGCACCCGCCCCCCATCCTTGCCCACGAACCGGGCTGGCGTCATGAGCCGGCCCCTGACATCGACATCGGGCCGGATGTCCTCCAGAAAGCGCTTCTCGAACAGGATGTCGTTGAGGTGCATGCCCACGAGCTCGCCCTTCGAATAACCGAGCATGTCCTGCGCCGATGGGCTGGCCATGCCTATGCGCCCGTCACGATTCAGGACGACGAGAGGCTCGTTCACCGTGGCGATGATCGCTGCGGAGACGTAGTCCACCCTGAAGGCCATCAGGCGATACCTGTACATGGCGTAAGCGATGATGGCGGCGTTGATCGTCGTCAGGGGAACCGCCAGTTCGAACACGTAGACGCCAAACGTCGGCAGGATCATGTTGGTCACGGCTCCACCCACCAGCGGGATGAGCAGGCCCACGAGGACCAGAAGACCCTTCATCCTGTCGTCACGGCGACGGGCCATGGAGGCGAACACGGCGAGCTCCACGATGACGTAGACGAACGACAGCAAGAACAGAGGCTGGAAGCCCAGGCTGAAGAGGGGACCGGGGACGTCGGTGTAGCCCCAGTCCTCGATGACCATCCCGTCGAACATGAGATCGGGGATCCACAGGCAGGCATAGAACCCGAGGAAGACGAACGAGATCGCATAGGCCACGTACCGCCTGTACCCGAGGTTGTGCTTGCGGATGAGAGAAAACGCCAGGTTCACGTAGAAGGCAGGTAGCAGGCACCATCCGAACCCGGACAGCTTGTAGAAGAATGAAGCCCACTCCTCGGTGGGCGACAGCGTGATGCTGAGCTTCATGAGCGCCCACCACGACAACGCGAAGACGAGGATGGCGAAAGCCCTGTTGACCAGGTGACGGTGGTCGATCGCCAAGGTGACGATGCCGAACCCGTAGTTGACGATGAAGCTCAGCAGCGTGAGCAATATGTAGAGATGCAGCTCACCCATTGCCGGAAAGCGAGGTTACTCCAACAAGGGACAATTTGGAAGCACGTCCTGAATGGCGGATCAGATGGAGCCTGCCGTGGTGGAGATGTCACGGGCAGCCGAGAGGATCACGCTGGTCCCCCCGACCCACGAGAGCCTGACGCCGGAGACCTCCACGGTCAGAAGCTTCCCGTCCTTCGTGCGCAGCCTGTAGGTGCTGGGCTCCGCGAGAGAACCCGACTCGAGGATGACCCGGATATCCTCGAGGACTGCGGGTACATCCTTCTGTTCGACGATGTCCTGCAGCTGGATCCTCACGAGCTCGGTGACCGCGTAGCCGAGGGTGGAGACCGTCCGCTCGTTGGCGTCGACGAACCTGCCCTGAAGATCGTAGACATAGATGAGCTCTGCCGAGTTGTCGAACATGGAGCGAAATCGGCTCTCGCTTTCCCGGAGGGCCTGCTCGGTGGCCTTGCGATCCGTGACGTCACGACCGATGCCCAGCACCCCCCAGGGCATTCCGTCCTGGTCGAGCCTCACGCCCGAGACCTCGAACCACCTCCAGCTCCCGTCCCTCGATCGCGCCTGGAACTCGATGGGCACGCTGGAAGCCCTTTTCTTGAGCACCTCGAGGGTCGCTCCCATGGCCCTGGGGAGATCCTCGCGGCGCAAGAGATGGGCAAGGTTGGTGGCCGACAGATCGCTCCTCGTGTACCCGAACAGCTGCAGTGCCCTGTCGTTGGCGTCGATGAAGTTGCCCTCGAAGTCGTGGATGTAGATGAGCTCCAGCGCGTTGTTGAAGAGTGTCTGAAAACGCTCCCTGGTCTCTAACAGGGCCTTCTCGGTCATGATGCGGGAGGCATCGGCGTCACGGAGACGAACGTTCTCGGCCTCGAGCGAGGCAATCCGACTCTTGAGCTCCTCGACCTGGCTGGCCCTGGTCTGGCGTGCCATGATGACGAGAGGCTAGCCGCTCGGCCAGGGATTCTCAACGGCCAGAAGTCCCGGCAACAGAAACCCGTGACATTCGCGTGCAAGGGCCACACAGGTACGACAGGGTACGCCGTTCTCTCCATTTTCTGGATCGCACCAGCGCACCTGCCTAGTATCGCAGCGATTCGATCGGATCCGATCGAAATGACTCGAGGAGGGAACCGACAGGAGCATATCTTGTAAATTCAGATATATCATAACCAATCAAAACATTGGTTGAATTTGAAATGATAAGAATGAATCTCATGCAGCTCCCACACGACAAAGATCACGAGAGGTCAAGGTGGTGAGCAAGAACAGGGCAAGAGGGGTGAAGGTCCAGACGATTCTGATCCTTGCCGCCATGATGGCTTCCTGCGCAGGACGAGAGCTCGGTGTCATCGAGCCCGAGATCGATGTCGTCACGGAGCAGACCATCGTCCTGCACGACGACACCCTGGTGGCGGAGTTTCACCAGCCCGAACAGGTGACGGACGACCTGGCTGGGTCCTGTCAGTGCCAGTGCGTGAAGCCGTGCGGGCATGCAGACGGACATCATGACGAGCTCGTGGAGTTGCTCGACCAGATAGAATCCGAATCCACGACGAGAGGCAAGGCCGCCCGGGATGCCGTGTTCGAGGCTGGTGAAGATCTCGTCAAATACGAAGGCTGGCAGCAGATGGTGAAGGACATGGTGGAGCTCTTGTCGAGCCCCACCCTGGTCCTCGTGCAGATGCCTTCCGGCAGCTTCAAGAAGGTCAAGCTCGAGGACGTCTCCGACCTCGACGTGGGCCACACCCAGATCTACACCATCAAGACCCAGGTCAGCGCCAAGATGAAGGCCGCGCTCGGTGCTCAGATGCAAAGCTCGGGCGTCCCACCAGGAGAAGCGAAGGCCATCGCCTCCATCGTGATGGACACCTTCCTGGCGTCCCTGTAGCCTGGACAATATGCAGGACAAGCCCGCTGCCCCCCGTTTCGGGAAAACCTGGGCCAGGATTGTGCTTTGGCACTCCGTGCTATCGGGCCTCTGTCCCTTGTTGCCCATCCCCTACGTGGACGACGCCGTGCTCTTGCGAGTGCGCCGAAGCATGGTGGGCGATCTTCTCGGACTGCGTGGGATCCATGTCTCGCGATCGGACCTGGGGATCCTGGTCGACCGTCCGGCGAAGGGGTGTTTCGCAGGCTGTCTCCACGCGGCGATCGTCTACCCTGTGAAGAAGATCTTTCGCAAGATCTTCATCCTGCTCACCATCAAGGAATGCGTGGACGAGGCCTCGGCCACGTTCCACCTCGGGTATCTCCTGCACCGCGCCATCGAAGAAGGGCACATCGACGCGCCTCCAGCCGAGGCCATGGGCAAAAGGCTTTCGACCGTGCGCCACGCCGTCGACCGGACCTGCGCACAGGTCGACACGAGGCCAATCACGAAGATCATGTCACGGGTGTTCTCCGGTAGCCGTGCGGTCATGCGGACCGCGGCGCGCGGGCTTCACCGGATCTTCCGACGAGCTCTGGACGGGGCTCCCGGCGAGGACGAGGTGAAAGCGGGGACCATCCTCGAAACGCTCCAGCGCGAGATATGGCTCGAGCAGGGATATCTCGACATGCTCGACCGGACCTTCGACGAGAACGTGACCGATGTCCCCAGAGGACCCGTCACCGACGGCAGAAGTCGATGACAGTGCGGGCGAAGACCTCGACGCCCTCTCGGTAGGCGTGAAGTGGGATGCGCTCGTCGTGACCGTGAACGAGCTGCATGAACTTCATCTCTACAGGCAGACGGACAGGGCTGTAGCCGTAATAGGTCAGGCCCAGCGGCGCCAGATGCCTGCCATCGGTGCCTCCCACGAGCAACATCGGCACGACCACGCCGTCGGGGTCGTACCAGGCGAGATGCTCGACCATGGACCGGTAGAGCGGCGTGTCGAGAGGTGACTTCGTGGCAGCGGAGTCGAGCACCACCTCGATGTCGAAGCCTGCACCGATGACATCCTGGACCTCGGCGATGACATCCCTGGTGGTCCGTCCAGGGAGCATCCGGCAATCCACGCTGGCGTCCGCATGACCAGGGATCACGTTGTGCTTGTATCCCGCGTTCAGACCCGTGACCGTGTAGGTATCGTGTAGGATGGCGTTGAACAGCAGCGACTGCTCGGCAGGCAGCTTTTCGAGCACTCGATCGCACGTCGAGGGGTCGAGCAGCGCTCCGAGCGCCGGCTGCACATGCGCCATGCCCTCGACCATGGCGCGGGACGTCTCGCACACGCGAAGGGGCGGCCTGTGTGCGCCCAGCCTCGCCATGGCAAAGCAGAGTTTGAGCACGGCAGAGTCTCCGTGAGGCATGGAGCCATGCCCCGGACGGCCCTGGGCACGTATCCTGAGCCACGCGAAGCCCTTCTCCCCCGTCTGGCACATGTAGAAGCGCCGACCGGCCACGTCCAGGGAAAACCCCCCGAACTCCGTGAGCCCGTACTCCGCATCGATGAGGTCGAGGTGGTTGTCGCGCAGCCACACCACGCCTTGAGCGCCTCCCGCCTCCTCGTCGGCAGTGGCCGCGAAGATCACATCCCGCTTGAGCGCCACGTCCGATCGGGCCAAAGCCAGCATCGTGGCCAGCTGAGAGGCCACCACGTGCTTCATGTCCAGAGCCCCCCTGCCCCAGACAAACCCATCCGCGATGTCCGCGCCGAACGGCGGATGCGTCCAGCGCTCGGGCTCGGTGGGCACGACGTCGAGGTGCCCGAACAGGAGCAGGGGTTTGAGGGCACCTGTCCCCTCGAAGCGTGCGATCACGTTCCCACGGCCCGGAGCCGACTCCAGCACCACGGGATCGTAGCCCGCAGAGGCGAGCTCGACCGCGATGAAGCGCGCGGCCGGAGTCTCGTTGCCCGGCGGGTTCGACGTGTCGAACCTGATGAGCGCCCTGAGGAGCCTCTCTGCGTCGTCCTTGAGTCGCACGAAGTCGATCATGTGGCCACTGTCACCAGAAGATGGCGAACGACATGTCCTGCTTCACCATGACGCTCTTGACCCTCTCATGTCTCCTCGCCTCGGTCGAGCATGTCCACTTTCGCGGGCGGGCTCCTTCTCTTCGCACGTCGATAATATGTGCTTTGTGACCTCGGGGCAATCGTACGTGTCGTGAGCTCACGACCGGACGGGCGGGCTTCCCGGCGGTACCATGTGAATCATCTGCTGCTGGGGCCCCCCGATCTGTGCCCCCTGGGGCAGGGCCGTTCCGAGGGTCTTCGAGACCTCGGCCCTCAGCCTTTCGATCTCGCCCTGGTAGAACTGCTTGCCACCGGCAGGAGCCATGTTCCTCTCCGCTCGCCTGAACGCCAGCGTCGTGGCGGCCCGGATGTACCTCCCCTTGTCCACGCCTCGAGGTAGCCAGGACCGGCCAAACCTCCCGAAGTAGGAGGCGATGTGCCTCACGTGTTCGGCCGGAATGAGCCCCCGGGCGACCTCGCGACCGAGCTCCCGGCGGATCATCCGGCTCTCGAGCAACAAGGACAGCTGGAACACGCCGAACAGAAGGGCGAACTCGGTGATGACGAGCAGTATGGAGATGATGAGAGGCAGGTCGTGTTGGATGGTCTCCGAGACCACGGCGAACGAGTTCCACACGCCGTGCATGGTCATCCCACAGCCGAGCCCTGCCAGAGGCAAGAACAACCACGCCAGAATGCTCTTTCTGAACTTGCAGAAGCCGAGGGCCGCTCCGAAGCACGAGGAGGCGAAGGCGTGCATGGGTGCCGTGAACAGTGTCCGGATGATGACCATCTCCATCCACTGGAATGGATCGGCCATGGCGGCCCCGATGATGAAGTACATGAGGTTCTCGGTCATCCCGAATCCCAGGCCGGTGGCCGCGCCGTAGACGAACCCGTCGGTCATGTTGTCGAAGTTGCGGTTGAACACGATCAGCACCAGGATGAGCCCCTTGGTCGTCTCCTCCACCAGCGGCGCAACAACGATGGGTCCCGCGGCCTGGGCCATGGCTGCGGGAAAAACGAGCTGGAATGGCACGGAGACGATGAGCGAGCCCAGGATCCCGAAGAAGATCCCCCCCACTGCCCCCCAGATGAAAACGAGAGACACGAGCCAGATGGGCTCCCTCTCGTACCTGTCGAGCCACCACACCAGCCACAGGAGGAAGAGCATCGGTCCATATGGCAAGAACACGGACACGAACAGGAGGATCAACTTCACCACTAGGCTCCTTTACGGGCCGCTCGAAGGCCCTTCGAGCACTGTTCTCGCCTGGAGATGGTGCATCGTCCCGCCCGTTGCCGGGCGCTACATCCTCTCGTCCAGGCAGACAGTCTCTCCGCCGTCGCCCTCGGGGCGGCAGGCGTACATCCCGCATCCGCCCCAGGGGCTATCTGCCGATTCCATCTCCCGCCAGCGACAGTCGGCCTGGCTCGCGCACACGACCTGGCAGGTCTTGCTCACGATGTTCGTGCCGAGCATGGTCGCGTCGACGGTGACCACGGCCGTTCCCTCCGGGCACGAGAAGGCATCCACGTCGCCCACCTCGTGCATCACACCGCACAAAATCCCCGTGCACTGCACGGCCATGAGGGTGCAGCTGCCCCCGGCGAAGTAGGCCGCGAATCCATACGTCGGATCCAGCACGCTGCGCAGGCACGCCGGCGCTCTCGATGAGTCGGTCAGATCCGCGAGCCCCTCGCAGCCGACGATGGTCCCGGAGGTGAAGTCCAGTGTCCCGCAGCCCGTGCCCTCGCACGTGCATGGGCTCCCGATCGAGCGATCGTTGGTCGTGCAGGAGGTCGTACATCCATCCATGCTGTCAAAGTTCCCGTCGTCGCACTGCTCGCCGAGGTTGCCGAAGCCGTCACCACACACGGCCATCCACAAGGAGCAGTCCGACAGGCAGTAGCGCGGACCGATGTGGTCGCACGCTTCGGTCACCCGGTTGCCATCGTCGCACACCTCGCCATCATCCCTGCTGCCGTCGCCGCAAGGGCTCGCTGCCA
>JBFYZU010000301.1:0-4509 GCA_041309365.1 Myxococcota bacterium
CGGAGATGGAGTCGACCTCGATCAGCACGGGCTCGAGCCAGATGTTGTGCGCCCAGAAGGATCTCTGTGCAGGCCCGCCCGCCACGACGAGCCTGCCGTGCACCGCGGTGACGTTTTCGAGCTCCGCCACCACGCGGTCCACGTGTCTCTCGGGGGCGAGGTAGCAGGTCGCGTCCATCCTGGAGATCTCCTACGCCCCCGGCCGTCGCGGATCAACCGGCGCGTGCGCGGTGGCTTTGCCACATCCACGAGGTCGGCCGCGAGGTCCGAGGCGCGCCTCGACCAGCCGCTCGGGCACGACTTCCCTTGCAGGCCTACTTTTGAAAACTTGATGGGGCAAGCAAAGGTCTATCGACCTCGCGACATCGGCGGTGGCTCACCATGTGATGCGCCGTGATGCATCGGGCCGTTCGTGTGGGGCTGCAAGGACCTCGGCTCGGTCGGCGAAAGCAGCGCGTGCGTGCCTACCGGCAGACCGACCTGACGGGCTACGACCGGACACTTCACCTTGAACCAGAAGGCGATGTTGTCCCGCTCACCGCTGAGCGTCTCGTAGTTGCCCTGGCCCTTTGCGATGATCAGATCGGCCTTCTCGAAACGCTGGCAGAAGGAGGCGCTGCAGTCATCGAGGATGGTCCCGGGCGCATCCGAACCGTTGTCGATCACGCGGACCAGTTCGTCCATGCCGACCTCCCGCGCATCGGCCATGGTGGCGTCGTTGAGCACGGGAGCCCCGCGAACGGCAACGGTCACCCGCCCGGCGCCGAGCACCTCGATGACCAGGCGGTCGACGGCGATCTCTCCGGCGTTGTCGGTAAGGTAGAGGATGTTCGTCGCCTTGACCGCTGCTTCGAGGAACCCCTCCCAGTCGCCGTGAACCGGCTCCCCGGTCAGTCCACGCAATGCTGATCGGACATCGGTTTCGGTGATGGCCGAGGCGATCCCCATGTCGATCGCGTTTGCCGCCACGGCGCACCTGGCCGCTGCCAGCAGCGGGTCTTCGGCATGGCGCACGAGCCCGGCGAGCTCGGGAAGTGCCTCCATGGCGAGGTTGTTGAAGAACCTCTTGGCCTCATGGTAGGGATCCTTCACTCCCGTCAGCTCCCGCAGCCGCCGATGGATGGCCTGCCCCACGAAGGGTGGCGGCCGATCGAGATCAAGCTCGGCCGTCATGCGCAGCACATCCCTGATGATCTTCTCGTGGATGATGCTATCCCCGGTCACGGCACGAGCCGCCTCGAGGCTCTGGCGCAAAAAGCAGGGCACGCAGTCAAGATACGTCTTCATCGGACAGCCCCCTCCTCGGCCGGAGGATTTCCGTATCAGGGCCCTGGACTACGTCCGGGCCATGGCGGCCCCGCACTTGGGACAGATCAGGGCGTTGCAGGGCTCCCCTCTCTTGTGCGGCTCCTGATGGCCGCAACTGGCGCAAATACAGGTCCCTGTGGGGCCGGCACCCAGTCCTCCGGGGCCTTGCCCACCACCACCGCCTCCCCCCGGACCTCCGCGTCCCCGGCCGCCGTTTCCTGCTCCGCTACCATTGTGTCTTGGTCCTGTTCCGTCTTTGTTGGGCATTGTCGTTGTCTCCTCGTCTGGTTGCTTGTCTGTTCGCGTAGCTGCAAGATCGCGTTTCAGTTTCTTTTCTCGCTCGCCTTGCGCTTTCTTGTCACACTTGATGCGTGAGCTTGCAAGTCGAGTGCGAGGCACTCTAGGCCTTGGCCCGCGCGTCCATGGGCAGTACTTCACGTAGCCCATCTACCGGAACCGTCAGGACGACCGTGTCGCCAACCGACTGTACCATGCGGACAGGAATCTCGAGAGTCCCGGCATGGAATAGGCTGCGATCAGAACCGATTCGGTCGGCGATATCCTTGCCCAGCTTGGCCTGGAGCGACTCCACCCGCCAGGTGTCGCTTTCGAGAAAAAGAGCTGCGATCACACCCACCACCTGCCCGTCTGCCGCGATGATGGTTCGTCCCCGAAGGTTCTCGTTAGATAGTCGCATTCTTCGTCTCCTCTCGCTGCCCGCCTTGCCAGTACATTGGGCGTCCGTAGTAGTCGTATAGTCGTGCCTCGTACTCGCGATTGACGGCCGCGCTCGCGTTCCACTCGGGGCTCTTCTTGATCGCTTGTCGCGACAGGTCGACATAGACCTTGTTCTCCGACCAACTGATTCGGCTTGCCCACTGTGGTGCGACCAGTACCTTCTTGCCGATCCACCAGTTGCTGGTGTCGATCACGAGATAGCGTATTTCCCAGGACTTATCATCGACGATGAAGTCCTCGACGTGGCCGATCGCCTCGTCACTCCCCTGGATATGGTACCCGCGGACCTCCCTGGCGCTGCGCAAATGGACGTCGCCGGACTCAGCAGCATGCTCGGTAGGCGCATCGATCCAGCTGCCTTTTGCAAGCAATCCCGGGTAAGCACCCATGCCCCAGAGTCCAGAGTAGCCCCAGTAGGAAGGGTAACCATAATAGCGGTAGTAGTCCTGCTCGTGCTGCCGAGAGACGGGCTTGTCCACGTCGATGCTCGGGCTGTTCTTGACCTTGTCCATCGTCAACGCCAGGTGAAAACGCTGGGTCGACCAGTCGGCCTGGCGGAAGGAGATGGGGGAGATGAGCACCAGGCGCCCATTCAGGATGAGCGGGCCACCGGCCTGGACGACCAGATAGCGAACTATCCAGCGCTCGTCGTCCAGAAGGAAATTCACCACGCTTCCGATGTCGCCGTCGGTGGCGCACACGGTGTACCGCTCGAAATCTTTCAGGCTTCGCAACATGGATAGTTCCTTTCTGCCCTGTGGGTCAGTTGCTACGCACGGTCGAAGCTTCTCCGCAAGGTCCGTGCCGCATCGACCACGCCGAACCCCAAGCCCGCCATGGTTGTCACGAAATGGATCTTTTTCTCCTGGGTTGGCATGGCAACTCGCCCCTCTATCCCATCACAATGACGACCCACTGCCACATAATGAATGACCTCATGCAGCAGGCTCTCACCGTCTGCCACGCCTGATCGGTGGTTGAACCCCGAGTTGCCGCTCTGGCAATGCGCCACACGGCCTCGCGAACTGCGAGAGATCCGCAGCAGGGCGCGTGCGCGTGCTTGCATGCCCGCCCGGGGTGCCGGATACTACCGTCATGCGGTGGGGAGCCACGTGGCTGGCGATGCTCGCGTGTGCCTGCGGGGGGCCGGGGAGGTCGGCGGACGACGCGGAGACGGACGAGCCCGATGGCCCGATCGGGTGCGCCTTCACGGGCGACGGGATCTGCGACGAGCCGGCCAGCTGCCCTCTCGGGACGGACGAGGACGACTGCGCCGCGGCCTGCGCATCCGGGGTGGGCATCCACCTCTTCGCGGCAGCCTGCGCGTACCGGGATCCTCCTGTCTTGCCTCCCGACGACGGCGACCCCTCGGGAGGCGACCTGAATTCGACCGGATGGAGCGACGGCACGGTGCAGGTCACCGACGGCGAGGACGCGTCTCGCACCGTGATGCGGCACTTCAGGGTCTTTGTTCCCGCGGCCTACGATCCAAACCGCTCGACGCCTCTCGTGATCGTGCTGCCCGGCCACAGGGTGAGCCACGACAGCCTGGCGTCGTACACGGAGCTGGCGCGCACGGCCGACATGAACGGCTTCGTCCTGGTGCTGGCCGAGCAACAGTGGCGTGCCACGGGCGAGGAGCGCTGGGCCTGGTGGACGGACTGGGACTGGGCCTCGCGCGCCAGCCAGAACCCGGACCTGGAGTTCGTCCGCACCCTCGTCGGCAGGATGGAGGACGACTACAACGTGGACCGCAGGCGCGTCTTTCTCGCCGGTCACTCCCGCGGCGCGGCCATGGCCTGCATCGCCGCGCTGGAGATGCCCGATCTCGTCGCCGGCGCCTGCGTGCAGTCGGGCTTCACGGAGTTCGGGTACCTGGACTCGAGGGTGCAACCGCCGTGGGAGGGCCGGCGGGTGCCCATGTTCTTCGTGCACGGGATCCAGGATCCGGACGTGCCGGTCGCCATGGGCGACGCCATCGTCGCAAGGCTCCTGGACCTGGGCTGGGTGGAGGGCGAGGACCTCGTCTACGAGCGGCTCTCGAACGTCACACATCGCTGGCAGCCCTGGCTGAACCAGCAGTGGTACGACTTCTTGCACGACAGGCCCCTGCCGGCGGGAGGCGGGCCATGAGGCGTCTCGTCCTGGCGATCCTCCTCTCCCCGTCGGCGTCCTTTGCACAGGACAAGGTGACCCAGGCCCCGGATCCCGACGTCTCCTCCATGGTGGCGTTCGAGGCGGGCACCTTCTCCATGGGACAGCCTTACGAATCGGCCAGCGCCTACGGCGACGAGTGGTTCATCGACCAGCAACCTGCCCACGATGTCACGCTGGGCGAGTTCCGAATGGACCCGAGGGAGGTCACCGTCGCCGGGTTCGCGCTCTTTCTCACGTTCGCGGCGGGCGAGTACCACTTCGACCCGGACCAGCTCATCGAGCGGGTGCAGGAGATCGGAAGAGCAC
>JBFYZU010000302.1:0-3044 GCA_041309365.1 Myxococcota bacterium
CACCGAGGCGACCGTGTAATCGCAGTCGTCCCAGCCGCAAACGGATTCCAGCCAGCCTACTCCTTCGTCGTCCGCGTCCGTCTCGTCTCGCCAGCTCACCGTGCAGTCGTCGTCCACCAGATCGCACGTCGTGTCTGCCCCGGGGTGGACCTCGGGATCCAGATCGTCGCAGTCGTCGCCCGAGCCGCACGCCTCGTTGATGTAGCCGTCGCCGTCCTGGTCCACCCACCCCTCGACGGCCGTGCCGTCGCAGTCGTTGTCCACGCTGTCGCACCCGTCCTCGGGAGCCCCGGGGTAGGTGGCCGGGTCCTCGTCGTCGCAGTCGGACCCGTCGCACACCGGATCGAGCCAGCCGTCGCCGTCGTCGTCCGCGCCCTCCGCGTCCAGGACCGTGCCGTCGCAGTCCTGGTCGACGTCGTCGCAGATCTCCGCTGCGGCCGCGACCGCGGGGTCCGTGATGCCCGGCCCCGGCTCGAACGCCGCGTGGATCGACGGCGCCGAGTCGTCGCAGTCCGGGCCGCCGCACAGCACGTCCACAACGCCGTCCGCGTCGCCGTCGATGCCGGCCGCGTCCAGGATGGAACCGTCGCAGTCCTGGTCCACCATGTCGCACAGCTCCGTGGCGCCCGGGTGCGTGCCGGCGCTCGCGTCGTCGCAGTCGGAGCCGCCGCACGACAGCGCCCCGTACCCGTCGTGGTCCGCGTCGGTCTCGATCTCGGTGGCGTCGCCGTCGCAGTCGTTGTCGACATTGCCGTCGCACGCCTCGGGAGCCCCGGGGTAGGTCGCTGCCTCTGCGTCGTCGCAGTCGCCGAGGCCTGCGTAGCCGGCCGGCTCGGTGATGACGCCGTCGCAGTCGTTGTCGATCCATCCGTCGTGGTCGTCGTCGATGCGCTCGTCCGTGGAGCCGTCGCAGTCGAGATCCTCGAGATCGCACCCGTCGTCGATGGCCCCCGGGTGGGCAGAGGCCGACCCGTCGTCGCAGTCGTCCCCACCGCAACTTTCGGATCCGGGCCCATGGGCGGCCACGTAGCCGTCGCCGTCCTCGTCCAGAGGCTCGTTGTCGCAGGAGGCCGTGTCCTCGTCGCACATGTCCGACGTGCACGGATCGGAGTCGTCGCAGGCCACCTCCTCGCCCGGCTCGCAGGTCCCCGAGGCCCCGCACGCCTCGGCCCCGTTGCAGAAGATGCCGTCGTCGCAGTCGGAGTCCTCGACGCACGGGACCGATTCCTCGTCCCCCGCGTCCGGCACGTCCGCCGTGTCGGCGATGGGCTCCTCCATCTGGTCCACCGAGGTGTCCTCGCCCCCTCTTGCCCCGCCGCCGCACCCGGCCGAGGCCACGATGACGGCGAAGACGGCGAGGATCTGCGTGCTGATTGGGTCGGGTCGGGTCATTTGTCCTCTTTCTCCAGTTCTGGCGCGATCCTCTCACGTCGTCCGTGCGCAGGCAACAGTACCTTACCCTTCCGGTGTGGCGGATCGTTCGGGTCGGACAGGCCAGCCGCAGATTCGCGAGCACGAATCCCATGCCGAGTCCTCGGCGCTGCTCGAGGAGTGGAGAGCTTCGACCCTCGCTGGCACGGCTACATGATAGCTGGAAAATTGGAGCGTCATGAGTGGGTCCAGCCGGCTTTGCCCTTGAAGGACCGGCTGTTGCCTGATAGATATCTAATAGTCCGATTCCTGGCCGGCCATCACAAGGAGGATTCCCGATGCATAGAGATACGGCGCGCTTCGCACTTTTCATTACGGCCTGTGCGTGGGCAGGGTGTTCTGCACTGACCGACTTCGACATGCCTCGGGACACGACGACCGAGACGACGATCGACACCGTGGGTGACACCGATCTCGACACCGTGCCCGACACGGATCAGGACACCGCAGAGGACACCGTACTCGATCTGATCGAGGACTCGGTTCCCGACGTGGTGGACGACGAGGTGCCCGCGGATACGGTCGAGGACTCGATCATGGACGTGGTGGACGACGAGGTGCCCGCGGACACGGTCGAGGAGGACGTGGCCGACGAGGACGGACCGCACTGCGGCAACGGCACGTGGGAGCCGGGCCTTGGCGAGGACTGCGACCTCACCGACCTGGGCGACCCGGCCACGAACGAGTGCACAGAGCACAGCGACTTCGAGAGCGGGGTTTTGGCCTGCGCCTCGGACTGCACCTACGACTTCTCCGGCTGCGTGAACGGCTGCGGCAACGGCACGAAGGACACCGGTGAGGACTGCGACGGCGCCGACCTGGGCGGTGCGAGCGTCGACGAGTGCACGGACCACTTTTTCGAGAGCGGGGCGCTGGCCTGCAGCAGCAGCTGCATGTACGACTTCCTGGGCTGCGTGAACGGCTGCGGAAACGACGACCTGGAGAGCGGCGTCGGCGAGGTCTGCGACGGCATCGACCTCGACTCCAACACTTGCACGACGGTCCTTGGAGGCTTCGAGGGCGGGATCCTGGCCTGCGAAGCGGATTGCTCCGGCTTCGACACCTCGGGCTGCCACATGTGCGGAAACGACAGCATCGACGCGGGCGAGACGTGCGACGGCACGGATCTCGACAGCACGGATTGCACCCACTGGGGTTTTGGCTCCGGCATCCTGGCCTGCCTGTCCGACTGCTCCGCTTTCGATTTCTCGGGCTGCTCCGGCTGCGGAAACGACAGCATCGACGCGGGCGAGACGTGCGACGGCACGGATCTGGACGGCTACGACTGCGCAGGCTTGCCGGGCAGCACGTGGGTGGGAGGCACCCTGGCCTGCCTGTCCGACTGCTCCGACTTCGACGACTCCGCGTGCCACATGTGCGGAAACGACGTCGCGGACGCGGGCGAGACGTGCGACGGAACGGACCTGGGCTCCACGTCCACGGACGAGTGCACCGAGCACGGCTACGGTGCCGGGACTTTGACCTGTCTCGCGGACTGCTCCGGCTACGTCTTCGATGCATGCGATTCCTGCGGCAACGATCTCCAGGAGACAGGGGAGATCTGCGACGGAACGGACCTGGGCTCCACGTCCACGGACGAGTGCACCGAGCAC
>JBFYZU010000303.1:0-4796 GCA_041309365.1 Myxococcota bacterium
GGGCAGGTGCTGCGGCCGGCAAGCCAGGGAGGAACGACAGGATGCGCATCGGGATGCTCGTCGTGATGGTCGCGGCCGTGGCGCAGATCGCGTGCAGCGGTTCAGGCGGGGCAGGAGAGGACACCGGAGTGGATGTGCACGTGGACGGGCCGGACGACGCCCTCGAAACTGCCGTCGATCCGGTCACCGACGATGCATGGGATGTCCAGGAGGAGGTCGAGTGCACGGCCGACGGCGACTGCGACGACGAAAGCTCGTGCACGGTGGACTCGTGCGACACGGACTTCGGCCTGTGCGTCCACGATCCTCTGGACAGGGATGGGGACGGATACCCCGCGGCCACGGACTACGGGGTCCCCTGCCCGGGCGGCAACGACTGCGACGACAACGACGCCGGCGTGCATCCGGATGCCGATCCCGACTGCACCGGGGCCGTGGATGCGAACTGCTCGGGCGTCGATGACAGGGACGAGGATTCGGACGCTCACGTCACCGAGGCGTGCTGGGGAGGGGACGACTGCGACGATGCGGATCCGGACGCGTTCCCCGGATCCATCGCGCTCGACTGCGCCCTGGATCGCGACTGCAACGGGGAGATCGACGCGGACAACGACGGGGACGGGCACGAGAGCGAGGCGTGCGGAGGCGGCGACTGCGACGACGCGCGGGCGAACGTGTCTCCCGGTGTCGGAGAGGTGAACTGCGACGGCCTCGACAACGACTGCAGCGGGGACATGTCCGAGATCGAGGACGTGGACCAGGACGGGTACGCCAACACGGCGTGCCTCGCCACGGGCGCGACCGTCGACTGCAACGACGCGAACGAGACCATCTACCCCGGGGCGCCCGAGGTCTGCGACAACATCGACAACGACTGCGACTACGACTTTCTGGACGCCCCGGGCGCGGACGACGACCTCGACATGTGGCTGGACGCCGCGTGCGGCGGCAACGACTGCGACGACGAGGACCCTACGAACAACCCCTTCGCGGACAACGACCTCGATGGGGTCTTCGATGCGAGGTGCGGTGGAGACGACTGCGACGACTTCGACGACCAGGCTTACCCGGGCGCCCCGGAGCTCTGCATCGATGGCATCGATCAGGACTGCAACGGTGTCGTGGACTGCGCCGCGTACGAGGTCTGCACGACGTCGGGTCGCTGCCAGGGGAGACTCGTGCAGGTGGCTTCTGGCGTCTTCACCATGGGATCGCCGGTCACGGAGCCAGGGCACGATGCCGTCGAGATCGAGCACGTCGTGACGCTCACGCACGGGTTCGAGATGCAGACGACCGAGGTCACGAACGCCCAGTTCTTCCAGGTCATGGGGTACGAGAAGCACGGCATGGACCACTGCGGCTTCTCGTGCCCTGTCCTCGACGGCATGGACAACTGCGGTTTCTCGTGCCCTGTCACCAACGTCTCCTGGTCGGAGGCCGCGGCCTACGCGAACGCGCTGAGCGCCGCCGCGGGCCTGTCCGCCTGCTACACGTGCACCGGGAGCGGCGCGAGCGTCTCGTGCTCGCCGGGCGCCGCGTGGCCGACCCCGTACGATTGCCCCGGCTACAGGCTGCCGACCGAGGCCGAGTGGGAGTACGCCGCGCGCGCCGGGACGACGACCGCGACGTACAACGGGACCTCGACGCTTCTCGGTTGCGAGGTGCCGAACCCGGTGGTTGAGCCCATCGCCTGGTACTGCGCCAATGCGGGCGGGACCGAGCACCCAGTCGCCGCGAAAACCCCCAGCGGATGGGGGCTTCACGACATGCTCGGCAACGTCGATGAGATGTGCCACGACTGGTACGGAGCCTACGCCGGGCCGATCGTCGATCCGTGGGGGCCCGCGACCGGCACGGTGCGGATCGCGAGGGGAAGCAGCCACGGCTACGGTGCGATGAATCTGAGGGCCGCCCTTCGCGGCATGTGCTCTACGACCTACGGGAATTCCAGCACCGGTTTCAGGATCGTGAGGACCTTGTTCTAGGCACGCGAGGCGGTCTTGCCTCTGACGGGAGGATGCGTCCATGCGAAATTGCGTGACCTGGGGGGTCGTGGCGGTGGCGTCGGCCCTCGCGTGCGCCTGCACCCGGGGCGGGGGAGGCGGTCAGGAAGACACCGCGGTGGACTCGGAAATGGACACGGCGCCCGAGGTCGGCGACACGGCTTCGGATCCCGTGACGGACGACTCGCAGGCCGAGGCCGGGTGCGCCTCGGACGCCGACTGCGACGACTCGGATCCCTGCACCGAGGACTCGTGCGATCCGGACTTCGGCGATTGCCTGCACGAAGGGGTCGACGCTGACGACGACGGCTACCTGGCTGCCGGGGTGTCGGGCACGGCCTGCGCGGGCGGAAACGACTGCGACGACTCGGACGCGGACATCCACCCGGGCGCGGCGATCGACTGCGCTGCCATGGTGGACCTCGACTGCGACACCATGCCCGATCCGGACGAGGACGGCGACGGGTATCTCACGGACGAGTGCCCGGCAGGGGACGACTGCGACGATGCGGACGAGACGGCCTTTCCCGGCTCGCTCGCCGTGGATTGCTCTGGCGTTGACCACGACTGCAACGGCGAGCCCGACTCGGACAACGACGGCGACGGTCACGACCGTGAGGGGTGCGCGGACGGCGACGACTGCGACGACACCCTCGCGAACGTGCATCCGGGTGCCGGGGAGGTGAACTGCGACGGCCTGGATACCGACTGCAACGGCGACTACGCAGCGTTCGAGGACGGCGATCACGACGGGTACGTGAACGCCTCGTGCGCGATCCCGGGCGCCGAGGTCGACTGCAAGGACGACGACCCGCTGTTTCACCCCGGCGCGACGGAGGTGTGCGACGAGCTGGATCAGGACTGCGACGGCTCGTGGGCGGACGCCGGCGCCGACGACGACGGCGACACCGTGCTGGATGGCTCCTGCGGAGGGGACGACTGCGACGACACGGCTGCGGATGTGCACCTGGGCGCGACGGAGCGTTGCACCGACGGGATCGATCAGGACTGCGACGGCGCGCCGGACTGCACCGGATACGATGCGTGCAACGCATCCGGGAGGTGCGACATCGCGTGGGCCTCGATCCCGGCAGGAGACTTCATCATGGGGTCGCCGCCGTCGGAGCACGGGCACGAATGGGACGAGGTGCAGCATCCGGTCGTCCTCACGCACGCGTTCGAGATGCAGGTCACCGAGGTGACGGTCAAGCAGTTCTCGTCGGTCATGGGCTACGACCCGGCGAGCTTCTCGACCTGCGGTCAGGACTGCCCCGTGATGTTCGTCTACTGGCACGAGGCGGCCGCGTACACGAACGCGCTCAGCGCCGCGGCCGGGCTTTCGACCTGCTACGATTGCACGGGCAGCGGATCTGGCGTCTCGTGCGTGCCGGACGCCGCGTGGACGACTCCGTACGATTGCCCCGGCTACAGGCTCCCCACGGACGCGGAGTGGGAGTACGCGGCGCGGGCCGGGACGACCACTCCGACCTACAACGGGACCGCCTTGCTGGGTGCATGCTCTGTCCTGGATCCCGTGATCGATCCCATTGCCTGGTACATGTGCAACTCCGGGGAGACGGAGATGTCCGAGCAACCGGTCGGGGGCAAGCTTCCGAACGCGTTCGGGCTCTTCGACATGCTGGGAAACGTCTCCGAGATGTGCGGCGACTGGTACGAGCAGGACCTGGGCACCGTGGAGGTCATCGATCCGTGGGGGCCTGCGACCGGCTATTACAAGGTGCTCAGGGGCGGAAGCTACGTGGACATGGGTTTCGAGCTTCGGGCTGCCCGGCGGGACATGCTCAACATCATCGGCCGCGACAGCAGCATGGGATTTCGCCCGGTCAGGACCCTCTAGCCGATCCGCGCCGGGCTGGTGTTCGGATCACTGCCCGAAGCGAGCCTCGCCGAGGGCGGCGACAACCCTGCACAGAGTGAACTCCAAGGCTCGCGTGGGCTCTCGGCGGCGGCGATGCCCGCGTTCGTCTCCAAACTTGCACGGGCAACGACGGGGACGCCACACCGGACGCGGTCTGGGTCGACGATCGAGGAGGCACGCGCGAGACCTGGCAGGTCTTCCTCGACGAAGCGGGAGCCTTCTCGTCCTCGCAGATCCAGGTCTCCAACCTGGCACATTACACCTCGGTGCCCGAGCACGCCTGGACGGGTGGGGGTACATGCATCCATCCGTGTACAATGACCGCGACACCAGCGAGTGGACCACGACTCTCGTCGATCCCCGGATCAGCAGCCCTCGTCGGTCGATCCGTCACAGTCGTTATCGATGCTGTCGCAGGTTTCTTCTGTGACGTAGAAGAGGGAGTTGCAGGTGATGTCGGCTTGATCCGATCTGCATTCGACCGTTCCTCCTGCGCACGCACCCGTGCCGCACGACTCTCCCAGGTACTTGAACGAGCCGTCCCAGTCCGTGTAGGGAGTTCCCGCCCCCCCGGGCAACCAATCGTCGTCCGCGACCCCGTCACAGTCGTCGTCAGTGCTGTTGCAGATCATGTCGTCCACCAATGCAGAGGCGTATCCAGGGCAATAGATCCCCAAGCCGGATGCCAGGCATACCACGATTCCACCCGCGCAGATGCCCGTGCCACAGTCTTCACCCAGATGACGGGTCGAGCCGTTCCAGTCCGTGTAGAACACGGTGCCGCCCACCTTGAAGTCCTCGTCGATCCCTCCATCGCAGTCGTCGTCCATGAAGTTGCACAGCTCCGTCTCCATGTAGATGGAAGTGTCGCAGTAAAGCCCCGATCCCGTCCCGTTGCACACCACGGTTCCCCC
>JBFYZU010000304.1:0-6424 GCA_041309365.1 Myxococcota bacterium
GGGGCTGGACGGTCACGACCGGGGCGCCAAGGTGGTGGCACGTGCGCTGATGGACGCAGGGCACGAGGTCATCTACGCGGGGCTGAGGCAGACGCCCGAGATGATAGCGCGATCCGCCGTGGACGAGGACGTCGATCTCGTGGGCCTGAGCATCCTCTCCGGCGCCCACAACACGCTGTTGCCCGAGGTGGTCTCGAGGCTCAGGGAGGCCGGTGCCGGGAGGGTCAAGGTGTTTGCGGGCGGGATCATCCCGGAGCAGGATCATCAGGCCCTCCTGGACGCGGGCGTCGCCGCCATCTTCGGCCCGGGCACAGCACTCGCGACCATCAAGGCATGGGTGGGTGAGCATGCCAAGGCCGGCTAGGATCCTGTGCGTAGAGGACGACCCCAACCACTACGCCTTCCTCGAGAAGATCCTCGCCTCGGAGGGCTACGAGGTGGTGCTCGCCACCAACGGGGTCGAAGCCATCGACAAGGCCCTGGAGGGGAGGCCGGATCTGGTGCTCCTCGACATCCGGTTGCCCGGCCTCGACGGCTACGAGGTGGCGTTGAGGATCAGGAGCGAGGTGTCCCTCACCCAGCTCCCTATCATCGCCATGACGTCCGTGGGGGACAGCGCCACGGCGACGGCCGTGGGGTGCGACGAGTTCCTGCACAAGCCCATCGACATCATCAAGCTCAGGGATCTCCTCAGGCGGTTCCTCAAGGGCACGCTGGTGGCCACCCACCCGCCGCCCAGGCCCGTTGATCTCATCCGGCCGGAGCCCGACGCCCTGATGTCCAAGAGCGGCGAGATCGTGGAGAAGCTCAAGAGCAAGATAGGCGAGCTCGAGGCCGCCCACGATCGCATCCAGGGGATGGAGAAGAGCAGGGCGGAGTTCTACCGCAACATCTCCCACGAGCTGTACACGCCGCTGACTCCCAGCATCGGGTACGTGGCGCTCATGCTCGATGGCGAGCTGGGCGAGGTCAACGGCCGGCAGCGTCACGCCCTCCTGGGCATCGAGAAGAGCCTCGCGAAGATGAAGCTTCTCATCGAGAACCTGCTGGACGCGACGGCGCTGCAGATGGGCCAGATCCCGCTCAACCCGACCACCTTCGAGGCGCATCCGTTCCTCGTGGAGGTGGCGGACAGGCTGGCGGACAGGATCCAGGAGAAGGAGCTGGATGTCAGGCTGGAGGTCCTCCCCGCGAAGGTCGTGAAGATCCACACGGACAGGGAGAAGCTCGGGCGCATCGCGCTGCACCTGCTCGACAACGCCGTCAAGTTCTCGAAATGCGGGAGCGTCGTGAGCGTGAAGGTCCAGCGGAGCACCAGCGGGTTCGCCCTCTACGTGCTGGACGCGGGCGAAGGGATCCCCCCGGGCATGCAGAACAGGATCTTCGAGCCGTTCTTCCAGCTGGACGGGTCGGTGACGCGAGCACACGGGGGCATGGGGCTGGGGCTCGCCATCGTGCAGAGGATGTGCGGAGCCCTCGGAGGCAAGGTCTCCGTGGAGTCACCGCCTCGCACTCTCTCGTTCAAGGGCGCGAAGAACGGGTGCCTGTTCACGGTCACGTTGCCGTCGAGCATAGCTCCGGTCGTACTGGCCGATCCCGGCTGACGCACGGTTTCGGGGGATCTTCAAGTGATGCATGGAAACTCGATGGACCCTCGTGAAGACAGCGAGAGGATGCATCTCAACCATATGGAATCGTTTCGTATTATCCGTGTCGCGGTTGCCCGGAGACCGGCCCGGAGCCGGTACACTCAGTATATCGCGCACGCACGCGACGTGATCGGATGATCACCCGACCTGCGACCTCCAGTGATACATGAGGTCTGAAGCAAGGAGGAGAAACATGAGGCAGCTATCCACCGCGCTCGGCTTGCTCGTGCTCGTCTGGCCCGCGCAGGCCCTGGCCGTGCAGCACCAGGAGGTCGTGGGCGCCATCGAGTCGCCCACGGTGAACATCACGGGGGCGGCGACCGACGGCGAGACCCTGTGGGTCGCCGACAGGAAGCTGGACGTGATCCACGCCATCGACCTCGAGACCGGCAATCTCGTGGGAGATCTGACCGCACCGGGGTTCAGGCCCGTGGGCATGGCGCACGACGGCGAGAGCCTGTGGATCGCCGACCTGCAGTTCGCCCGTGCCTTCAGGCTGGACCCGGTCACCGGCGTGGTCCTCGGCGAGATCCCGCTTCCAGGCGCCGGCCCCCAGGGCCTGGCCTTCGATGGCGAGCACCTGTGGGTGGCCGACAGGGCCCAGAAGAGGATCTTCGAGATCTCCACCACGGATGGCACCATCGTGAACGACTTCGAGGAACCCGCCGCAGGGATCACGGGCATGACGTGGATCGACGGGTGGCTGTGGGCGGCCGGACGGATCGACGACGAGATCTACCAGATCGACCCTGTCGAGGGCCTCGTGGTCAACGTCTACGCCGCTCCGGGCCCGTACGCATGGGGGCTGGCGCCGGGAAAGGACGGGAGGCTCTACGTGGCGGATTACCAGGAGGGGAAGATCTTCGAGATGTCCATCGCATCGGACGGCCCGGCCTTCGTCGTGTCGGACGGCAAGGCCTACGACCTCACCTACACCGTCGATGTCTGGAACTACGGCAAGGACCCCCTGACGACCCTGGACACGTGGGTGGCCCTGCCCGAGAGCAGGGAGAACCAGAAGATCGTCTCCGGGCCGCAGTACGACGAGGCACCGCTCGAGGTGGTCGAGACATCGACGGGACAGCGTTACGCCCACTGGGTCTTCTCGAAGCTGGCCGCGCCCGGTCGCGCCCAGGTGGTCCTCGGCTGGGCCGTCGCGCTCTCGCGCGTGGACTGGTTCATCGACCCCGGCGATGTCGTGGCGCACATCCCCAAGGACGTGAAGAAGGCCTACCTGGCCGACACGGAGAAGTACCTCATCGACGATCCCTACGTCCGCAAGGTCATCAAGGCGGTGGTGGGAGACGAGACCAACCCCTACTGGAAGGCGAGGCGGCTGTACGAGTGGGAGATCGAGAAGCTCGAGTACGAGCTGGCGGGAGGCCACGAGAACGCGCCCAAGGTCCTCGAGCGCGGCACCGGATCCTGCTCCGAGTACACGTTCTCGTACGTCGCGCTGTGCCGTGCGGCCGGCGTACCGGCCCGCTACGTGGGCAGCCTGGTCGTGCGCAAGGACGACGCCTCCACCGACGACGTGTTCCACAGGTGGGCAGAGATCTGGCTGGCGCCTTACGGGTGGATCCCGGTGGACGTGAACCACGGCGACAGGCCCTTGGCACGTGAGCGCGCCCTGGGGTTCGGGCATCTCACGAACAACCTTCTCGTGACCACGGTGGAGGGGCCGGTCGAGGAGAACGCGCTTTTGTGGAGCTACAACTCGGCATCCAGCTGGACGTACACGGGCACGGCCAAGGTCTACGAGGAGCCGATCGCCGAGTGGAGGCCCTCGGTCCAGTAGCGCCACGAGCTTCGAGGTTCCATGGCGCCCTCAGATCCGGCGGCGAGGCCTCGCAGCATGTCTCCCCACCGCAAGGTCCACGAGCCTGTCGATGAGCGCCGGATAGGTCAGGCCGGAGGCCTCCCACATCTTCGCGTACATGCTGATGGCCGTGAACCCGGGGATGGTGTTGATCTCGTTGAACAGGATGCGTTCCGAGCCCTTCTCCACGAAGAAGTCCACCCTCGCCATCCCCCAGCACTCCAGGCACCTGAAGGCACGGATGGCGAGCGCACGGACATGGGCTGCGAGGACGGGATCGACGTTGGCCGGGACCACGGTCCTGGCCGCGGCGGTGTCGGCGTACTTCGCGTCGTAGGAGTAGAACCCCGCGGACGCGGGGATGACCTCTCCGATGGCCATGGCGGCGTCGGGCTCGTCCCCCCCGAGCACGGCGACCTCGATCTCCCTCCCGTCGACGCCCTTCTCCACGATCACCTTGCGGTCGTGGCCAAAGGCCTCATCGAGGGCGTCGTGGACCTGTGCCTTGCCGAGCACCCTGGTGATGCCCACCGAGGAGCCCAGGTTCGCAGGCTTGACGAATGCCGGAAACCCCCTGTGCTCGCACCAGGACGTCACGTTGGCCGTGGTGGCGTCACGGCTGGCGTCCCAGTGCCGGCCGCGCACCACGAGAAACGGGGTGACCATGAGCCCCGAGTCTGCGGCCAGCCGCTTCATGACGTCCTTGTCCATGCCCAGAGCAGAGCCCAGCACGTCAGCTCCCACGTAGGGCAAACCGGCGAGCTCGAGTGCCCCTTGAACTGTCCCGTCCTCTCCGCCCGGGCCGTGCAGGACCGGGAAGACGGCGTCCAGCTCCACGAGGCGGCCCGTGTCGGGCCCTTCGAGGAGTGCCAGGGCGCGTCTTCCAGGAACCGGCGCCACGAGCACGCCTGCTTTGGGCCCGAGAGAGGCCCTGTCCGGGCGGTCGCCGTCCACGACGTCGCCGGGGCTGGCGAGCATCCTCCACGTCCCGTCCTTGCCGATGCACACGAGGGTGACGTCGTAGCGGGTCGAGGCGGCAGCAGAGACCACGGACATGCCGCTGGCCATCGACACGTGATGCTCCCCGCTCGTGCCCCCGAACATGATGCCCAGCCTGATGGTAGACATGATCCGATCTGTATCATCCCGATCGCCGGGGCTCAAATTCCGTGCACAGGGCGCAAAAGAGCCCCGAAACGGGAATTCGGGCGCATGCCGGGGGTTCGAGGTGGCCAGGATACTTGGCGTATCTCTTCCAGGGCCGTATAGTGCACACAGGAACCAGATCGTGCCGACAAACGGAGACAGGGCCGGAAAGAAGAGATCGAGACGGCCCGGCTCGCCTCTCTTGTGGTTCTTGCTCGTCTCCCTTCTCTTCCACCACGCAGTCGTCGTCAGCGTGGTGGAGGTCCCGGACCTGACCAGTTACGACAGGTTCGACGTGGACCTCGTGGAGGGAACGGACGAGCAGGATGAAGATCTCGTGGCCAGGGCAGAGCCGCTCGACGAGCCGGACCTCGTGGTCCCCGAGACCATGGATGACGTGATCGCGCCGAGCAAGAAGCCCAGGCCCGACGAGGACGACGAGCCCGAGGAGCCCGAAGAGACGCTCGTCGAGCCGGACAGCGAGAAGGACGATCTCCCGGAGCCCCGGGACGCGGTGCCCATGGAGCTCGTCGAGCTCGAGGGGCTGCACTTCGTAGACATCCGCGAGAACGAGACGGACGAGCCCCCACCGGACGCCGAGTACTTCGCCCCCATCAACAGCCAGGTGGACGAGGAGACGAAGGCCGAGAACACCAACCTCGACGAGGACCAGATGCAGTCGCAGCCCGAGTCCGGCGGCGAGCCCGCGGACACGCCGGGCAACGCACCGGACTTTCTGGCCGGCCACCTGGTCGAGGAGGACGTCCAGCCCACCGAGGACAGCCCTGTGAAGGCCGAGCCAGAGGATCCGGACCTGGCGGACACCACGCCCGCCCCGGCCCCGGCCAGCGAGGACGACCCCCATGGTCTCGTCGCCGAGAAGAGCATCGAGTCGAAGGCCTCGCCGGCCACGCCTTTGCTCACGCCGGACACGGCACCGCCCATCTCGCTCGAAGTGAGCGAGGACGGCGAGCTTTTCGACCCCACGACCGGCGCCGCCATCCCCACGTTCGCCGAGGCCAAGAAGTCGAAGAAGCAGAAAGGGGGAGACGTCGCCGGAGATGAGCCGATGCTCGCGGATCTCGACATGAGCTACAGCGACGCGCAGGGAGTGCTCGGCGCCGAGATGGAGAAGATGCAGGAGGAGTACAAGGAGGCCAAGAAGTCCAAGCAGAAGGGCGGGTTCACCGGCGACGTGGGCAAGGTCATGAGCCAGCTCGAGAACTTCATACCCGACGTCAAGCCCGGCAACCAGACGGCCCTCAACGCCGCCTACCATCCCTACGCCGAGTACATCACCGCCTTCCACCGCAACCTGCACCCGCAGTGGGGTGACGGCTTTTTGGTCTCGCTCGTGACCAAGCCCAACGGCGATCCCCTCAACGACATGGACCTCATGGTCAAGCTCGAGTTCGTGGTGCTCCCCGACGGGTCCATCGAGAAGGTCACGGTGGTGAAGGCCTCGGGGCTTCTCATCTACGACGTGGCCGCCATCGACGCCATCTACGCAGGAGAGCCCTACCCGCCGCCGCCCGACGTCATCAAGTCGTACGATGGAAAGGTCTACATGCGCTGGGGGTTCTACAGGAACCACAGCCAGTGCGGCGTGTGGAACGCCGAGCCCTACATCCTCACGGGGCCGGGCACCAAGAAAAAGAAGGTGAAGATCCCCAAGGAGAAGCAGGCCGGAAAGGACGGTGCGTGAGCGACCCTCGCCACGACGAGGAGATCGACGCGCTCAGGGCCAGGGTCGCCGACCTCGAGCTCCGGGCCAGGGAGCACGGCCTTTTGCGCGAGGAGCTCGAGCGCA
>JBFYZU010000305.1:0-9796 GCA_041309365.1 Myxococcota bacterium
ATCAGTGCGCTGTTGGTCAAACCCAGGACGCTGATGGCCTTTACCTCCAACGGCCCTGTCCCGAGGACGTCATGGCTATCCACGCAGTGTGCTACCGTGATCGCGTAATGGGTAGAAACGAAAGTTACCCCGCACGTACCACGGATCGGAACTCCATTATTGAATACCAGCTCTCCATCATCATCCCGCTGAGGCGTGTACAGTGCGGCAACGCTCGAGTCCGAGGTTGACCTCGTATTCGCGAATGAGAAGTGAGGGTAGTAGTCCGTCTGGACATACATCTCGATCGAGTCCATGTTTGTTTCAGGTGTTTCCACGGCCGTACAGCCCGAGGTAGCGAGCACCATGAAAAGTCCGATGAGCGTTAATTTCCACATTGGCCTTGCCCTTTCCAAGTGATTCCAGCCTCTTTCGAGTGGCTCGAACATCGGCCTCATCCTGGCATGTTTTCCATTCGCAGTCTACCGCTTTTCCACCTGTACCCCTACTTGCATGTATTGCAGTTTATACACTGTCGAGTGGCCTTTTCCATATCTGGTACGTCTCACAAGCAAACCCGAATGCTAACGCCGTAATCGGACTAGGTGATGACGACTGCGATCCTGGACCTTGTTGCTGCACAAGTGCCGCGTGCTCAACATCCGGGGCTGATCATACCGGCTCAGGGATCTGGACACATCACCTAACTAGTTGGGAATGAAAAGGAATCAAAAGAATGGTGGAAAATCTGGCACTCAGCCCACCTCTCCCCCCAGGAGGGCTGCATAGAGGGGACCCAGACATGGGGGAAAAGGAACTCAACACCAAGGACGGGATCTTAATACTACGCGTCCCCTAAGATCGTAAAGGTACGCGTCCCTTGACAGATCTCGGACGGCTCCTTGCGAATCCGCTATGATGGCTCGTTTTCGCGCAGCACGAGGATGATTTTACGCGGGAGGAAACCCCTATACTCAGCCCACTTATCTTTGCGAATCTCTACTTAATATATCTCCTCTTCGGTGAGCATTTCGTGCTCACCAAGCAACTTCAGCAGTTCTTTTCGATCAATTAGGTGTATCCTGTTCTCTCTGGCATATATTTTGGATTCTGGACCGAAACGTGAAGTCGTGACTAAAAATCCCCTCACCGCTCCCTCACTCACCATCGTTCCATAGAGCGCTCTTACTTCCGAGGCAGGCACAGGATTTGTATACTTCTTGACCTGCACTATGTACTTGCCCCCCTTCAATGGATCTGGGTCATATACATATGCATCAACACCATGATCCCTTGTCCGCTGCGTGACTTCCACCTTCGCCCCCTTGAACAATCGCTCGAACAGTTTCCCCACCAGGACCTCGAATTCATCCCAGGTGATCGTGTCGATAGTGTTCTTTAGGCTCGAATCCCTCTTCTGCTGAGTGTGACTATCATCTTCTGTCTTACTTCCGCTCGCCGTGATAGTAGTTGTGATCGGTATGCAAGTATGTGGTGCCCCTAACATTTCAGCTTGTAGAAAGCGAACACATTTTGACGGGACCACATGAGCAAGGTCCAGTTTCGTGATATTTTCCCTCTCTGTACGTAGTGATATAATGCAACGTCCCTTGTAGTGACCTGTCGCTTCATCAAGAACGCGTATCATCCCATTAACTAGCGTTTTCTTCACGTGTGGCGCTCGGACTGCATTATAGATATCCCATGTGGTCCTCAGCACAATCTGGTATACGATCTCGTCATACAGCTTGTCGTGCTCCTCCTGCTTGAGGTGCTTTATTCTCATGGTGTTTTTAGACCTTGCATATCGATATCCTCTCACCCTTGTGATGGATGACTGCACTGGTAAAAGAACGTCGACGATTGCTATTTTGTCCTCTTTCTTATATCCGACATTGAAGATCAAGTTCACGCCATCAGGATATGTTTGTGTGTCCCTGGCCAACACGTCGCTGATGTACTCGGCAATGACGGCAGGATCTCCAGCCTCGTAGGCATTTTTAAACCTGGCAACACCCTCATTGCGCTTATGGCGGGCCTTCTCGAACAACTGCTTTTCCTCCATGTACTTGCTGTAAGCTACGGTCTTTTCATCATCCCACTCGCGAAGCTTCTGTGCATGCTGCACACGGAGAGGTATTAGTAACTGATCGTGGTTGGCAAGGACTGCATCGCAATGAGCTTTCCATCTCTTAAAGTATGGGTTATCCGTATCGGAGGTCTCAGGAATGCCTGGCAATGGCGGAATGGGTGGGAACTGCGGGGGTGCGGGTGGATCCCTGAACTCGAATTCGGTGAACTGATTCCGATCAATCAACGATTCCCATTCAATATGCAGATCCTCTTTCAGTGAGTTCGCAAGGATGCACCGCAAGGAATCCAGATATGCCTTTGCTATCGCTGTGTTGTCTGCAGCCTTCTGTTCCCCATCTTGGCGGGCATCTGCGATTCGCTGATCGATCTCGAGCCTGTTCCACTTGTTCATCTGAGATTTAACTAGTTGCTCGAGCTCTGCGCGACTCCTACCCTGAAGCAACTTCTTCTTGTTCAGGTATTTGTTCGAGATCGTCGTTTGAAACAGTGGGTAGTTTCGGACACAACCAGAGAAGGTGCGCCAAACCTCGTTAACAATGATGACTGGCCATTGCCTATCAAGGACTCCCCGACGGATACGCTCTTCATCGACATCAGACGTCAATGCAACCTCCACTGGAAATCAGAATTGCAAAATAGTAAAGCAATACAACCACACATTACACTATGGCCAGCGGCGTTTATATACAAGGTAGCCTTGATGACCATTACATTGTAGCAATTCATTTTTACCTTGGCTCGCACAGGATCCTTGTTGATGCGAACAGCAAAGAGCTCGCGTCACCGGCGCAACCCGTTGCCGTTGGGCTCGCGCGAGCACGAGGGGTCACTCTCGTCAAGCAAGTCAAAGAGCGGCCTTCGGCCCCGTGACCTGGCCCGGCGATCCGTGATAGAAGCCTTCATGGCGGTGATCACGACGAACGGCATGCGCAAAGTTGGCGGCCTTTGCGCCCGAGTGGCCGGACGTTCCCGGCCGTGGACGGCGGCCGTCGCGGCGATGGCGGCCGTCTTGTGTCTGGGTGCATGGGACGCGAGCCGGGTGCCCGGCCCGTACGAAACGGGCGCAAAGCTGCCCGGAGGGTACGTCGTCGCGGACGTCTCTGTTTCAGAAGAGGGCCACAGGGTCGTCACCATCGAGGGGGGCATGGGCAGGGTGCAGATCCGGCTCGTGCCAAGAGACGAGCCCGGGCCCGCGTTCGCGCGGGCCGGCCGCTGCGACGTCACCTACGAGGCCGGGTCCGGATCCGGGGTCAAAACTCCCGAGGATCTGGCGGAAGCCGTGAACGCCGTCGCACGGGAGGCTGCCCGGGCCGACCCGATCTGCGCGCCGCGAGCCGGGTCGCAAAGAGCGGACCGGGCGGCCGTCATCGTGGCGCTGGTCGTGGTGGCGGCGCTGGGGGGACTCGCGTTCTGCCTATGGCGCCAGCCGGGCGGCCGCAGGCGCAGGGCCGCGGCGTGGCTCGCGGCCGGGGCCATGGCGATCGCGGCGGCCGCCGGGATCTGGTTTTTCGCGAGAGGTTGCGTCTCGCCCCCCCCTGCTTTTCGCGACGAGCCACGCGACGTTTCGGCCGACACCGGAGGGGGAGACGAAGGCGCGATGCCGACGCAGGCCACGAGCGGGGAGGAGGCCTTCGACATTTTCATCGCCAAGCTCTTGCGCCTGGCGGAGAACCGCGATCCTGCCGGGATCGACGACCTGCTCTCGACGACGTGGCGCGACATCCGTGAACGCGCCCCGGGCATTGCCCCGGAGTCCGAGGCGGCACTCCAGACGAGGACCAGGCTCTGGCTCACGGGCTGGGCGCGCTGCCAGGTCCTCGCATCCCGGGACCCCTCCTGGTGCGGGATGCTCGACGGGCTGCTCCCCGACGAAACCCACAAGTGCAAGGCCGTGACCTCGATGTGGGTGCTGGTAGGGGACGAGGTCGTGCGAAAAGGCGGGTCCTGCGCCGCCATCCAGGGTCGCACGAAGTGGCACTTCTCGAACCTGGAGGGCCACGGCCCGGCGTTCTGCGCGGCCATCTCAGAGCGCAGACCCGAGCTGTGCCCCGACGACTTCGACGGGACCCCGGGGTCGCCCATCTGCGAGGTGGCCGCCGGCCGGCCCGTTGGGGAGATCTGCGCCGCGGATCCCGACCGTCCCGGGTGGTGGGCCGCGTGCTGCACGCTGTTCGGGGAGCGCTTCGCGGCGTTTCTCGATCCGGCTGCCACGTTCGCCACGAGCCCGGAGCTCGGTGCCCTGAGCGGCGACGCGGCCGGGTGCGCGAGGGCGCTCGAGGAGGGACTCGGGAAGGACCTGGGCTTCTTGTTCGGGATGGGCGCTTTCCCCGAGCTTCTTTCGCAGGTCGTCGTCGGCGGGCAGGCCGCATGCCGCCCCCTCGTACCCTGGTCCCCTGGCGACGCCGGCACGCACGGCGCGCCGTGACGCCAGCGTCCTTCTCCGGTCACGGAGCTTTGGCGAGGCGAGGGGTCAGTCCATGACGGGTGAGAACGTCAGCTCCACGGTGAGAAGGAGGGGCTTTGAGCCCGCGAGCTTCTTGGGGTACTGGGCCTTCGCGAGATCCTTGACCACGCACGCGGAGAGCGCGTCGCTGCCCGTGGCGTTCTCGATCACCTTGACCGGCTTTCCCACGCCGCCAGGGCCTATCTTGACCGTCACCTTCATCTTGCCCTGGAGAGAGGGGTCGTCGAGCACGAGCTTGCGGTAGCACATGGTGATGCCCACGCCCGCGTCGGCCACATCCTGCATGACCGCCTGCTTGCCCTCGGGACCCGGCGACGGATCGAACTGCATCTCCACGTCCACGTCGTACTCGATCTGCTTCGCGGGCTCGACCTCCTTCTGGGAGGCCGACCCCACGATCTCGGTCGGATGGCCGGCGGGGCCCTCTTCTCCATCGTCCGCGACGCCGGATCCCGCGTCCAGCGCCACGGCTTCGCCAGAAGCCTCTTCTGCAGCGACGGCGGCCTCGCCCTCATCGGCCTTCGAGGGCTCCTGGACCCCGGTTTCGGCCTTCGGGCCACACGCCGCGAGCGCGGCCACGAGGACGAAGATCATCTTGTTTCCCGACATTGCCTCTCCCTCTTTCTCCCCGGGCTTTCCCGGACGATGCCCGCACCGGCCGACCATGGTTTGCCGACACGGTATCTCACGTATATCACGTGTCGTGCAGATCCGTACCCACCTCATCAGGGAGCCGTCTTCGCGCTGATGAATCGCTTGTAGAGGCGAAGGACGTAGACGAGGAGCGAGAGGACGAGCGGGCCCAGGATGATCCCCAGAAAACCGAAGGCGGAGATGCCGCCCAGGACGCTGAAGAAGATGAGCAGAGGGTGGATCTTGGTCTCGTCCTGCACCACCCAGGTGCGCACGAGGTTGTCGGACAGGCCGATGACGACGGCTCCCCATGCCACGAGGAAGCCGGCCTGCCAGTAGTTCTTCGTCACCAGAAGGTACAGGGCGGCCGGCACCCAGATGAGGCCCGGTCCCACCACGGGGATGAAGCTCGCGATGCCCATGACGAGGCCCCACATGGCCCAGGACTGCACGCCGCAGATGGCGAAGCCGATGGCGCCCAGGACTCCCTGCACGAGGCCGATGACGAGGCTGCCCTTGAAGGTCACACGGATGGTCTTCGTGAACTCGTCGATGATCTCCTGATCGTAGCGGTCGTCGAACGGGCTGAGCCTCTTGACCTCGGCGAGAAGGTCGTCGCCGTCGAGGAACATGTAGAACGTCACGAACATGACGAGCAGAAACCCCAAAAGGATGGTGGTCAGGCCCTTCAGGGCCGCCGTGGCGTTGGAGTAGAGGAGCTTGCTCGCCGATCCCAGGCCCTTTTGCACGAGCTCCGCGCCCTGCAGGTCCACGCTGGCGAGCTGGGGCACCGCCTCGACGGCCCTGACGTAAAGGGGATTGGTGCCAAGATTCATGTACGCCTGCAGCCGGCCGCTGGAGTACTCCTCCTGCACGTCCTCGTAGAACCCGTACGCGTGGCTGGCCAGAAGGCCCAGAAAGCCCAGGATGGGCAAGAAGATGACGAACACCAGCACGAGACAGGAGGCCACGGACGCGAGGACCTTTCTGCCCTTGGTGATCCTCGCGAAGAAGTCGTACATGGGACGGCCGATGATGAACAGCGCGAACGCGATGAAGATGACCTCGATGAAGGGCCGAAGCAGCATCAGAAACGCGGCCACCACCGCCAGCGCGAACAGGACGAAGAACCACTTGGCCACCCGCGCGTGGGCGCGCCGCGCGTCCTCGGGGGTCATGTCCCCCATGATGGTGTGCCTGTCTTGACCCTCCGCGCGCCCGCCGCCCCCCTCGACCGGCGCCGCCTCGCCGGGCGGCCCGGCGGCCTCGACCGGGTCCTTGTCCTCGATCGGTGCATCGCCCTTCAAGGATGTCTCTTCTGCCATGGCCGATCATTATAGCCGGCCGCACGAGCCCGCGTAAGGGTCGATTCCCCGGCGGCACGGACGATCCACGACCAATCGCAGAGCTTGACACGAGAAAGAGGATGCTTCATTGATCGCCATGACAGGTATCGCATGACGCTGCGGCGCACCCGGGAGGGTCGGATGCCGAGAGTGCTTCTGGTGGTGGACGACGAGCCCGAGATCCGGGCGATGGTGAAGCGCCTCCTGGGCCGCTCGTTCGACGAGGTCCACCTGTCGGGCTGCGAGGCCGAGGCCGAATTTGTCCTCGCGGCGAGGCCGGTGACCCACGTGCTCGCGGACATGTTCCTGGGCCCCGACGAGAAGCTGGGGTGCGAGCTCGTGAGCCACTGGAGGAAGCGCTTTTCGAGCATCCAGTGGGCCGCGCTGTTCACGGGATCGAACATCGAGATGAGCGCCTCGTACGAGGGCGTCGACGCGATCTACACGAAGCCGATGGGTTTTCTGGATCTGTTCGACGAGCTCAAGAGGCCCGCCCGCTGATCGACCGTCCTTGGCGCCCTGATCAGTCCTGGGAGAGGATGTGGAACTCGACGCGGCGGTTCTGGGCGCGCCCCTTGGCCGTGACGTTGGGCACGATGGGCACGGTCTCCCCGTAGCCCTTGGCCACGAGCCTGGCCGGGTCGATGCCTGCCTCGATGAGGTAGTCGCGCACGGCGTCGGCGCGCTTCTGGCTCAGGTCCAGGTTGTAGTCGGCCGCGCCCTTGTCGTCCGTGTGGCCCTGGATCTCCACGAGCGTGAGCTGGGGGTTCTCCTTGAGGACCTGGGCCACCCAGTCGAGGATCATGAAGCTCTCGGGGAGGATCTTGGCCTGGTCGAACTCGAACTGGATCTGCTTCTTGATGACGATCTGCTTTTTCTTGAGGACGACCAGCTTCTGCTTGGGCACCTTGTTCATGGCGACGTCGACCTCGTGGGTGGCGCCCGGATCGGCCGTCAGGCCCACCTGCTTGTCGAAGAAGCCCTCGAGCTTGCCCGAGAGGCTGTAGTCGCCCGCCTCGACCTGGACCTCGAACAGGCCCATGGCGTCGGTGGTGCACGTCACGGTCTCCGGGCCATCCACGGTCACGGCTGCCCCTGGCATGGCCTCGCCGGTCTCCGAGTCCGTGACCTTGCCCTTGACCGTGGCTGGCCTGGGCAGCGGCACGAGCTGGCACTCGAGCTCCAGGTCCTCGCCGGCCTCGAGCTCGGCCGTGCAGTCGGAGCAAGGCTCGTAGAGCGCGGCCTCGATGCCCAGCCTGTACGTGCCGGCCTCGAGGTGCTGCGAGATGAACGTGCCGTCGTCCCCGGTCGCGAGCATCCCCAGGTCGTCGACTGGCTTGCCGTCCGCGTCGAGGACCTGCACCATGGCCCCGGCGACACCCTTGCCGCTCTCGGCGTCCACCACCTGCCCTAGGTTCCTCGGCCCCGGAGGCGGCGCCACCTCCTTGACGATCTCCTTCTCGATGATCTTCTCTATCTCCACGAGCTCGGTGCGCTTGACGAACGAGTAGCTGGCCGCGAGCCAGATCACGTAGGGCTCGTTGGGCACGGTCTCGCGCACGAACGTCTTGGTGCCGCTCAGGCCGATGTCCGCGGCCAGGATGATGGACAGCTCGGGCACGGGCAAAGGCTGGAACCTCAGGCCGAGGGTCAGGTCCACGGGAACGCCCTTGAACCCCTCCTGGGCCATGCACGAGTCGTCGTCCGGGAACGCCAGCGGCCCGCGCTGCGCGCACAGGAAGTCCTGCCGGTTCACGGGCAGGGCCATGTTCCACTCGAGGAAGGGCTGCACCCAGGGCGTCTTGAACTCCAGGGCGAGCCCCGCGAGGAAGGCGTCGTTGCGGCTGATGCCCAGGGCGTAGCGCTCGAAGCGCATGATGTAGTGCGGGTGGGCCGGATCCTGGTCCATCTGGGTCTCGATCTGGTCCACGAGCTTGGCCGTGTTGTTGAAGTCCCAGCCCAGGTTCACGTGCACGAGCAGCGGAAACCCGGTCTTCGCCGCGAAGTCCAGGGTGTTGGCCAGCATGAGCGTGACGCTCGTGGCAGACCAGTCGAAGCCCGTCTCGCCCACGGAGTTCACGAACCTCGGCACCACGGCCAGAGCCAGGGTGTACATGTCGGCGAAGGTGTACAGGCCCTTCACGCCAAAGGAGAAGTCGCCGATCGTCTGGAACAGCGAGGGCTGCTGGATGGCCAGGTTCGTGGCGTTGGACCGCGCCGACACGCTGGCGAAGAGCTCCAGGTACTCGATGGGGGTGAAGCGCAGGTGGGCGCTCGCGGCCACGCTGGTGTGGGTGTCCTTGACCTCCTTCTGGTAGAGGAAGCCCTTCATCTTGAAGAAGGACACGTGCATGCCCAGGCTCCAGCTCAAGGGCTCGCCCGTGCGCGCGCTCATGGTGTGCACGAGCCCCGAGGCGCCCAGCGGCCCGGGGTACTCCACGTGATGGGGCTTTTCTGCCGGGGCCGCCGGATCGTCGCCGTCCTCGCCTTCGTCCCCGCCGTCGCCCTCGTCGTCCAGGTCGAGGTCCTCGCCGTCGTCCTCGTCGTCCAGGTCGAGGTCCTCGTCGTCGCCGTCCTCTCCGGGATCATCCTCGTCGCCGTCGGCCCGGACCGTGCCAGGAGAGGCGAAAAAGGCCAGGGCCACGCCAGCAACGAGTGCAACGAGAGCGTCACGATGAGTTCTCATCATTTTCAAAAACTCCTTGTGCTCTGCTCAACGGGAAACGAACCTAGTATGAAACGGCCCGGACATAAAGGGGTCAGTGGCCGAGCCATGAAAACCCTGTAATCCCGGGATACTGGCTGTTTGTGCGAGGCCGATCCGCCAAGGTTGCACGCCGCGGATCAGTAGGAGATGATGATATCGTAATAGTTGCCGGTCTGGGTGCCGGCGTCGCCGACCAGGGTCAGATGGATGAGGTACTGGCCCAGGGCCGGCACCGAGAAGGTGATCTCCTCGTCGTCGTCCATCGAGAGCGATGAGTCGATCAGATCGCCCGAGGTGTCGTAGAAGTAGAGGTCGATGTTGCCCTCGATGTGGGTGAACTGCGCCTGCACGACGACCGTGGTGGGCAGGCCCACCACGATCTTGTAGAAGTCGTCGTTGCCCGGGCACAGGGTCAGGCCGAAGCGGTTGCCGGAGGGCAGGATCTGCGCCATCGAGATCGAGTCGTTGGGCTCGAACTCGTCCCCGGAGCAGTCGCAGCCCGCCGAGTAGGCGCAATCGAGATCGCCGCAGTCCGTGCCGCCGTCGCCGTCGTCGTCGATGCCGTTCGAGCAG
>JBFYZU010000306.1:0-11455 GCA_041309365.1 Myxococcota bacterium
TGGGCCACCCCGGCGGCCAGCCTTCCCACGGAGGCCAGCTTCTCGCTACGGATGATGGCCTGCTCCTTGGTTCCGATCTCCGCCTGGGCCCTTTCGAGCTCGTCGATCTTCGTCTCCAGGGCCCTGCGCTGGGACTCGAGGTCATGGGCCGTCTGCGCGATGGCCTCGGCCAGGTCCCGTATCTCCTTGCCGCCAGAACCCGTGTCGATTGGCACGTTGAACTGGCCCTTGCCCAGCCTCGATGCCGCACTCCGGAGCTTCTCCACGGGCCTCACGATGAGCAGGGTGAGGGCGAAGTAGCTCGCGGCCAGGATCATGACGGCGTGCAGGATCAGGTACATGATCGTCAGGCTCCGCACGGGTTGCATGGGCGCCGTGAGCCGCCCCATGTCGGTTCCGACCACCACGCAGCCCAGCCCACGCCCGGCAGGGACCTGCACGAACCGCGACCTCTGCGCCGCCCCGCCCGTGGCGTTCACGCGATCGCCGGGTGCCGCGGTCGGGATCGACGGCCTCACCAGCACGTCCCTGTAACCGTCCCGCGAGTACTCGGCCCTCTGATCGCCGGAGCCGTCGAACACGTAGATGCCGTCGATGCTCCCGGTCTCGAGCCAGTAGCGCGCCATCTCCTCCAGGTGGTCGCCCGAGGCCCCTACCGCCAGGAGCTTGCCCATGCTCGAAGCCGCGGCCACCTGGATGGTATCGATGTGGCCGTCCAGGGATCGCTCCACGCTCGAGGTGGCCATCGAGATCAGGGTCATGCCCAGAAGCCCGCTCGACACCACCGTGAGCAGCGCCAGGATGGAGAGGATCTGCAACCTCAGACCGGTCATGCGCCGATCTTCTGGAGCATGGTGTGCACCTCTGCGCTGACCTCGGCATGACGCTCCCGGGAGAGGTGGTTGTCCGCCAAGAACAGGATGAAGAACATGTACTGCGTGAGCACCTGCACCAGATAGCTCATCCTGTCTGCCACGCGCATCTGCCACAGCACGGTGGCCACGTTCTCGTGGTCCAGGTGTCCTGTCTCGTCCGGCACCAGGAGCGAGATGAAGTCCTCGAACTCGCCTCCCTGGCGAGGGTACGAGCGGACGTCCGCGAGGAAACGCTCCCTGTCTCCCTCGATGTGCAGGGCCTGGTTCACCACGCTGATCATGTCGTTGAAGCGGTCCACGACGAACCGGACGCTCTGCTGGCCGGCGGACTCGGTGGGGATGACGTCGGCCGCGCCCTTCGTGAGGCTCTCGTGAGCCATCTTCGTCGCCTCGTACTCTCCGATCCCCATCTCGCAGGCCACGTCCGCGAGCGTGCGCTTGCCGTCGCACAGGGCGAGAAATCGCGTCGTCTTCTCGTCCCTGGGGCCCGGTGGGACAGAGCGGAGCTTGTGGGAGAGCACGAGGCGCATGCCCGGGATGAGCTTGCGGAAGTACAGGAGCTCGTCGATGCGGCGCACACCCTCCATGAGCAGGTTGTTGGTGTCCAGGGAGATGTACGCGGGGAGGCCATCGAGCGACACGCCATCCTGGAAGTAGAAGAAGCCGTCCGTGACACCGATCGTTGCGTAGAACAGCTCCTCCACCTGCAGGTGGAGCATGCCGAACACGCCGTGCGTCGTGGCCGCCCCCGTCTCTACGAGGATCTCGCCGATCCTGCGCCCCGGCCTCATCTCCCTGACGGCCTGATCCAGCTGATCTCGAGAGATCCTTCCCAGCCTGTGCATGAGCTCGCCGAGACGATCCGCGCTCTCCGTGCTCGTGGCCATCCTGAGTGCGCCCTGGACGAAGTACAGGCAACGCACGACTGTGTGGCTCGTGACGGTGAGCCGCCCCGACCACCGTGAGGTGGAGACGCACCCGATGACGTCCAGCAGGTGGCCGCCCCCGGTGACGGGCCCGCACAGGACCGAGCGGGCCCCTCCTTTCTGGCCCTGTGCCCTCTCGAGAACCAAAAGCTCGGGAGAAAGGACGGCAGGGTGCCACGTGCCAGGGAAGGGGGCCAGGAGCCGGGCCAGCTCCCGGGCCGCGCCGGACGCATCACCTTCGATCGCGATACCGGATTTCTCGTCCTGGCTCATGTGAAGGGGCCACAGGCTCCTCTCGGAATGTTGAAAAAGCCGACGTGCCATTATATACCGCTAGGTCATGGAACACAAAGTCGTCATCGTGGGATCGGGCCCGGCCGGCCTGACCGCGGCAATCTATGCTGCACGGGCCAACCTCTCCCCCGTCGTGATAGAGGGAATGCAGCCGGGCGGGCAACTCATGATCACGACGGAGGTGGAGAACTTCCCCGGCTTTCCGGAAGGTATCGAGGGTCCGGATCTCATGGACAGGATGCGCAAGCAGGCCGAACGCTTCAAGACCAGCTTCATCTTCAGCGAGGTCGGCAAGGTGGAGCTCAGGCCCCGAGCACACGCGATCTGGACGGACTCGGAGAAGCTCGTGGCCAGCGCCGTGATCATCTCCACGGGCGCCTCGGCGCGCTACCTGGGTATCGAGGGGGAGGACGCGCTCAAGGGGCGGGGAGTGAGCGCCTGCGCGACCTGCGACGGGTTCTTCTTCCGTGACCGGGACGTGTTCGTGGTGGGAGGCGGCGACTCCGCCATGGAGGAGGCCAACTACCTCGCCGGGATCTGCCGCACGGTGACCATCGTGCACCGACGGCCGGAGTTTCGCGCCTCGCCCATCATGGTGGAAAGGGTGCGGTCCCGCGGCAACATCCGGCTCGAGCTGGGCCAGGTGCCCCTGAGGTTCGAGGCAGGGCCGGACGGCACCTTCGAGGCCGTGATCCTGAGAGACGTGGAGACGGGCGTGGTCAGGCGCGCCGAGGGGCACGGCGTGTTCGTGGCCGTCGGCCACTCTCCGAACACGGGGATCTTCTCGGGACAGCTGGATCTCGACGAGGCAGGGTACATCGTCACCCGCAGGGGGACGACGCAGACCAGCGTCGAGGGAGTGTTCGCCTGCGGCGACGTCCAGGACCACGAATACCGGCAGGCCGTGACCGCGGCAGGCACGGGCTGCATGGCCGCGCTCCAGGCGCAGCGGTACCTGGAGAGCATATGAACTGGGGGGCAGGAACATGAGCGCGGACATCGATCCCGGGACGCTGAAGATCGACGTGCTTTCGAGGGTATCGCCCTTCTCACAGCTGAGCAGGGACAGGCTCGAGCAGATCGCCCAGATCGCCCAGATCGAGCGCTACAAGGTCGGGCACAAGCTGTTCTCCGAGGGGGATCCCGGCGACAAGTTCTACATCGTGATCGAGGGCAAGGTGAGGATCGGCCGCAGCATCGTCGGCATGGGCGAGGAGGCCCTCGACATCCTGGGTGCCGGGCAGTACTTCGGCGAGCTGGCCCTCATCGACGAGGGCCCTCGCAGCGCCGACGCCATCATCCACCAGAGCTGCGCCCTTCTCTCCATCACCCAGGCGGAGTTCGAGGAGCTGCTCATGCTCAACCAGCAGCTCGCCTACGAGGTGCTCTGGGAGTTCTGCAGGGTCCTGGCCTCCAGGCTGCGCGCCATGAACGACAAGCTCACCTTCCTGGCCGTGTCGTCGAAGTTCGAGTGACCTGTCATCGGATGGAACTCGGTCCTCGTCCAGCATGCCACCTTCCCCGCCAGGAGTGTCCGCTCTGCGCGCGCCTACTCGGAGGCGTCGTACGAGAAGCTGTAGCTGGCCACGGTGAAGCAATCGCCCGACCCCGGCACGTCGGGTGGACAGGCCGCGTCGCAGGCCTGCGACGTGACGAACGTCGTGGGCTCGATGAGGACCTCCCTGAACACGAGGTTCTCCATGCGCACGGCCAGGGCGTCGAGACCGTCCTGGTTCCACTCGGAGGTCGACTTCTCGAACTCCTGGAAGATGACCGTGCCTCCGACTGCCAAAAACTGGCGGGAGCAGCCTCCCATGCTCTCGTAGGGGCAGTCCTCGAAGTAGAGCACGCACAGATCGCAACCCAGGTAGGAGTAGTCAGCGCAGGGCGCCGACGGGCAGAACTCGGCCTCGATCGAATACGCCGTGCCAGGGCTACGGTCGAGATCCGGGCCGTAGAAGTCCTGCAGGGAGAGCATCGTGTTCTGGGTGGATCTGCGGACCAGGAAGGCCTCGTGGTGGATGGTGCCTCGGTCGTCCCCGACGCCTCCCCGGTGGTCGTAACCCGTGACGGACTCGCGGATCCAGGGATCGAGGACGGCGAAGGATGCGGGAGGAGCCTCGCATTCCTCGAATGCGTCGGCCTCCTCCTCTCCTGCATCCCGTGAGGGGTCGTAGGCCGGGACGCACCCGGTCGCCACCCACAGGGCCATCGAAGATGCGAGCCTTCCCATGCCTCGTCCGACCATCCTGCGAGATCAGTACCAGCGACCGGGCCTGAGCGCAATCCGGATCCAGGCCGGGAATCCAGGCTTGATCCCATGTACCCCATTGTATATCGTTCCGATCCGATGTCCGAAGTCCCCCAGGAGAAGCGTTTCACGAGCTTCGATGGCACTTCCATCAGGTTACACGACCTGGGACGTGGCACGCCCATGGTCCTCGCGAACGGTTTCTTCGGGTCCTTCGATGTCTGGCGTCACCTGACCGCTTTTTTCGATGACAGGTTCCGGATGCTGTCGTGGGAGTACCGGGGCCTGTACGGGTCGGGGATGCCGGCGGACGATGGCCACATGAGAGTGCGCGACCACGTCCGTGACGCGCTGGGGCTCGTCGACGATCGGGGCATCGGCAGCTTCGTGCTGGCCGGATGGAGCATGGGGGTCCAGGTGTGTCTCGAGATCTACAGGCAGAGGCCCTCGGCCGTCAGGGCCATGATCCTGATGTGCGGCAACTACGGCCGTCCCTTCGAGACGGTCTTCAACTGGAAGGGCTCGGGGATCATCCTTCCTGCCGCGGCTCGGGCCATCTCCCGTCTGCCCCAGGGGGCCTTCTGGGTAGGCCGGCAGAGGGGAGCCCACCCGGGGTTCATGGGCTGGGCCAGAAGGTCGGGTCTCGTGGCCCCGGTCATCGACGAGGAGCTCTTCGCCAGGCTGTTCGAGCAGTTCGGCCGGCAGAACGTGCGCTGCTACACGACGCTGGTCAGGGAGCTCGGACGGCACGACGCCACCGATCTCTTGACAGACATCGGGGTGCCCTGCCTGGTGATAGCCGGGGACGCGGATCGCTTCGCACCCCGTCGCGTCGCCGAGAAGATGGCCCGCCGCATCCCCCGGGCCGAGTTGACCATGGTGCCGGGAGGCACGCACTTCGTTCCCATCGAGCACCCTGAGCTCGTCAATCTGCGCATCGAGAAGTTCCTGTGTGATCACAACGTTCTGGAGATCGGCTCGCGCGCCAGGCCCAGGCCCCTGCGCGCCGTCGAGACTCCGGCGGCATGAGGAGGGATCCATATGGCCCAGGACGAGAACGACCCGAAGGACACGGACGCCCTGCCAGAGGACGACGATGTGAGGGAAGAGGAGGCGTCGGTGGTGGAGCCTCTCGACGACGAGGGGCCAAAGGCCGGTCAGGCCTCCCCACCTCCGTTCCCAGCCCCCGGCGAACACGCCGGCTTCGGCGACGAGCACGACCTCGACGACGTTCACGAGCCCCTCAAGGCCCGGGGGGGCATCGGCAAGATCATCGTTGCCGTGAGCCTCGGGTTCGTGGTCGTGGTGCTCGGCGTGGGCGGGTTCATGTACTGGCGGTTCATGCAGCGCTTCGACGATCTCCAGGCCTGCAAGGACGGGTACATCGAGGACGACACCCTGAAGCCCGAGTTCAGGCCCTGCGTGCGCAAGGTCCTCGAAACGACCACGTACGACGACGTCAAGATCGAAGCCATCTCTCTTACCGTCATGGGGGAGGACAGAGAGGCCATCCCGCTTCTCATCACCCGGCTCGACGACGGCAGCGAGGTCATGCGCCAGAGCGCCCAGGCCATCGCGAGCATCGGCGGTTCCGAGGCCCAGAGCGCCCGTGAGCCTCTCGCGCAGGCCATCGAGAAGGGCGGACCCCGGGACAAGGTGATCCTGGCCTGGGCCCTCGCCAGCCTGGGAGACGAGCGGGCGTTCAGGCCACTGCTCGACGGATACATCGACGGCCGCACCAAGGAGCTCTCCGGATGGGACGACGAGTTCCTGATCGACTATGCGGCCTCGGACCCCAAGGCCCTGGAGGAGATGATCAAGCTCGTGGACAGCGACGACGACAGCCACCGCTGGTTCGCGGCCAGGACCATGGGCAAGCTGCACTCGGACACCGTGGTGGAGCCGCTGCTCAAGCTGCTCGACGACAAGAACAAGAACGTGGTCAAGGAGGCGGCCATCTCCCTGGGCGCCACCGGCGACGATCGTGCCGGAGACGCCATCCTCAAGGTGCTCAACCAGTACCCGGAGATGACCGACGAGCTTTTGCGCTCCATCCAGCAGTCCGTGGGGGCTCCCGGCCTGCACGCGGTCTACATCCGTGTGGACAGCCCCTCTCGCAAGAACAAGATCGTGAACCTCATCCGGGAGATCCGCGACCCGCGAGCCGGCGATCTGCTCGTGGCCATCCTCGACGACGTCCAGGAGGAGACCGAGGGCAAGGGCGCCGGTGCGGGCGTGCGCACCAAGAAGGAGATCACCCTGGCGCTGGCCGACCTGGGCGACCCCAGGGCCATTCCCCTCATCAAGGAGTTCATCGCCCTCGAGGACCTCGAGGTGGCCTGCAAGCTGTACGACTGCGGTCCCGTGGATCTGGCCACGCTCGGCGAGGAGCAGAGGGGCAACTACCTCAGGGGCTACAGGCTCAGCCCCGTGATCCGCGACATGGTGGACGGCCTGGTGAACATCGGCACGCCGGAGGCCCGACAGGTGGTGGTGGATCTGTGGAAGCAGATCGACGATTCCAACCAGAAGTACGGCGGGGACGCCTACCTGTACTGGGCCGCCCGGCCTGCGCTGATCATGTCCGCCCTGGGACGGTTCGGAGGCGAGGACGTGGGCCCCATGCTCATCGGCCAGGTGTGCTCCAACTCGGACGTGAACATGCGCGCCAAGGCTCTCAACGTGGGTGCCACGAAGGATCTCACCGAGCCCTGCCCGGACATCGGCGCGGCCTCCATGGCCCTGGGACGCGTCAAGTACGCTCCAGCCCTGGACAAGTTCCTGGAGATCGCCGTACGCCCCGAGGGCATCGACTTCTCCGTGCCCAGCGTGGACAACGAGTCCATCTTCATGGACCGTCAGGCCGTGCTCACCGGGATGGCGTTCATGGGCTCGCCCGCGGCCTTCGATACCATCGTCACGATCATCGAGGACCCTCTGGACGACTTCCGAACCCGCGAGGACGCGGTGTATCCCATGGCCTACTGCATCGACGCATCGAACCGCGAGGGCGTCATCGAGAAGCTGACGAGCAGCGCCACGGACCTGCCCGTGCGCATCCTCTACGCCAACGCCCTGAGGTTCCAGGCGGACGCGGCAACTGCCCAGAGGCTTTTGCCCCTGCTCGACGCGGCCACGCCCAACGCCCTGCTCATCCCGGTGGCCAAGGTGCTCGGCGAGAGCTGCGACGAGTCCGTCATGGCAGAGCTCGCGAAGCTCGTGACCAGGGACGGAGAGCAGAGCGTGGACGCGCTGGCCGACTACCAGAACGCCGCGCTGTTCGCGCTGGTCCTGTGCGGCACGGATGCGGAGCTCACGGCCATCCTGCCCTTCCTCAGGAAGGAGAACACCAGCGACATCGTGCGTCACCACTACGAGGACTTCCCCTTCCAGCTCACCAGGGAGACCTTCGAGTCCGGGGTCGTTCTCAAGAAGCTGCGCACGGCGCTGTGGCTCAAGCGTCACGAGCAGGAGTGGGCCTGGGCCTACCTCGCGGGGAGGCTGGAGGCCGGGTTCGAGACCAGCCCCGATGGAATGGGCACCATGCAGATCCGCCAGAAGCTCTACGAATCCGTGCTCAAGGGCGTCCCCTGGGAGCAGGAGGTCGCAGCCTGGGCCATGTTCGGCATGAAGGACCGCGGATATCTTCTGGCCCTGTCCACCGAGGGCGGGACACCGGCCAAGGTGGCCAGGGACGTGCTGCGCGAGGCAGGACAGTGATGAACATCCCTTCCGGTGGGGACGTCAAAGCGTTCGTTCGAAACGGTCGACGGCACGAAAGCCGTCCGCTGTCGTATCACAACGAGGACCAGTGACATCGAGGTCACGAGGAGGATGAAGATGAAGAGGAATTCCCACATCACCCTTGCCCTGACCTGCGCCGTGCTGCTCGCGGCTTCGGGTTGCACGATCAGGCTCACGGGCTCGGCCAGCACCACGGCCAAGGGCAAGGCGGTTCACGAGGGCGAGCCGGTCTCCGGGGATCCGGCGCACCCCACGGTCAAGGCCGAGAGCATGGACGACACCGGCAAGCCGGTGCACACGGGAACTCCTGTGGTGGCCGAGGCGGCGGCCGAGGTCCACATCGCCCTGCCGGTGCCCAAGCTGGGTACGGGCGTCAAGGACGCCAAGAAGGCGTGCCCCAACACCACCGAGGTGACCAACGGCATCGACGACGACTGCGATGGCCAGGTGGACGAGAACGAGGTGGGATCCGGCCCCCTGCAGATCACCCTCTGGTGGAGCTCGCCAGCCGACCTCGACCTCAAGGTCGTGGATCCTTCCGGCAAGGAGATCAACTACAAGAACAAGAACGTCGGCGGCGGCTTCATGGACAAGGACTCGCGCTCGAGCTGCAAGGGCGACCAGACCATAGAGAACGTGTACTGGGCCGACAACCCGCCCAAGGGCACGTACAAGGTCAAGGTGAAGTATTACTCGTACTGCAAGGACAAGACCAAGCCCACCACCGCGGCCAACGTGTCGGTGTCCTACAAGGGCCAGGTCCTCGGCCCGTTCTCCCTCGACATGAACCAGGACGACGAGGTGGAGCTCCTGGAGTTCAACCTCGAGGAGTAGTGAGGCTCGCCTTCTTCCAGCTCGCCCCCGAGCACGGGGAGATGGAGCGCAACCTCTCGGTGATCCGCAGGGCGCTGTCCGACGTCCAGGCCGATCTGGTCGTGCTCCCGGAGCTCGCCACCACGGGCTACATGTTTCGCGACCGCGCCGAGGTGCGGGCGTGCGCCGAGACCGTTCCGGGCCGGACCGTGGACCAGCTCGCCGAGATCTGCGCCAGAGGCGAGATGCACGTGGTGTGCGGCCTGGCCGAGCTCCAGGACGGGCACATCTACAACTCCGCCGTGCTCGTGGGCCCCGGAGGGCTCGTGGCCGTTTACCGCAAGGCTCACCTGTTCTCGGGAGAGAAGCGCCTGTTCGACCCGGGCGACGGGGAGCTCGCCGTGCACGAGGTGGCGGGTGCGCGCGTGGGGATGCTCGTGTGCTTCGACTGGATATTTCCCGAGGCCGCCCGTTCCCTGGCCCTGGCGGGCGCCGACGTCATCGCCCACCCTTCCAACCTGGTGCTGCCCTGGGCCCAGTCCGCGGTGGTCACGCGTTGCATCGAGAACCGCGTGTACTGGGTGCTGGCCAACCGGACGGGCGCGGAGAGCCTGGACGGCGAGACCCTGACGTTCACGGGGCGATCGCGCATCGCGGGCCCGGGAGGCCGGGTGCTCCTGGATGCGGGTGCGTCCGAGGACACGCTGGGCGTGGTGGACGTGGATCCCCTGCTCGCACGGGACAAGAGCGTGAACCCGCACAACGATCTCTTCGCGGACAGGAGGCCGGGGCTGTACTCGTCCCTCACTCTCCCGCAAGGGCGGAGATGATCTCCGTCAGCTTCTCCCGGGCTTTCTCGCCTTCCGGCATCGCGTAGAACTTGGGGCGCACCATGGCCAGGACCCCCGTCTCCGCGAAGGCCCTCAGTGCGAGCTTGACTGCGCTGCGGTTGCGCGACTCGGGGAAGATGGCCTGCCCCGAGGTGCTCTGGCGGTCGTGGAGGGTGAAGGACCTGACCACGACCTCCCACTCCGCGAGCGATGCCCTGATGACGAGCTCGCGAAACACCGTGAGCACGATCCTGTAGGTCTCCAGCGCGGGCTCCACGGTGGCCGCCAGCCGCTCCACGGCGAGCCTGTCTATCACCTCGAGATCGTCGCCCCGGCTTTCCACAATCCGCTCGCTCACGAGGAGCCCCACCGTGTTCTCGAAGTTTTCTTCGAAGCCCTTGCTGGCGTCGAACACGAACTCGTGCCTGAGGATGCTCGACAGGCGCTTGCTCATGGCCCTGACCCTGTGCATCGGCAAAGGTCCGTCTGCGCCCGATGTGGTGAGGACCCTGCACACGATGGCCACGGCGGCCAGGGGGCCTATCGCGCCGTTTCGGTAGTAGTCCAGCCTCAACCTCTGCTCCCACGGCACGGAGTACACTCCGTGGCCCTTGCGCCCGCCGATCTTGATGAGCTCGTCGTCCGCGAGCAGGTGGATGGCCTGGTAGAGGGCCTCGCGCAGCTGGACGAATGCGGGCGAATCCTCGCTGCCGAGGTCGCTGCACGTCAGGCCCACGCAGGGGGCGAGGGTCGAGGCGATGGGCTTGCCCGCTGCCGCGAGCATCCGCAGGTAGAACAGGGCGCACTCGAACAGCTTCTCGTCGTCGATCCCCAGCGGGGGGCACTGCAGCATCACCGTGGAGATGAGGCCCGTTGGCGTGAGCGCCTCCAGGCGGTTCATCTCCCAGGCCATGCGGTAGGCTATCCTCATGACCGACCGCCGGCTGGCCGGATCAGGGTCGCCCGCCTCGAGGTCCGAGAGCGCGAGGGGAGTGCCGAAACGGACCACGAGCCTCCCGTAGGCCGAGGCGAGGATGTCCGACGTCCTGAGCAGCCCTCCGAGGTTTTCCGGCTCCTTGCTCCCTCCTGACTGCTCTCCCGCGTAGTGGCCCTCCTCGATGACGCGCTCGTAGCACAGCGCCACGGGCAGCAGGCTCACGGTGCCTCTCTCCATGGTGCGGGCCTTCTCGAGGAACATCTCCAATAGACCCGTGTGGAGCGGGAGCATCTTGCCGCTGCGGCTCCGCGTTCCCTCGAGGAAGATCTCGATGTGGTGGCCGTCCTCGATCAGGCGGTGGGCGTAGGCGCGCAGCACGGCCCGCTCCAGAGGCTTGCCCACCAGGGTGCGCGGGATGAAGAACGCGCCCGCCGAGGCGAACACGTAGCCCAGCGGCCAGAAAGACAGGTTGCGTCCAGCCGCGATGTGCGGGACGGGCAGCTTGGCGTGGTGGAAGATCCAGGAGAGAAGAAGGTAGTCGATGTGGCTGCGATGGGTGGGAAGGATGATGATGGGGCCCCTGCGGGCCGCCTCGCGCACGGCATCGAGATCGGGGGGCTCCACCTCCACGTCGTCGTAGAGGGTGGGCCAGACGCGGTTGAAGATGGCGTCCAGGACGTCCAGGGAGGCGTAGAAGGGGCGTGCCATGAGCTTGCCGACCTCGCGCTCCGCCTCCTTGCGAAGACCGTTCTCGGTCTTGCCCGTCTCGTGCGCGAGCCTCGATA
>JBFYZU010000307.1:0-4067 GCA_041309365.1 Myxococcota bacterium
CCGCTCTCTTTTCGTCGATGGAGGACCCATGAATCCCGATGCCCCCGAAGTCGTCTGGCGACCCACGAAGGAGCACCTCGAAAGCACGAACATCGCCCGGTTCATGAACAAGCACGGGATCGGCAGCTACGAGGAGCTTCTGGCCCGCTCCATGGACATCGAGTGGTTCTGGGAGGCCTGCCTCGAGGACATGGGGTTTCACTGGTATCGCCCCTACGACCGGATCCTGGACCGATCCAGGGGGTTCGCCTGGGCCAGGTGGTTCGTGGGAGGCAAGACGAGCATCGTGGACAACTGCCTGGACAGGCATGTGGCCGCGGGCATCGGGGACAGGGTGGCGCTGAAGTGGGAGGGCGACGACAAGCGGACCATGACGGTCACGTATGCGCAGATGGACGCCGAGGTGTGCCAGCTGGCATCGGCCATGCGCGCCTCGGGAGTGGGCAAGGGCGACTTCGTGGGCATCTACATGCCCATGGTGCCGCAGATCGTCATGGCTTTCTTCGCCATCCTCAAGGTGGGGGCAGTGGCCATCCCCGTGTTCTCCGGCTTCGGGGCGCCGGCGCTGGCCGCGCGGCTCGCGGATGCGGGGGCGAAGATGCTGTTCACCGCGGACGGAGGCTGGCGCAGGGGCAAGGCAGTGCCCATCAAGGAGCTGGCCGACGACGCCGTGCAGAAGGTGCCTACCATCGAGAAGGTGGTGGTGCTCGAGCACACGGGCGCGAACGTTCCGATGAAGCAGGGCCGCGACGTGGCCTGGAGCGCCTTCGTCGAGGGCCAGCCTTCGAGCGCGCCCACCGAGCGGATGGACGCGGAGGACATGGCCATCGTCATCTACACCTCGGGCACCACGGGCAAACCCAAGGGCACCGTTCACACGCACGCGGGCGCCATGGCGCAGATGGCCAAGGAGCTGTTCTACGCCTTCGACCTGAGGCCCGCCGACGACGTGTTCTTCTGGGTGACCGACATCGGGTGGATGATGGGGCCCTGGGAGATGATGGGAGTGCAGTTCCACGGCGGCACGTACATGATCTACGAGGGGACTCCCAACTGGCCGGAGCCGGACAGGCTCTGGGAAGTGGTCGAGAATAACGGCGTGACCATCCTGGGCATCTCTCCCACGGCCATCCGGCTGCTCATGACCTACGGCAGGGAGATGGTGCAAAGGCACGACCTTACGAAGCTCAGGCTCCTGGGCTCCACGGGCGAGCCGTGGGATCCGGACTCCTACAGGTGGTACTTCGAGCAGGTGGGCGGCGGCCGCTGCCCCATCATGAACATCTCCGGCGGCACGGAGATCGTGGGGTGCCTGCTCTCGCCGTACCCCATCGTGCCGCTCAAGTCCTGCTCGCTGGCAGGGCCCGCGCTGGGCCTGGACGTGGACATCTTCGACGAGGCCGGCAAGAGCCTGCTCTCGGGAGACGGTGCCACGGGCATCGGCCACCTCGTGTGCAAGCAGCCTGCGCCGTCCATGACCAAGGGCTTCCTCAATGACCCGGACCGGTACATCTCGACGTACTTCTCCAGGTTCCCGGACGTCTGGTTCCACGGCGACTGGGTCGAGAGGGATGCGGACGGGTTCTGGTTCATCAGGGGACGGAGCGACGACACCATCAAGGTGGCCGGCAAGCGGACCGGCCCGGCCGAGATCGAGGCCGCGGTCATCGAGCACGCCGCCGTGAGCGAGGCCGCTGCCATCGGCGTGCCCGACGAGGTCAAGGGAGAGAGCGTCGTGGTGTTCGTCATCCTGAACCCCGGGGTCGAGCAGACCGAGGCTCTCAGGCAGGCGCTCTCCGACCAGATCGTGAAGTCCATGGGCAAGACGCTCAGGCCCAGGCACGTCAAGTTCGTGGACGCTTTGCCCAAGACGCGCTCCGCCAAGATCGTGCGCGGCGTGATCAAGCGCCGCTTTCTCGGCGAGGACGTGGGCGACGTGGCGTCCGTGGAGAACCCGGACGCCATCGAGGCCATCGCCAGAGCGCGCTGACATGGCGTTCGTGTGCCCGCGCTCGAAAGGACTCCCACGATGGGTCGAGGCGCAAGGAACAAGGATCCCGGCAGCGTGCTTCGCCTTGCTCGCGCCCGACCCAACGGCCGTCTTCGAGATGCTGGTGCCCGTCGCATCAGGGGAATGGGATTTCTCGTAGGCGCAAGGGTCATCGATCCTGTTCGGCGAACAGTCATTGACAAAGGTCCGAAATAGTCGTACATAATCGGAGCATGGTTGACCGTCATCTGCAACCTACAAAGAACAGGAGCTTTTTCCTGTTCGGGGCCAGGGGGACGGGGAAGACCACGTTTCTTCGCCGCTGGTTTCGTTCGGAAGATGTGCTCTGGCTCGACCTGCTGGATCCTGTCCAGGAGGACATGTACGCACGGCGACCCCAGGCCCTCGGCGAGCAGGTCGATGCGATCCGTGATTCCACGGGGTGGGTCGTCATCGACGAGATCCAGAAGGTGCCCAGGCTTCTCGATGTCGTCCATGCGTCCATCGAGAGCACGGGTCTGCGCTTTGCTCTGACGGGATCCAGCGCTCGCAAGCTGAAGCAGGGATCGACCAACCTCCTCGCTGGCCGTGCCTTCGTCTATCAGCTCTTCCCACTGACCGTGGCAGAGCTTGGCGAGTCCTTCGACCTGCAGACGGCTCTGGAGCTCGGTACGCTACCGGGAAATCTCGATCTCTTTCTCGAATCGGAGAAGGCCGAGTTTCTCAGGTCCTACGCGCTCACCTATCTCAAGCAGGAGGTCTGGACAGAGCAGCTGGTGCGCAACCTGGATCCATTTCGCGCTTTTCTGGAGGTGGCGGCCCAGTGCAACGGCGAGATCATCAACTACTCCCGGATCGCCCGTGATGTCGGAGTCAGCGACAAGACCGTGCAGTCGTACTTCCAGATCCTCGAGGACACGCTTCTCGCGTACATCATCGAGCCCTACCACCATTCGGTCCGCAAGAGGCAGACGCTGAGCCCGAAATTCTATCTGTTCGACACGGGGGTTTGCCGTGCGCTCGGCCGAACGCTGAACGTGCATTTGCAACCAGGCACGTATGCGTACGGAAAGGCGTTCGAGCACCTCGTGATCATCGAGATCGTCCGCCGCTGCGAGTACCTTCGAAACGACTACCGTCTGTCCTATCTGCGCACGAAGGACGGTGCCGAGATCGACCTCATCCTGGAGAGGCCGGGGCAGTCCACCGCACTGGTCGAGATCAAGTCCTCGCCGCACGTTGATGATGCCGACCTCAGGCACCTCAGGAGCTTCCATCACGCCCTGCCGGACAGCGAGGCCATCTGCCTGTCTCGCGAGCCTCTTGCCCGCATCTCTGCGGGTGTGCGCATCCTCCCCTGGCTCGAAGGTCTGGATGTGCTCGGCCTCTCGATGGGAGCTTCAAGGAAGGCTGGCACCCTCATGCCGTAGGGTTCATTGCAAGGTCGGGGCTCACCATCGACAGGCCCATGGTGCCGTGAGGGGTTTGCGTGAACCTTCGACCGCCTTCTCGGTCATCGAGCCGGGTATCGTCGTCCGCAGGCGAGGCATGGGAAAAGAGCCGATCGTCCGGATCCGATTCGAGCCGGCGAGGCTCGCCTCGACACGGCGATGACGTGGGTCATGACGCAACGATCGGGTTTCTGGCATGGACAGGTCAAGGCCCTCCCCCAAAAAAAGATAGGGGCGGCGTGTGTCAGCGGCAGGCGAGGGGGCGATCCGACACCGATTCGATGCTGCACGTGGTGCAGAACCCCCCGCCGCAGACCCAGAAGGTCTCGTCCAGGCCGCAGACGCCGAGGCCGGTGTAGCGGTAACCGCTGTTCGCGTAGCATGGGGCGCCGTCGCAGGGCGAAACCCCGCACCCGTCGATGGGCCTGGGGGGGATCGGCTCGAGAGTGCCGCTGCAGTCGTAGTCGTAGTACCCCCTCGCGTGCGAGAGCAAGGAGATGTGGGCCTGGTCCCACTGGCACACCGTGACGGCGTCCAGGCAGTACCATACGTACTCGGACGACGAGGGGGGGATCACGTGGAGCATGCGGCACGGGGTCAGGCCCGGGGCGCATGCAGGGAGCTCG
>JBFYZU010000308.1:0-3188 GCA_041309365.1 Myxococcota bacterium
GCGCTCGACGTCTCGCGGTGCGAGCGTCCTCACGAAGCCGTCCACCTTCACGTCGAGACCCGACTGCGCGAGCCTCGACCCGTAGTCCCTGCCGTACTGGCGCACGTGGCCCGGGTGCCCGTAGGCGTTCATCCTGGCCTCGGGGCTCGCGATCGAGGGGTCCTGAAAAGTCGTCTCGCCCTTCACGGGCACCTGGAGGATGGCCCATCCGCCGGGCTTCAGCACCCGCCTGATCTCGGACATGGCGCACCGGTCGTCCTCCACGTGCTCGAGCACGTGGTTGCAGAGCACGACGTCGAAGTGGCCGTCCGGAAAGTCCATGGCCGTCACGTCGAGCCGCACCATGGCACGGCCCTGCGCGAAATCGCCGCTCGTGTAGTCGAGGCCCGGCGCCTTGCGGACCGGCACCGACATGTGCTTCTCGGGCGCGACGTGGAGCATGCGCTTTGGCCTGCCGTCGAAGAGGTCCGTGGCCATGCGCAGGTACAGCACCTGGAGGCGGTGTCGCTCCAAAGAGCCGCACACCGGGCACTTCGCGTCCGACCTGCCGCGAAACGGCACGAACCGCCTCACGCGGCACATGCAGACGGTGCACTCGCGGCTCGAGCCGCGATGGATCACCCCGTACAGCGACCAGAGCAGGCCCATCACGTCACTCGCACATGGAGATCTCGTCGAACATGATCTCCGAAAGGCCGAAGCGCGTGTCGCTGAAGGCCACCGAGAAGCCCGTGCCGGTCCACACGAGCGACGACTCGTGGATGGCTCCTTGCGTTCCTTCGGCCGTGGTGAGCCTGGTCTCGCCGCCGACCTGGACGCCGTCGCCTCCGACCTGGCCGAAGTAGATCTCGGGATCGGTGTGTCTCACATCCGACCAGGTGACCCCGAACAGGCTGCCCGTCCACGCGGCCGAGGCCGACAGGGCCTTGTAGGTGCTGTGGGTGACCGTGGCCTCGAGGCCAATCTTCGCGCCCGACCCATCCGCCCGCACGAACCAGATCTGCTCGCGTGCCGTGGAGTCGTTCTCCCACGCGATGCCGAAAAGGGAGCCGCCCCACTCGATGGACGGGTCCCTGTCCACCCCCGTAAGGGTCGTGAGCCTGATGTCCGAGGTGAGCCTGGTGCCCGCGAGGTCCATCATCGCGAGGTACAGATCCGGCGAGGCGCTCACCCTCTCGTCGATCCACGCGATGGCGAACGCCGACCCGGTCCACGCCAGGTCGGGATCGTTCGACGTGGCGGTTGCGGTCGTGAACCTCGTCTCGGCACCCGAGAGCGTCCCGTCGAGAGCGAACAGCGCGAAGAATATCTCGTAGTCCCCGAACCTGCCGTCCGTCCACGCGATCCCGAGCTCGGAACCGGTCCAGACCATTGCCGGCTGGTACGAGTTTCCCGCGTCCGTGGTGAGCCGGATGTCCGAGGTCGTCTTCGATCCGTCGGGGGCCATCCGGGCCATGAACAGGTCCGAGGACCCGGTCCTCGAGTCCTGCCAGCACACCACGAGCTCGCTGAGGGTCCACACGAGCGACGGGTACCGCGAGAAGCCCGCGTCGTCGGTCACCCGGATGTCCGAGCCCACCCGGACGGCCGTGGCGTCGATGCGCGCCATGTAGATCTCCGCGTTTCCGTCGCGCCAGTCCTCCCAGGCCACGACATGCTCCGAGCCGGTCCACACCATGGAGGGCGCCTCGGACCAGCTGTCCGCATTCGTGATCCGCACGCCGTCGAAAAGAGGCGCGGGGCCGTCCACGCTGCCGTCGCAGTCGTCGTCCCACCCGTTGTCGCACGCTTCCGTGACGGCGCAGCACGGGCCCAGGGCGCACGACGAGGAACATGCCTGCGTGCCCGCGACCCCTCCACTCGTGGTGCAGGCGTCCGTGCTGTCCTGGATGCACTCGAATATCTCGTCGGCAAGGAAATCGCAGTCGTCGTCGACCCCGTTGCAGGTCTCCACGGGCGGCACGCAGGACCCGAAGGTCGAGCAGGACCCATCGCACGTCTGGCTCCCTGCGGAGCCGCACATGGTGACGCACGGGTACGCGAGGCCTGCGGCGCATGCAAACCCATTGTCGGGGTGGCCGTCGCAGTCGTCGTCCAGGCCGTTGCACGTCTCCGGCGGCGGGATGCAAGGGCCAGGCGTGCAACCAGCCTGGCAAGACCTCATCCCTGTGGTTTCACAGACGGTCGAACACGTTTCCATGGAAGCCAGAACGCACTCGAAGCCGTTGTCTGCCCCACCAACGCAGTCGTCGTCCAGCCCGTTGCAAACCTCCGGAGGCGGGGTGCACGAAGTGGATGAAGGGTACGTGCAGGTCGACGTGCACGTGCCGGTGCCCGTGGTGGCGCACACTGTCGTGCACGCGACCGCCGTCCCGGGAACGCAGGCAAAGCCATTGTCCGGCACATCGTCGCAGTCGTCGTCCAGCCCATTGCACACCTCCGCGGGCGGCACGCAGTCCGCCGCCGACGGCGGGACACAAAGAGCGTCGCAAGGCCCTGTTCCAGCGGAGCCGCACCGCGTGATGCAGGCCACGATGGCGAGCATGGGGCAGGCGCCCACGGCGAAGTCGTCCGTGACGCCGTTGCAGTCCTGGTCGATGCCGTCGCAGATCTCGGCACCGCCCGGGTGCACCGTGTCCATGGAGTCGCCGCAGTCGTCCCCCGAGCACGACGCATCCAGATACCCGTCGCCGTCGTCGTCGGCTCCGCCGTCCGCCCACGACCCGTCGCAGTCCTGGTCCACGCGATCGCACAGCTCGATCGCGCCCAGGTACGTATCGGCCCGCTCGTCGTTGCAATCGTCCCCAGAGCAGCCCTCGTCCAGGTGGCCGTCACCGTCGTCGTCGGCCCCTCCATCCGCCCACGACCCGTCGCAGTCCTGGTCCACGCGATCGCACAGCTCCGTCGCGCCCAAGTGCACCTCACCGGCCTCGTCGTTGCAGTCGTCCCCAGAGCACGACGCATCCAGATACCCGTCGCCGTCGTCGTCGGCCCCGCCGTCCGCCCACGACCCGTCGCAGTCCTGGTCCACGGCGTCGCACAGCTCCGTCGCGCCCGGGTGCACGTCACCGGTCTCGTCGTCGCAGTCCGGCTCCATGCCGGCTGCCACGCAGTCACCCTTCGCGAACCCGTCGTGGTCGTGATCCTCGTAGTCGCTCATGGAGCCGTTGCAGTTGGTGTCCTTCCCG
>JBFYZU010000309.1:0-14917 GCA_041309365.1 Myxococcota bacterium
AGGGCATGAAGGGCGACAAGGGCATGAAGGGCGACAAGGGTGGGTCTGCATAAGGAATGCCTCGTTGGTTCTCAACCCAGCCATCTCTGCCGAACTGCATCGAGCGCGGGTCAGTGGACGACATCTTGCTCGTTGACTGAGTATTTTTACTCTGCTGTCGAGCAAATCGTCGAATGTGTTCGAGGTGGACTACGTGGTCCAGGTCCCCGGTGCGCGATGGCGTCGAGGTGAGAAGCGGTTCACCGAGACGCTCCGGCGGCCTCGATGCCTGCCTCGCGCGCGAGGCAAGATGCCCGCCAAGGCAACCGTCTTGTCAGTATGTGAGCGCGTTGCGGATCAGGTCGAAGCCGTCGCCCGTCCAGTAGCCGCCATTGCAGCCGCCCGGGAACATGCCCAGGTCGACGCGGTTGTGGCCGTTCTTGGTGCCCCGGACGACGAGAGGCTGGCCGTTGGTGTAGCTGGCCACCACGATGCCCCCGTTGATCGGGCCTCCCGTGCAGCTTCGCGTCGTGACGAACACCGAGACCCCGTCCATCAACGGGCTCGCGGGCTCGGCGATCGTCCCCAAAGAGACGCTGGCCGTGTTGTACGAGCCGCCGAGGAGGGCGTAGCCGTCGCTCGCCCAGCGTCCGGCCATTCCGTCGAGGCCCGTCGTCCCGTAGAGCGCCTCCACGACGTGGCCCTTGGCGTCGAAGAAGTCGGCCAGGACGTTGCCCATGGCGACGGGATCGGTGTGGTCGCCGTTATTGTAGACCAGGACGGCATCAATCGCGACGAGCTCGGCAGGTGTCGGCGGGCCCACGATCGACGTCACCGAGTCGAAGTAGGGGGTCAGGCCCGCGACGAGGCACGTTTCGAACGCGCCTGACGCGTTCCCGGTGACGATCAGCAGGTCCATGCTCGAGGAGCCGGTGGAACAGGCACTGCCCTCGCAGAACGTTCCCGCGGGGCACTCGTTGCCGCAGAACCCGCAGCTCTGCTCATCCGTCATCAGATCCGTCTCGCAGCCCGTGTCGGGATCCGTGTCGCAGTCGCCGAAACCCGCTTCGCAGACAGGCATGCAGACTCCCAGGACGCAGGCCGCGGTGGCGTTTGTGGCGTCGCATGCGTACTCGCAGACGTTGCAGTTGTCCGGGTCGTAGCGGGTGTCCGTGCACACGCCGGAGCAGTCGGTCAGGCCGTCCTGGCAGCTCAGCGCGCAGCTCCCCGTCCCGTCGCAGACCTCGCCCGCCAGGCAGGTGTAGTCGCCGGAGCCGTCCTCGCACCCTCCGCAGTTGCCGGGGTCCACGTCGGTGTCAGTGCACCCGCTGGCGCACTCCACCTGCCCGGGCGAGCAGATGACGACCCCCGTCAGATCGACGCAGATGTCGCTGATGCACTCGAGGCCGGCATCGCAGGTCCCGTCGGTCCGGCAGGGGCCTCCCTTTGTCCCTTCCTCGTCGGGTACGTATTCGCTGCCGCACCCGGGCGCGGCCAGCAGGATGGCGAGGGCTAACGTCGTAGTTACCGTGCTTCGTTCCTTCCTCATCGTGTCCTCCTCTTGCATCACCCCTGCACCGTGTCAGGCTCGACCGGGCGGGGGGATCGAATCCGCCGGAGTGAATAGCAAATGCACCGGTGTTCGTCCAGGATGTACGCAGGGGAGGCGGCCCACGTTCTCAAAGTGTCTTCAGACCGAAACGGATTTTCACGGATCACGACACCCCTTCAGCGCACAGCGCTTCTCTCTCGAGGGATGAAATCGGCCCAGGCCGTGGGATCGGATGGCTGCGAGAACCAGCCAGTGCCGTCGAGCGCTGCAATGATCGGAAAGGTGAGCCGAAAGCTCAGTGCTGGCCCAGGCCGAACGTGAACAGGTGGCCGCCGTTCGAGAACACGAACGCGCGGCCCGAGACGACCATGGGCCTCGAGGTGGCGCCCCAGGCGGGCGTGTAGCGATCCAGCACCTGGCCCGTGGCGCCGCTCAGGACCACGAGCCCGGACCTGGAGTCGGTCACGTAGACCCGGCCCTTGTAGGCCACAGGGTCGCTCAGGGTGCCGCTGGGAAAGTGGCTGTACCAGAGCGAGTCGCCGTCCATGTCCAGAGCCGCGACGCCGTACGAGGAGCGCGCGACGAAGATCCTCGTCTTCGTGGCGGTCATGCCCGAGACCCGGTCCAGATCGCCCCGCCTCCACGCGATCGACCCGGTCAGCGTGTCCATGGCGAACAGCCCGCCGTTGTAGGAGCTGAACAGGGCCGTGGCCGAAGACAGGACCACGGGCGTCGTGTTCACGTCGTACTTCTGTGCGCCCATGCCCATGTCGCCCGGCAAAAACTCGGCCAGGTCGGCCTCCCAGCTGCGCGAGCCGTCGAGCAGCTTGAGCGCCACCGCGGTCCCGTCCGTGAAACCCGTGAGCACGCGGCCCTTGGCGAGGCTGACGCCCACGCTGGAGGCGAGGGTGTAGCCCTCGGGAGGCTCGCTGCGATAGAGCCACAGGCTGGAGCCGTTGCGCCCGTCCACGGCGTGCACCTTGCCGCGCACGTCCCTGACCACCACGATCTGCTTGTGCACGAGCGGCGTGCAGCGGATCTCGGCCGTGGCCTGGTAGGTCCACTCGGGGACGCCCGTGGCGGCGTCGAGGGCCGTGAGCACGCCGGACTCGTTGCCGAAGTACACGGTCGATCCGTCCTCGGACAGCGCCGGCACCGAGTGGATGGACTCGCCCGTGTCGTGGGACCAGACCACGTTGCCGTCCTGGCTGCGCAGGGCGTAGAAGCGGCCCGTCGACGTTCCCAGGTAGATGCGCCCTGCCGATGGGTCGGCCACCGGCCCGGACCCCTCGTAGGGCTGGTAGGTGCGGTCCGCGCCCATCACCAGCGCCCGGTGCCATGACGCAAAGAGCACCTTGGTCGTGGGCTCGGGGGGGATCCCCGTCAAAGCGTTCGTCACCGAGGGGCCGATGTTCACGCAGCCCGCGACGTGGACGAGGACGAGCGCGGCGATGGCGCGCGAGAGTGCCATCTACTCCCCGCCCGTGGTGGAGCCGCCCGGCGCGGGCGGCGGGGGCGCCGGCAGGTCGCCTTGCTCGTCAAGGGGTGGCTCCGCTTGCTTCATCTGCTCGAGCAGCTCCTGGAGCTTCTGGAGCTGCTCCTCGTCCAGGCCTTCCAGGCCTCCTCCGGCACCTGGGGTGGGCATGAACTGGCCGTTCGGGCCCATGAGCATGCCCGGCTCTCCGTACCCCTGCGTGGCGGGGGTTGTCTTCGGTACCCCGTCCTTTCCCGCGATGCGCTCCTGCAGGTAGCCCATCATGGGGTTCATCTTCGGGGCATCGGAGATGTCCTTCGCGAGCCTGGAGTAGAGCTCCTTGGCCTTGTCCTTCTCGCCCTTGGCCTCGTGGATGCGGGCCTGGTGGTAGAGGGCCAGCTCCATGTACTTGCCGTCGCCCACGCCCTCGAGCAGCTTGTACTGGGTCAGGGCCTCGTCCTTCTTGCCCTGGCCCTCGAGCGCCATTCCCAGGCCCTCGTAGGCCAGATACAGAAACGGCTCAGCCCCACCGGGGTTGTCCACGAACGCCTGGTACGAGGCGGCGGCCTTCTCGTACTCGCCCAGAGAGAGCTGGGACTGGGCCTCGCCCAGCTTCGCCAGCATGCGGATGGAGCGCGTCGACGCCTTGCCGGATGCGCTCGAGAACGCCTCGCCGACCGCCCTGTCCTTCTCGTTGACCGAGGCGAAGCTCTCCTCGTCCTCTCCCTCGCTCGTCCCGGAGAACAGCGAGGCGGTCTTGACGGGCCGGCCGAGCACCTCGAGCGCCTCGTTGATGTGCTTCGACGAGCTCAGGGTACGCTCCTCGAGAAAGATGTAGACGGCCGAGGCGATGACCAGGGTGCCGGCGACGGCACCCAGGCCGATGAGGATCTTCTTCTTGTGGATCGTCAGAAGCTCGCTGTACTCGGTGCCTTTCGACACGAACTCGTCGGGCTTCTTGAGATCCTTGCGCGAGAACTTCTTCTTGATCGCTGGCATGAGGCGGGAATCTTACACACGGACCAGGGGAAATCAAGGAGGGCTCCGGCCTGCGGCGGGAGATCGCCCGTACCAGCGTTGCCTTCCCTGCGAAGAGGTCCCCGTCTCTCGTACGGGATCCGGCGACACCCGGAGTAAATCAGCCGCAGTTGGGCGACGTGGGCGCACAGCAGACGATGCCATCCGGGCCGCAGTCGGACCTGATGATCTCCCACCCAGGCGGGCAGGGGGCAGGGTCTGCGTACGGGTAGCACTCGCCCCCTGCCGTGTCGCAGTCCGTGACCGTGGCCGGCGCGTGGGGAAGGCAGCACCACGGGATGCCTCCCACGCCCTCGACGATGCACCCCATGGCCCCGAGGGGGTTGTGGGCCGGCCTGTAGTGGGTCTCGCCCGTGCTGTCGCACGTGACGCACGAGTCCGGGATCACGGGGTACTGGGTGCAGTAGCCGCCCGCCGCCACGCAGTCGTTGTCCGCTGCATCCGCAAAGCTGTCCACGACCGTGTCCGCGAGATCGGCAGAGTCGTCGGGCCCGGGATCGTCGGTGGAGACGTCGCCGGTCGTGCTCTCCTGGCCCGTGCACCCGATCGCGACGAGAAGGGCCGTCAAAGCCCAGAGCGCGGTCGCCATCGTCCTCATCCTCATCCTCATCATGTCGAGCCTCCGTTGATACCATAGCGTGAAAGCGCAATCCGTCCAGGCGCGAGGTGCGGCCGCGCCTCGCTGCGCTCGAGGCGCCGCGAAAACGTCCGGGCGACAGGGGGCAACGAGCCGTCATTGCGATACCTGTCTTTTCAGGGTATGGAGTATCTGTTTCGGACACCCGCCACATACCTGGACGGCGAGCATGACCCTCTCGACGCGAGAGCAGCAGAAGACCTGGTTTGCCCTGATCCTGTCCGCGGTCCTTCTCATGGGGCTCTGGTTCGGCGTCGGCCCGGCCATGCACACGCAGGCGTATCCATTCTTGATCTATCTCGGCTCGGTGGTGATCCTGTGGATCGGTATCCCATCTCTGGCGGTGGCCTTCGACACCGCCTTCATCCCACTGGCCTGGTTGGTGCTGGGCGATTACGCCTCCCGCGACAACCTGTGGACTCTGCCCCTGGTCGCCGCCCATATGGCCCTCCTAGCATATCCGCTGGGATCGCGGCTCGCCGTCCTCCTTGTTACCGCGGTGATCGCGGTATGGCTCGACCTTCCGGCCCTCGTCACGCACCCTCCCGAGCGGATCGTCAATGTCATCTTCCTGGCAGTGGCGGCCCTCGGCGCGTTGTCGTTCGCATGGCACGGGCTGCGGTCCCGGTACCCGGCTCCAAGACGGATCGACGTCCTTGTGACCTCCTACACCAGCAATACGGCTTTTTTCACACAGCAGCTTGTCGACGAGGCGCAAGCGCAGGGGGTCTGTGTCACCGTGCACCGCCATCACTTCATTCGAGGTTTCCGCCCGACCTTGACCGGCGACGCCCTGGTGCTGGCCTTCCCGGTGCTGGTATGGGGTCCGCCCTGGCCGACTCTTGAGTACCTGATTCGCGACCTGCCCCGCGGAGGTGGGCGACCGGCCCTGATCCTCTACTCCGCCGGAGGCGGACCCGAGAACGCCCATGTCCTGCCGTGGCTCATCCTGACCCTCAAGGGATACCGTGTCGTGGGCCGGCAGTGGGCTGTCGCCCCGTTCAACTTCGTGATGGTCCGCATCCCCAGGATCCTCTGGCGGTTCATGGACCGGAAGCTCCCCACCCGGAGCGAGGTCGAGAACATCCGGCGGGTGGCCCGTGCCTTCTGTGCGGGGCAGCCGGCCGGGATGCCGTTCCAGCTCTGGCCCTTCCCGGTCTTCGCGATCCAGCCGCTGGTCTACAATCGCTGGATCAACACCATATACTACTCCTACGCCTTCGCGCGTCGCTGCAACGGGTGCGGCCTGTGCGTCCGCTACTGCCCGGCGGGTCGTCTCACCCTCGGCAAGGACGAGCGTCCCCACGGCAAGGGGACCTGTGTCATCTGCTACGGATGCGTGAACGTCTGTCCGACGAACGCCATGCAGCTACTGGCGCTGTCCGAGCTCGGCGACCAGTACCGGCCGCGCTGGAAAAAGCTCCTGGTCTTCCGGAAGAAAGACTGACCGGATGGAAGGACCCTTGAAACCGCCTTTCCATCACCGAGTCTCGCGTCGCGCCCCACTGGCTGGCCGTCGAACCTCCGTCATCGAGAACTCGTGCATGCTCCAGGGATCCTCCGGCCAGACAGCACACGCGTCCGCCTTTGTCCACATCCTGTCGCTTGATGGGCCGCCGGCTCGAGTGGGGGCACGGGCGCGACATGGTTGCCCAAAGTCGCGATCCGGCATAGGGTCGAATCGTGGATCTCGAGGGATGGCGCCCCCAACCCGGGGTGCGGATCGTCGATGACGCCCGGTGACCTCGGCACGGGCGGGACGCTCGCGGCCGTGGCGCTCGCCGTCGTGGGGCTCGCGGCCGTATCGATCCTCGCATGGCGCCTCGTCGTTTCGATCCCGGGCGGTAGGATCGCCTGGGTCGAGGCCGGTGTGCAGGCGCCCCATGCGTTCGAGCTCCGCTTCGTGTCCACTGCCGATCGCGCCTACCGGCTGGCCTTGCGCATGCGCACGCACGGCAAGAGGTGGGGTGGATCCACGAGCACGGGCGTCGTCTGCCTGCTGCGCGTGACCGTGGGAGGCGAGCTTTTCGTCAAGGAGGCGCTGGGCTTCGGCTCAAACCTTCCGCGGCCCGTGGACCGGCGGATCACCAGGGGCTACATGTGGCGCGAGACCAGGCACGACTCGGAGGTCGTCAATACCGCCACCTACGTCCTCGCCTCGATCCCGCGCTGCCCGGCCGGCACCGAGATCGTCGCCACCGGCACGTTCGAGACCGGCCAGGGCACCGAGACCTCGATGCTCGACGTCTTCCTCGGGCGGTAGCTGGAAAGAGCGGACGATGCCGGCGCTGTCGCGCGGCGATGGGGACGCGGCGAGCTTCGCCTCGATCGGGATGGGCCTTCCCGGTTCGAAAAGGAGCGATCCGGCAAGAGTCTCCCTGACGTGCCCAGCCGGTGCTCTAGTCGCACATGCCGATGCGCGTGAGCGCCAGGCCCGTCCCCCAGCGCCTCCACAGGACGCCGAGGGTGCTGCCGGACCACGCGATCGCTTCGTTGCCGATGGAAGAATCGCATCCCGTGACCTCGAGCACCCCTCTCGGGGAGCCCTCCCCGGGCGGCAGCAGGGCGAGGTAGACGCCGCAAGGCTCCACGTCTCCGTAGTGGGACCACAGCACCGCGTACTCGCTGCCGGTCCAGGCGATGGACACGTCGCTCGTGCGTGGACGATCCGTGACCTGGACGGAGTCGATGAGGTCACCCGTCCGGTCGATGCGATCGAGAAAGACGCCCTCCTCGGAGCCGGCCATCCATCCGAGCCCGAACTCGCTGCCCGACCAGACCGGGACGATCACCTCCATCGCGCTCAGCGCCACGTCGGGTCCGCTCTCCACGCCAGCCGGATCGGTGCGCGCGTAGTGCCTCCCCCAGAACACGCCGAGCCCGGTTCCGGTCCACAGGGCCCAGGCCAGGCCGGGCCAGCCTCCCGAGCGGCTCTCATCCGAGATCCGCGTGTCGTCGCCGACCTCCTCTCCGGCCACGTCCATGCGGGTGATGAAGGCGTCAGAGAAGCAGCTCGTCATCGTGCACTCGGACTCCATCACCCTCGAGTCCATCCATGCCACCACGACCTCGCTGCCCGTCCACTGCGCGTGGGGCGAGGCGGACCACCAGGGGTCGTCGGTGAGACGGGTCGTCGCCAGGAGCCTGTTGCCCGCCCGGTCGAAGAACGCGGCCTCCACCTCCCAGTCCCTCTCCCACGCCACCGCCAGGGCGCTGCCGGTCCACGCTGCGCTGCCGCCAAGGACGCTCGCCCCCGGATCGTCGAGCGGCACGAAAGAACCCAGCAGGTTGCCAGCCCCGTCCACCCGCGACAGGTTCAGGGAGTCATCGCTCGTCCACAGCACGGCGAAGTCGCTGCCGGTCCACACGACGTCCTCTCCGCCGTAGGCCTCTTCCGCGCCGGCCACGACCGTGTCCGGTCCCATGATCATCGGGCCATCCACGATCCCGTCGCAGTCCTGGTCGACCCCGTCGCCGCAGACCTCCGGGGCGCCGGAAAAGACGTCGGCCCTGGTGTCGTCGCAGTCGTCCCCGCCACACTCCCTGCTCGCATGCCCGTCCATGTCCAGGTCCTCGCACGTCCCGTCAGGTCCGGGCTCGTCCGTCCCCGTGTCGAGCGCATCCGTGGCCGCGTCGGCGTCGATCGACGCATCCCCGACGAGATCCGTCCCTCCGCAGGCCGTCGCGCACAGCAGCATGGTCACCAGCGCTGCCCGTGGCAGCCAGCCGGTGGTCGAGGAGGCCACGATGCCCGCTGTCGGGTCGGTACAGCGATCGTCGAAGTCGCTCATGCTCTTTCCTCACGGTCCGGGTGCACCGTACATCGCCACCATCGGCGAGTCCGGCAAGGGCTCCGCATCCACGTCCGCCACGTCCTCATCCGTGGACACGTCCACCGGCGGCTCCGTCGACCCGTCGTCCGAAGAATAGCACCCCGGCAGGGCGAGCACGGAGCCGCAGACGAGCGACCAGAGGATGCGTTCGAGACGGAGCATACGAAAGGGTACGCCGGGTAGCGGTCTCGGGCCAGTCCGGAAAAAGCCGACGTGATTTCTCGAAGGCACGGGATGGAGATCCCGGTGATGTCGTGATAAAGGACGCGGCCCGCCAGGCGCCCGTTTCGCGGATCAGGCGATGGCGATCTTGCGCGGCTCGTGCGGAGCGGCCTTGGGAACGGTCAGGATCATCACGCCGTCCTCAAGCTTCGCCGAGATCTTCTCCTGGTCGACCTTCTCGCCCAGGGTGAAGCGCCTCTCGAACCCTCCCACGTCGTACTCGCGGTACAGGGGACGCTCCCAGGCAGGAGGCTCGACGCGCGCTGTCAACGTCAGCACGTTCTCGTTGATGTCGATGTCCACCTGGTCGCGCCGGGCGCCGGGCACGTCCACCCACAGGGTGATGGCCTCGTCGGTCTCCACGATGTCCACATCGGGGACGTACAGGACGCCCTCGCGCGTGGACTCCGCCCCCGAGCGCTCTATGGCCTTCTTCTCGGTCGTCTCCATCTCCTTCTTTTCCTTTTCGGTCATGGTGCACCTCCTGGATCTCAGACCTTGATCTCGATCTTGCGCTGCTTCGCCGATTCCGCCCTGGGGAGCAGGATCTCCAGCACCCCGTTCTCGCAGCGGGCCGAGACCTTGGAAGCATCGATCTGCTCTGGAAGGGTCAAGGAACGGCGGAACCTGCCCATCTGCCTCTCGCGCCTGTGCCACGAGGCGCCCTCCGGGACCGAGGGCATCGTGCGCTCGCCGCGGATGGTGAGGGTGTTGCCCGTCACCGAGATGTCGATGTCCGAGGGCTTCACGCCGGGCACCTCCGCGTGGACCTTGAAGCTCTCCGAGTCGTCGAAAATGTTGAGCGGCGGGTAGAGCCCGACCCGGGGAGACCCCGAGAGGTCCGAGCCGAAGGCGGGGAACATGCCCGTCGCAAGGCGATCCATGTCCCGCTGCATCCGGTCGAGACGCGAGAACACATCGTCGTTTCCGAGCCAGCGTATCACTGCCATGTTTCACCTCCTTGATCTCTATAGTGCCCGTTCATCCGTCATGTCCCGGGTCACACCGGAAAGTTAAATCCGGCTTCGGGCCTGTCAAGAAGGGGGACGAGAAGATCGGGCGATCGCCCCTGGCATCACAAGGTCGGCAGAAGAGGCGGCGCGCATCCGGTCGCCGGCGCCTCTACCGGATTTTTCCGTCATGCACGAGCGCACGGTAGCCACAGCCCATCGATGTCACTACACATGTATCGACATATGACAGGGGTGGACGCAAGATGGCCTCATGGGCAGGCGGACCAAGGACCAGTTCTTGCAGGTGAGGGTGTCGGCGGACCAGAAGAAGGAGATCGCGGAAGGCGAGAGCGGGGTCAGGCCGTGGCGCGGGAGAACACCTTCTCGAACACGGGAATGGACCTCTGGATGGTCTCGTCGGTCACGGTGCAGTAGGCGATACGAAAGTGCCCCGGGGTGCCGAACCCCGTGCCGGGCACGAGCAAAAGCCTCTCCTCGAGGGCCATCTTCACGAAGGCCTGGTCGTCCGGGATGGGGGAGCGAGGAAACAGGTAGAAGGCGCCTCCCGGCCTGACCATCCTGTAGCCGATGGCCGTGAGCCCGTCGAAGAGCAGGTCGCGCTTGGTGCGGTACCACGACACGTCCACGCTGGCCCGCTGGCACGCCCCGGCGACGCGCTGGAACATGGCAGGGGCGTTGACGAACCCCAGGGTGCGGTTGGTGAACGTCATGGCGTTCAAGAGCAGGTCCGCGTCCCGGCAGCCCGGGTGGACGGCCACGTAGCCGATGCGCTCGCCCGGCAGCGCCAGGTCCTTGGAGTGCGACGTGACGAGGACCGAGTCGGCGTAGTGGGCGAGGTGCGAGGGGGCCAGCTCGGCGTCGAACACGATCTTGCGGTAGGGCTCGTCGCTCACGAGGTAGATGGTCGTCTCGAGCTCAGCGGACTTGCCCTCCAGCATGCGGCCCAGAGCCGAGAGCGTGGAGTCCGGGTACACGACGCCCGTGGGGTTGTTGGGCGTGCAGATGACGAGGGCCCTGGTGCGAGGGGTGATGGCCCTCTCGATGGCGGGCACGTCCAGATCGAACGTGTCCGGGTCGGCGTCGACACGGACGGCCCTGCCTCCGTGGTTGTCGATGTAGAACAGGTACTCCACGAAGTAGGGGGCCACGATGATGACCTCGTCGCCCGGGTCGAGCACGGCCTTCAAGAAGACGTTCAGGCCTCCTGCGGCGCCCACGGTCATGATCACGTGCCGGCCCTCGAACGGCAGGCCCACGGTCGAGGCCAGGTAGCTCGCGATGGCCGCGCGGACCTCGGGCAGGCCCGCGTTGTTCATGTAGCGGTGCAGGCCCGGGTCGTCGGACTCGACGAGTTCTTCGAGCACGGCCTTCACTGCGCCCGGCGGGGGCAGGATGGGGTTTCCCAGCGTGTAGTCGAAGACCTGGTCCTCGCCGTAGCGCGCCTTGAGCCTGCCTCCCTCCTCGAACATGCGCCGTATCCAGGACGCGTTGGTCATGGAGCTCTCGATCTTTCTCGCGATGGGCATTCGTCACCTCCCCTCGGGTCAGTAGGCGAAGTCGCTCCCGCCGATGAACTCGCGGATGATGGACGTGCGCGGCACCTTGTCGGGCGACACGCCCACGAACAGCTCCATGAACTTGAGGAGGCGGTAGGCCTCGGCGAAGGCCGGGTCCTCGTGGGAGACCTCCAGCAAAAAACGGTGCGCGAACATCTTGAGCACGGCCAGCTCGTACACCAGCGTGGAGTTGAACATGATCCGGGCACGGTCCTGGTAGGGGAAGATGTTCTTGGCCTCCCCGCGCTTGACGCTGGGCCACTTGGAGAGGGTCTGCGAGGCGGTGTAGCCCCTGTAGAGGCGGTCACGCACCATGCGCCTGACCAGCCTCACGTCGGTGGTGGAGATGCGGTTCGCGTCGTCCAGGCACAGCTGCGTCAGCGCGCTGACGTAGATGCGGAACTTGAGCGCATCGGGGATCTGCGAGGTGAGCCCGGGGTTGAGCGCGTGGATGCCCTCGATGATGAGCACGTCGCGCTCGCCCACGCTCCTGGGCTTCCACAAAGACCTCTCGACGCGCGTGCCGGCCGTGAAGTCGTAGCGCGGGATGTGCACGAGGCGCCCCTCGAGCAGGTGCGTGAGGTCGTTGTTGAACATCTCGAGGTCCACCGCCTCGAGCGCCTCGAAGTCGTACTCGCCCTTCTTGTCCTTGGGCGTCTTTTCGCGGTCCACGTAGTAGTCGTCCACGCTCACGGCCACGGGGTTGACGCCGAGGACCTTGAGCTGGACGCTGAGCCTCTTTGCGAACGTGGTCTTGCCCGACGACGAAGGGCCCGCGATGAGCACCACCCGCACGCCTCCCCGCCCGCGGATGGCCTCGGCGATGCCCACGATCTTCTGCTCGTGGAGCCCCTCTGCCACCTTGATGATCTCGTCGATCTCGCCGGAGATGGACGCCACGTTGAGCTGGCCCGCGGTGCCGAGCCCCAGGATGCGGTTCCACTCCTTGGTCTCGCGGTACACGTCGAACAGGGCCCGCAAGACCCTGGGGCGGCCCTGGGGCTGGCCGCCGCGCCGTCCCTCGGGAAAGCGCAGCAGGATCCCGCCCCTCATGGGCGTGAGCGCGAAGTACGGCAGCCGGCCCGTGGAGGGGGCAACGGGCCCGTGCCGGATGTCGAAGTAGTCGCCCAGCACGACGAGCCTGACCGACTCGTGCCACCAGGTGGAGAGCAGCATGGAGCGGTCGTTCATGCCGTGCTCGCGGAACATGCGGATGGCCTGACGCTCGCTCACGCGCCTGTAGCGGATGGGCAGATCCTCGGCCACGAGCCTGCGCATCTCCTTCTCCAGCGCGCGCACGTTCGCGGGAGTGGCCGCAGGGGAGCCATCCCAGTCGTAGTACACGCCGCCGCCCATGCTCTGGCCCACCACGAGCCGGACCGCCGACTGGAACAGGTTGCGCACCGCCGCCTGGATGACCACGGAGAGGCTGAGCCTGTAGACCTGCCTGCCCTCGGGGTCGCACGCGCGCACGAGCGAGATCTCGGCGCCGTCGTAGAGGTCGTGGTGCAAGGAGACCAGCCTCGCGTCGAGCAGCGCCGCCACCGCGCTATGCCAGCCCGTCGTGGGCTTTCCCGCCAGGGCCGCCACCTCGCCGATGGTCGAGGAGGCGGGCACGGTCATGCGCCGCTTCTCGAGCGTGACCTCGATGGCGCCGTCGGCTTTCTGGTCGCAAGGCTCCGCAGGGTCCTTCGTCGGGGTCATTTCATCCCGACGACGCGGAAGATCTTGAGAGGCTCGGCCTTGCCCTTGACGGGCGTGGGCGGCAGGGCCTCGGTCTGGATGGCGTGCTGCACTCCCATGAAGGTGGAGTTGGCGATGACGATCTCCATCGGCTTGGCGAGGTCGCACAGCCGCGAGGCCGTGTTCACGGCGTCGCCGATGCTCGTGTACTCCATCTTGCGCGTGCTGCCCATGTAGCCGACGACGCACTCGCCCGAGCAGATGCCGATGCCCACCTTCATGGGCTTGAGGCCCGCCTGCTCGCGCTCCAGGTTGTAGTTGTCCAGCTCGGCCTGCATCTGCAAAGCCGTGCGCACGGCCCTCAGGGCGTGGTCGTCCTGCGGCACGGGAGACCCCCACAGGACCATGATCTCGTCGCCGATGAACTTGTCGAGCGTGCCCTCGTTGTCGAAGATGATCTCCACCATCCGCTCGAAGTACTCGTTGAGCATGTCGACGATCTCGGAGGCCTCGCTGCGCTCGGTGAGCGACGTGAACCCGCGCACGTCGGCGAAAAGGATGGTCACGTTGCGGTACATGCCGCCCTTGGTGACCTCCAGCTTGCCCGACACGAGCTGCTCGACGAGGTTGGGGCTCAGGAGCCGCGAGAACTTCTCGCGCGTGAGGGCCTCCTGCTCGAGCCGGCGCGCCTGCCGGATGTTGTCAAGGAGCGAGCCCGTCTGCTGGGCGATGGCGGAGAAGACGTTGAGATCCTTCTCGGAGAACGCGCCCGTGGCGATCTTCGAGTCCAAATACATCATGCCCAGGAGCTCGTTTCTGCACATGAGCGGCACGGCCATGGAGGAGCGGATGCCCTGCATCATGATGCTCTTGGACGACTTGAACCGGCTGTCCATCATGGCGTCCGAGCTGAGCACGCCCGTGCGCTCGGAGATGACCGCGTTGATGATCGTGCTCGACAGGCCGATCTCCGTGTTCTGCTTGCCCTCGAGGCTCTTGGTCACCCGCGGCCTGAGCTGCCCGTCGTCGCCCACGAGCAGGATCACGCCCCGGTCCGCCTTGAGGAAGTTGAAGGCGTTGTCCAGGACCTTGTCCAGGAGCACATCCATGTTCATCTCGCCGCCGATGGACTGCTGGATCTCGTAGGCGATGCGCAGCCTCTCGTAGTCCGAGCGCAGCATCCAGTCGTCCTGGATCTGGTCCTCGGACAGGAAGCGCCCGGCCGCGGGCATCTCCATCTTGGCGCGGATGTGGCTCTCCGTGCCGGCGGACTTGAGGTTGACCGAGACCTGGTCCTCGGCGCCGAGGAACACGATCTTGGTGCTCCCGAGCACGACCGTGTCCCTGTGCGCGAGCTTGACCTCGGAGATGCGCTGGTTGTTCACGAACGACCCGTTGAGGCTGCCCAGGTCGCGGTAGTAGTAGTCGTCGTCGCGCTTGTAGATGACCGCGTGGTCCTTGGAGACGATCCGGTCGAGAAGCTGGAAGTTGTTGTTCGGATGCCGGCCGATGGTGTTGTACTCGCCGAGCTCGTGCTGGATCGCCTGCCCCTGTCCCGTGATGATCTCGACCTTCGCCATAGCCTGGAGTGCCTCTTGTAGGGAACGAATTCCCGTCTATCTGGGTTCTACCTGTATAACCAAGTCCAGGGAGGAATTCAATCGTGTCGCGAGCGCCTCGAGGGGACATGCGAATTGGACTGGCCGCCGGTCAGGTGGTAAGAAGGAGCGCATGAGCCGCACAGCCCGTGCAGGGGCGGCCGGGCGCGCCATGACCGCCACGGCCGTGGCGTTCGTCCTGGGCCTCGCCGCAGGGATGGTGGGGTGCCCCAAGCAGGCGCTCGTGCAGGACACCGTCTGGGTCGAGGAGCACGCCGGGCAAGGCGAGCTGGCGAAGACCCTCACCGGGGCCCTCGACGCCTACGCCGGCGGCGACCACGAGGAGGCGCTCTCGCTTCTCGACGCGGCCT
>JBFYZU010000310.1:0-23145 GCA_041309365.1 Myxococcota bacterium
GGACGGTATCCGAGTGCTGCCCCTGTCTCGCTTCAGCGAGGTGGTGGGCCTGGTCTGAACGTGGGGGTGCCGGGATCGATGAGCGTGTCCCGGGGGCTGGCTCGGGCGAGACTACCCCCGGAGCCCCATTTCGTTCCGCGACTGCGAGTACACCTTCGTGCACCCGCGCCAGATGACCGGCGTGCTCACCGAGATCATCGACTGCAAGTGGCGAAAGGACGAGCACGGCTGACATTCTCGGCCTCTTGGCACGGACCATGGGGGGCATGATGGCCATCCGGCCCATCCGCTCCTGCGCCCGTTGTCCGGGCGCAAGAGCGGCGATAGACTCCTTGCCTTGCGCCTCAGCATGGAGGACCGGCCCATGACCGACAGACGCTACAGGCTCGGATGCGACATCGGAGGGACGTTCACGGACTTCGTCCTCATCGACGACACCACGGGGACCATCCACATCGAGAAGTGCCTGACCACTCCGAAGGACCCCTCGGACGCCGTGGTGCAGGGCGTCGAGGCCCTCGGCGCGAGGCTCCCTGGATTCGTGCGCGAGCTCGACGAGGTCATCCACGGCACCACCCTTGTCATCAACTCCATCATCGAGCGCAAGGGCGCGACCACCGGCCTTGTCACCACCAGGGGGTTTCGGGACGTGCTGGAGCTGGGCCGCGAGATCCGCTACGCGCCCTACGACGTGTTCGCCGAGTTCCCCGAGCCTCTCGTGCCGAGAAGGCTTCGGGTGGAGGTGGACGAGAGGGTGCGCTCGGACGGCACCGTGCTCGTGGCCCTGGACGAGGACGGTGCCCGGCGCGCGGTGCGCGAGCTGGTCGGCAAGGGCGCGGAGTCCATCGCCGTGTGCCTCCTCAACTCCTTCGAGAACCCGGCCCACGAGATCCGGATCAAGGAGATCATCGAGCAAGAGGCCCCCGGCCTGTCCGTGTCCATCTCCTACGAGGTGCTGCCCCAGATCCGCGAGTACGAGCGCACGAGCACCACGGTCACCAACGCCTACGTCAAGCCGCTCACGGGCCGCTATCTGACCCGGCTCGCCGGCCGGCTCAGGGAGCTCGGCTCGCCGGGCAAGCTGTTCATCATGCTCTCGAGCGGTGGCATCACCTCGTTCGAGACGGCCGCCGAGTTCCCCGTGAGGATCATCGAGTCCGGCCCCACGGCCGCCGTCATCTCGGGCCAGTACTACGGGAGGCTGTTCGACCTGCCCGAGATGTTCTGCTTCGACATGGGCGGCACAACGGCCAAGAGCTGCCTCATCCAGGGCGGCGTGGCCGGAGTGGTGCCCACCTTCGAGGTGGGCCGCGTGCAGCGCTTCATGAAGGGCTCCGGCCTGTCCATCCAGGTGCCCGTCGTGGATCTGATGGAGATCGGCGCGGGGGGGGGGAGCATCGCGAGGGTGAGCCGCATGGGCACCCTCAAGGTGGGCCCCGACAGCTCGGGAGCGGATCCTGGCCCCATCTGCTACGGCCGCGGCGGCGCTTTGCCCTGCGTGACGGACGCGGATCTCGTGCTGGGCTATCTGGACGAGGGCTACTTTCTCGGCGGCGAGATGAGGCTCGACAGGGAGGGCGCGCTCAGGGGCATCGAGGAGCGCATCGCGAGGCCCCTGGGCGTCGAGCTCATGCAGGCCGTGTGGGGGATCCACGACCTCATCAACGAGACGATGGCCTCGGCCGCGAAGACGCACATCGCGGAGAAGGGCGGCAACCCGAAGGTCGTGACCGTGGCCGCCTTCGGCGGCGCAGGGCCGGTGCACGCCTACGGCCTGGCCCGCAAGCTGGGCGCGCCTCAGGTGCTCGTGCCGCCCAACGCGGGCGTGGGATCGGCTCTGGGCTTCTTCACTGCGCCCAGGGCGTTCGATCTGGTGCGCAGCCACAAGGTGGGGCTCTTTCAGGCGGACTTCTCGAAGCTCGAGGCCATCTTCGCCGGGCTCGAAGAGGAAGGCACCCGCACGCTGGAGAAGTCGGGCGCCACGGAGCGAATCGAGTTCGAGAGGTCGGTGGACGTGCGCTTCGTGGGCCAGGGCTCCGAGACCGACATCCCTGTCCCAAAAGGGGACTTCGCGAAAGTGGGGCCGGGCCGCATCCGCGAGCTGTTCGACGACGTCTACACGAGGCTCTACGGCCGCACCTACCCGGACTCTGCCGTGGAGTTCATCAACTTCAAGGTGCGCGCGAAGCTGCCGGAGAAGGCGCTCGTGCTGCCTCGCCTGACGGGCCTCGAGGGCAAGGCGAACGACGCGCTCAAGGGGGAAAGGCAGGCCTACAGCGGGCACTCGCGCAGCTTCGTCACCCACGGCGTCTACGATCGCTACCGGCTCGCGCCCGGTGCAGAGCTCGCCGGCCCGGCCATCATCGAGGAGCGCGAGTCCACCCTGGTCGTGGGAGAAGAGGCCGTCGCGCGGGTGGACGAGCACGGCTTCATCTGGATGCGGATGCTGGAGGTGGCGTCATGAGCGCGCGATTCGACCCCATCACCCTGGAGATCCTCTGGCGCCGCCTCGTCAGCATCGTGGACGAGGCGGACAGCTCCGTGTCGCGGACGGCGTTCTCGAGCCTGCTGAGGGACGCGCACGACTACACCTGCATGTTCACCGATCGCAAGGGACGCGAGCTGGCGCAGGGCACGTTCGCCACGCCCGGCCAGTCCGGCGCCATGGCCCTGGGCGTCAAGAAGCTCGTGCTCGGGATGGACCCCGGCGGCCACAGGCCGGGGGACGTGTGGATCACCAACGACCCCTGGGCCCTGGCGGGCCACCTCAACGACGTGTGCGTGCTGAGCCCCATCCTGCACCGCGGCAGGCTCGTGGCCTTCACGGCCTGCGTGTTCCACCACTCGGACATCGGCGGCCGCGTGAGCTCGGACAACCGCGACGTGTTCGAGGACGGCCTGTTCATCCCCCTCGTGAAGATGTTCGAGGCGGGCGTCTTGAACGAGGCCGTGCTGGACATGATCCGCGCCAACGTGCGCACGCCGGATCAGGTCACGGGCGACATCCGCTCGCAGATCGCGGCCAACCACGTGTGCGCGGAGCAGATCTGCCAGATGCTGGACGAGTACCGGATGGACGATCTGGACGACCTGGCCGACGAGATCATCGAGCGCACCGAGCGCAGCATGCGCGAGGCCATAGAGAAGGTCCCGGACGGCGTGTACCGCGCCGAGGGCGTGGTGGAGCAGATGAAGGGCCGCGAGGACGTGGTCATCAAGGCCGCCGTGCACGTCACCGGCTCCGACATCCTCGTGGATCTCGCCGGGTCGTCTGGCCACGTGAGCTGGGGCGGCAACGTGGTCTACAACTTCACCTACGCCTACGTGTTCATGGCCATAAAGAGCATGTTCGACCCGGACATGCCCAACAACGACGGGTGCGCGCGGCCCATCCGGCTCGAGGCGCCCGAGGCCAGCGTGGTCAACTGCCGCTTCCCGGTGGCCGTGGCCGCGCGCATGCAGATAGGCCACTTCCTCACCGAGGTCGTCTACCGCGCCCTCTCGCAGGCCTTGCCCGACAGGGTCATCGCCGCGAGCGGAGGCACGCCGGCCACCATGAACGTGTTCTACGGCCGGCGAAGCGACGGCAGTCCTTTCCACTCGGTGATCATCCGCGGAGGCGGCATGGGAGCGGGCGCGTCGGCGGACGGGTACTACGACTACATCTTCCCGGCCAACGGCGCCAACACGCCCGTCGAGATCTTCGAGAGCGACACGCCGCTGATCGTCGAGTGCCGCGAGCTGCTCGCGGACACCGGCGGGCCCGGCGAGCACAAGGGCGGCCTGGGACGGCGCGTGGTGTTTCGCGTGCCGGACGACGCGTACGCGCCCATGCCACCCGTGTTTCTTGGCATCCAGTCCGGTCGCTTCGTCCACCCTCCCGAGGGGCTGTTCGGCGGCCGGCCAGGCGCGCTGGCGAGCTTTCTCGTCAACGGCGAGCAAGGCAACCCCTACGGGCTCACCCAGCTCGTGCCGGGCGACGTGGTGACCATGGACGCTGCCGGCGGCGGCGGCTTCGGAGATCCCATGAAGCGCGATCCCGGGCTCGTGGCACGCGACGTGATGGAGGGCTACGTGAGCGTGGAGCGCGCCCGCACCGACTACGGCGTGGTCGTCGATCCGGCCACCTCGGAGATCGACGGGCAGGCCACAGGTAAGCTCAGGGGGTCATGACGGGGCCCCGACCGGTCGTCTCGTCCTGTCGCACCTCGCCTCAGCCGCCCGGGATCACGGGGGGGACCACGAAGAGGACCTCGCGCGAGTCGAGAGGCGTGAACCGATCGCCGATGACCTCGATGGTGGCCGAAAACATCACGGGCACGGACGTGGGCGTGACCGTGGTGTTGGTCCTGGGCACGATGTCGAAGCACACGGAGTCGCCGGGCTCGACGAGCTCGAAGTAGTCCGTGGTGGGCGGCGTGCCCGGAGTGCCCACCGGGATGCCCGAGGTGCAGGTGCGCAGCTCGCCCAGGATGGGATCCCAGATGGAGCTGCCCGACGTGTTGGTGCCGATGCTCAGGATGAAGGCCGAGACCGCGTTGATGAAGTCGGCCGGGTCGTCGTGGGCCAGGGCGTCCACCCGGATGGGCCGGCCCGTGGCCAGCTCGTCCACGGCGTTAACGACGTACTCTCCCATCCCCGTGCCGGATGCGTCCGCGAGGAACACGAGGGGATCGCCGGCCGCGTCCAGCGCGCCCGTGTCCGTGGAGATGGCCGTGCAGTGGGCGGCGGCCTCGGTGTCGCCCGAGTAGCCCATGCTCCGCACGCTGACCACCCTGGCATTGATGGCCAAAAGCGCCTCCACGGCCTCGTCGTAGGTGGGAGGCACGTGGCCCGCCATGGTGTAGGGGTACTCTCCGGCGGGCCCGTTGTGAAACGGCGCGTCCGTGATGAGGACGAGGATGGCCGGCGCAGACTCGCGAAAGCACGGGTACCCCCTCTCGTCCGGGCCGCATCCGGACGCGGGCGCAAGGTAGGCATCGAGGCCGCCGCCGGTCGCCACGGCCCACAGGGCCGGAACCTGGCTCTCGGACAGGTCACCGCCGGAGTTGAGGTCCAGGGCGTTGACCGCGTTCTGAGCGAGTGTCGCATTGGACGTCATGCGCTGCGTGAGGCGGAAGACCAGGTCGCCCGATGTCCCGTAGGTGCTGACCGGGTAGTCGTCGAAGGCGCCCACGCCGTACCTGGCGTCGGGCACGATGGCCTCGATGCCGGGGATGATCTGCGTGGACAGGCTCGCCTGGAGGGTGGCGAGCTCGCCGGACATGCTCCCGGTGGTGTCCATGAGGAAGAACACGTCCGCCACCTTCAGGCTCGTGGAGAACACCAGCGTGTCCGTGGCCGGGATCGGGGCAGCCCCGTGCGGCACGAGGAAGACGAAGTCGCCCGCCGCGTAGGGGCTGGACGTGCCGTCCAGAGGATCCGAGCCGTACACGACCTCGGCCAGGTCCGTCGCGCCGTCGCCGTCCGTGTCCGCGCCGGCCGGGTTCGTGCCCCTGGTCACCTCGTCGTCGTCGGCCAGGCCGTCGTTGTCGCTGTCGCGGTCGCGGAAATCGGCCAGGCCGTCGCCGTCCGTGTCCGCGGGAGGCGTGGACAGATCGTCGTCCCCGGCCTCCTCGGCATCGCCGATGGTGTCGCCGTCGCTGTCGGCGTCCTCGGTGTCTGGCAGCGCATCCGAGTCCGTGTCCACGGCCCCGTCGCCCTCGTGGTAATCCGCGATGGTGTCGCCGTCCGCGTCCACGAGCAAGAAGTCCGGCTCCACGTCCACGGGATCGTCGCCGGGGATGTCACCGGCCGTGTCGCCCGGATGGTCGCCGGGATGATCGGCCGGCACGTCCGTGCCCGTGTCCGGCGTGCCGTCGCCGGGAACGTCCACCGTGGCGTCGGTGGTCGAGTCCTCGTCGTAGATGCGGATGTCCCCGCCGCAGCAGGTCATGGACACCACGACCGCGATGACCGCGAGCAGCGCCGTCGAGAGCTTCATGCATGCCTCCGTCTGTCGTGGCAACTGTATACCGAACCCGAGGATGTGCAAGGACGGGGGTCAGCCGCCCGGGATGGAAGGCGGGACCACGAACACCACCTCGCGGGTGTCCAGCGGCGTGTGCAGGTCGCCGAGCACCTCGATGGTGGCCCGAAAGACGAGGGGCACCGTGGTGGGGCTTATCGTGGTGTTGGTCTTCGGGACGATGTCGAAGCACACGGACTGGCCCGGCTGGACGATCTCGAAGAAGTCCGACGTGGGCGGTGTCCCGGGCGTCCCGACGGGGATGCCCGAGGTGCACTCCCTCATCTCGAGGAGGATGGGATCCCAGATGGGATCGCCCGAGGTGTTCGTGTGGACGGCCTGGACAAAGGCCGTGACCGCGTCGATGAAGTCGGTCGTATCGTCGTGGGCCAGGGCGTCCACCCGGATGGGAACGGCCGTGGCGATCTGGCTCACCGCGTCCACCACCTGGGTGCCGATGCCCGAGCCGCCGGACACGTCGAACACGAGCGGGTTTCCCAGCATGTCCACGGACCCCGTACCGGTCGCGATGCGGACCATGTCATCGTGGCTCTCGCCCGCGTTCAGGCCGATGAACCTCGCGTCGATGGAGCTCAGGGCGGCGACGGCGTCGGCCGTGGCGTAGAAGGGGCTGCACGTGGCTCCTGCGTCGTCCAGATCCTCGTCGCCCAGCATGACGATGATGGGAACGGCCTGGCTCCTGAAGCACGGCCACCCGATGGAGCCCGGCGGCGTGCAGGTCCAGGAGGTGGGGTGCACCACCCAGGTCGCGAAGGGCGCGAGGTCGCCCGTGGCCACGGTGTACAGGGCCTGGTAGTAGGGCTCCGAGCCTCCGCAGCACTCGGCCGCCACCGACCCGAGCGCCGTCGTCACCGCGCTCACGTCCGGGGTCATGGGCGAGAGGCGCGCCAGCTCGTTCGGGCAACCCCAGGTACCGCCGCTGCAGTCCTCGAACGCCCCCACCCCGAACCAGGCGTCGGCGATCTCGTCCTTGATGCCCGGGATGATGGTGCCGGTCATGCTGGCAAGGAGCGCGCTGATCTCGTCCATCAGAGAGCAGGTCTGGTCCATGAGCAGGTACACGTCCGCCACCTTGAGGTTGGTGGAGAACACCAGGGTGTCCGCGACAGGGGAGGGGCTCTCGCCGTGTGGCATCATGAACACGAAGTCGCCCAGGGACGTGGGGTTGTCGCTGGGATCGAGGGGATCCGAGCCGTATGCCACCTCTCCGAGATCGGACGTGCCGTCGTCGTCCGAATCCGGATCGCACGGATCCGTCATGTGATCGCGCTCGGCCGGGTCGGACAGCCCGTCCGAGTCGCTGTCGAGATCCCTGAAGCTCGGGATCCCGTCGAGGTCGCAGTCGCCGGGCGGCGTGGACAGGTCGTCGTCTTCCGCCTCCTCGGCGTCCGTGAACCCGTCGCCATCGCTGTCCGTGTCCTCGCTGTCCCAGATCCCGTCGGCGTCCGTGTCCACGGCCCCGTCGCCCTCATCGGCGTCGCGGATCGTGTCGCCGTCCGTGTCGCGCATGTCGTGCGGGTCCGTGGTAGGATCCGCCAGCGGGTCCGTGGGGCCGTCACCGTGCGTGTCCGCCGGGATATCGCCCGTGCCGTCCACCGTCGAGTCGAAAGCCCCGTCCGCTGCCGCGTCGTCCTCGAACCTGAGCGTGCCCCCGTCGCAGCCTGCGACGAGTGCCGTCACGGCGGCGCACACGATGCTCTCCATGATCTTCATGCCGGCCACTCCTGTGCGTATCCAGATCAAGGACATTCTAGCATCTTCGGGCCCAAAATCACGCTCCCCTGCCTGTCAGGGCAAGGAAGACACGTTCTCGTCGAACGGCTCCAGGTGGATGGAGACGTTGATGGGATCGTCCACGGCGTCGCGGATGTCGTGCTCGAGCCTGTCGGCGATGGCGTGCGCCTCGGTCACGGTCATGTGCGGGTCCACGAGCACGTGCACATCCGCGAAGATCTCCCGGCCCACCCTGCGCGTGCGCAGCTTGTGCCAGGAGCGAACCTGCGCGTGCACGTCCAGCGCCGAACGGATCCGCTTCATGATGGCCTCTTCCACGCTCTGCTCGAGAAGCTCGCAGGCCGCCTCGCGGCCTATCTTCGCACCCGCGAGCACGATCATCAGGCCCACCACGATCCCGGCCACGCTGTCTCCGTACGGCAGCCCTGCCAGGCCCGCGGCGCCGCCCAGCAGCACGGCCACCGACGAGAGCGCGTCCGAGCGATGGTGCCACGCGTTGGCCACGAGTGCCGTGCTCCTCGTGCGCCTCGCGACTTTGATGGTTGCCCAGTAGAGCAGCTCCTTGACCACGATGGAAACGGTCGCCAGCACGACCATTGTGCCGCCGGGGTACGAGCCCTGGCCGGCGATGAGGGCCGCTCCCGCCTCCCGGGCCAGAAGGAGCCCCACCCCGACGAGCGCCGCCGCGATGAGGATGCTGGAGAGCGTCTCGAACCTCCCGTGACCGTACGGATGGTCTTCGTCCGCAGGCCTGGCCGCCAGGCTGACGCCCACGAGGGTGATCACGTCCGTGACCAGATCCGACAGCGAGTGCACTCCGTCCGCCACCAAAGACACCGAGCCGGTGAGCTTGCCTCCGGCGATCTTGGCGGTGGTCAAGACCACGTTGGCGAGCACTCCGATCCAGGTGATGCGCCTGTTCTCGCGCAAGCGCGACAGGTCATGCAGGGCAGCATTCATCGACCGGATCCACCGTATATTCTCCGGAAAGAAACTTGCAAGCACCGGGGCTGCCGGCCAAAAGAGCGCCGGCGGGCATGGGGCATCTGCCCCATCCGGATCGTTGACAGGACGGATATGCGGCCCAAGTGTCGAAGGAGGAACCACGGAGCAGATGGAGTGGGAGATGGTCCGTGACAGGCTCGTGCAGATCGACCCCGCGCCCGAGGGGTGACCAGGCCGGCTTGGGGCGTGGACGTGGCTGAGAAAAGGGCAGAGCTCCCGGTCATCGGGATGAGCTGCGCGAACTGTGCGCGCGCCATCGAGAGAACGCTGACGAAGAAGGTCCCGGGCGTCGGCTCGGCGGTCGTGAACCTGGCGACCGAGCAGGTCGCGGTAAAGTACGATCCGGACAGGGTCGCGCTCGGCGACATGGCCCGGGCCGTGGAGAAGGCCGGCTACTTTCTGGTCATCCCTTCCGCGCAGGAGGACCCGGCCGAGGCCGAAGATCGGGCCCGCGACGCCGAGCTCGCCAGGCAGCGACGCCATCTCTGGGTGGGGCTCTCGTTCACGGTGCCCCTGGTCGCGATGAGCATGTCGCGCGACGTGGGGTTTTTGGGCACCTGGTCCCACGAGGCCTGGTTCGATGTCCTGCTTCTGGCCCTGGCCACACCCGTGCAGCTCTACACGGGCTGGGGATACTACACCGGGGCCTATCGCAGCCTGGCCGGCCTGTCTTCGAACATGGACGTGCTCGTGGCCCTGGGCTCCAGCACGGCCTTTTTCTACTCGCTGGCGGTCATCCTGTCGCCCGGGCTGGGCGGGCACGTGTACTTCGAAACGTCCGCCATGATCATCACCCTCATCAAGGTGGGAAAGATGCTCGAGGCCAGGGCGCGAGGGCGCGCGTCGTCGGCCATCCGCGAGCTTCTGGATCTGGCGCCGGCCAGGGCACACCTGGTGCGCGATGACGGTGACGAGCACGACGTGCCCGCCGGCAGGGTGAACCCGGGCGACGTGGTCGCGGTGAGGCCAGGCGAGCGGTTCCCGGTCGACGGCGTGGTGGTCTCGGGCCACTCGTCCGTGGACGAGAGCATGCTCACGGGAGAGCCCGTCCCCGTCGATCGAGGCCCGGGCGACGTGGTGTTCGGGGCCACGGTGAACATCCTCGCCCGCCTCAAGGTCCGTGCGACGGGCGTCGGAAAGGACACCGCTCTCGCCCAGATCGTGCGGCTCGTGCGCCAGGCACAAGAGGGCAAGGCGCCCATCCAGAGGCTCGCGGACAGGGTCAGCGGCGTGTTCGTGCCCGTCATCATCCTTCTGGCCCTGGCCACGTTCGGGCTGTGGTGGGGCCTGGGAGGCGACCCGGTCGATGCCATGGTCCGCATGGTCGCCGTGCTCGTCATCGCCTGCCCCTGCGCACTCGGCCTGGCCACTCCGACGGCCATCATGGTGGGAACGGGCCGTGCCGCGCGGTCGGGGATCCTGTTTCGAAACGCCGAGGCCCTCGAGATGGCAGGGAGCGTCACCAAGGTGATGTTCGACAAGACAGGGACAATCACCCGCGGCAAGCCATCGCTTGCTTCATGGCGACCGCTGGGCCAAGGCGAGGACCTCTTCGGCATCGTGGCCTCGGCCGCGGCCGGGTCGGAGCACCCTCTGTCGCAGGCCCTGGCCAGGGGCGGGCGCGACAGAGGTCTGGATTTGACCGAGCCCGAACGGGTCGAGTCCGTCCCCGGATCGGGGATTATCGCCCGCGTGGACGGCCACGACGTGATCCTGGGCAAGCCCGACTGGTTCGAAGAGCGAGGGCTCTGCACCGACGAGGCACGGGACATCGTGGCACGCGGGGACGAGGAGGGCAGCACCGTGATCCTGGCGGCCGTGGACAGCAGGCTCGCTGGCGCGGCCGTCCTGTCGGACGAGGTCAGGCCCGGCGCGAGAGCCGCCGTGGCGGCACTCGTGCGCATGGGCATCGAGCCGGTCATGATCACGGGTGACGGCGAGGGTGCAGCGCGCACGGTGGCCGGGCTCGTCGGCATCGCCAGGTGGGCGGCGGGCGTCCTCCCGGAGGACAAGGAAAAGCTCGTGAGGCTGGCCCAGGAGGCCGGCTCACGGGTGGCCATGGTGGGCGACGGTCTGAACGACGCGCCGGCGCTGGCCCGCGCGGACCTGGGCATCGCCATAGGGACGGGAACGGACGTCGCCATCCAGGCCTCGGACGTCACCCTCGTGGGCGGCGAGCTTCAGTCCGTGGCCCGCGCGATCCAGCTTTCCAGGCGCACCATGCGCGTGATCCGCCAGAACCTGTTCTGGGCCTTCTTCTACAACGTCGTCCTGGTTCCCGTGGCTGCCGGCGCGCTGGCCGGCATCACCTCTTTGCCTCTCGCCGTGCGCGAGCTCGACCCCGCGGCCGCGGCCGCAGCCATGGCCCTCTCGAGCATCACCGTGGTGGCGAGCAGCCTCAGGCTCGGCCGTGCCTGAGACGCATCCGCAGGAAAAAATCAAGGGCTCTGTCGCTTTTTCCTGTGCAAGGGCCGCAAAGTCGGGTTAAGGTTTTCGAGCGAGACACCTTGAGGTCGCCCGCATCGCATCTTCTGTCCTGTGGGTGTGGGTGGGGAGGATGGCTGGATGGAAGACCACGAGATCCGCACGGACATTCCTGTTGCGCTGCTGCACGAGGTCGGTCCCGGCTGGACCGACGAGGAGATAGAGGAGTCGGCCGGGCACGTGCGCAGCCTCGCGCAGGCCATGCAGGAGATCGGTCATCCCGTGGCCAGCGTGCCGGTTCACGACGACGACATCGTCACTGCGCTTTTGAGCTACGACCCGCTCGAGTGGATCGTGCTCAACTGGGTCGAGGAGCTTCCAGGCATCGAGCACGGCGACGCGCACGCGGCGCGCCAGCTCAGGCGTGGCGGATACACGTACACCGGATCGCCGCCCGAGGTGCTGGAGCTGAGCTACGACAAGGTGCGGTGCAAGCGCCTGCTCATGCAGGCCGGCATCCCCACGCCTCCGGGCCGCATGTTCGAAAGGGCCTGCGAGGACGGATGGACGGATTTTCCCGCCATCGTCAAGCCGGCCTTCTCCCACTGCAGCACCGGCATCACGAACGATTCGGTGGTCATGGACGCAAGGCACCTCGCGAGGCGCATCGCGCACATGATCCGCAGGTACAAGAAGCCCGTGCTCGTGGAGCCCTTCGTGGACGGCCGCGAGTTCCACGTTTCCCTGTGGGGAAACGGCCGCATCGAGATGCTCCCGCCGGCCGAGATGGACTTCTCCGCGTTCGACGACCCGCGAGACAGGCTGTGCACGTGGGACTCCAAGTACCTGCCCGGCTCGAGGCACTTCGAGGGCATCACGGTGCAGCTCCCCGCGGCGCTCGACCAGGATGAGCTGCACGCGCTCGAGAGGGTGAGCCGTGCCGCGGCGCAGGCGCTCGGCTGTCGCGACTACGCACGCATCGATCTCAGGTTGCAGGACGGCGAGTTCTTCGTGCTCGACGTCAACCCCAACCCGGACATCACGGCCGACACGAGCTTCGCCCTGGCCGCTGGGATCGACGGCCAGAGCTACGGTCGCATGGGCAGCCGCCTCGTCAACCTGGCCGCACTGCGCCACCCGTCGTTCCGACCGTCCTCGGGCAGCGGCGCGAACTAGTCGTCCGCGGGTCGACGGGCCGGGTTCTCGCCTCTTCCGATCCTTTCCCTGGCCCAGGGAGTGAGCCTCCACGGCACCCGGACGCGCGGGCCATCGGACCCCTCGCAGCAGAGGAACACGAGGCTCGAACGTATCCGGTCGTCCATGCGCGCCGACTCGTCCTGCACGAGGCGAAGGTACTGGGCGAAGCTGTCCGTGGTGGGGCCTATGCCTCCCGCGAACAGAAACACCCGCAGGTCCCTCATGAGATCGTCCACGGTCCCGTAGCGCCCCCCGGGGTCGCGGTCCAGCATCCTGAGGACGATGCGGCCCAGAGCCGGCGACACGCTCTCGACGATCCGCTCGGGCGGCACGATGGGATCGTCGATGCTCACGAGCACGTGCGAGAGCTGCGACATGGGGTTGTCGCCGGGCACGAGGGCCCTGTTGGGGTTGAAGCCCGTCATCAGCTCGTAGGCCACGAGCCCGAGGGAGTACAGGTCCGCCCTGAAGTCCACCGGCTCCTCGTAGAGCACCTCCGGAGCGGCGTAGGGGATCTTGCCGGTGAAGCCCGCCTCTCCCGAGGCAGCCGATGCGGAAGCCGCCACGCCGAAGTCCGAGAGCTTCACGAAGCCGTTCTCGGCCTCGATGAGCACGTTGCCGGGCGAGATGTCCCTGTGGATGAGGCCCACCTCGCCGGTGCTGAACACGCGCGTGTGGGCGTGGTGCAAGGCGCGGCCCACCATGAACAGGATGAAGCCCACCAGGGGATCCGGAATGCGCCACATGCCTTCGGCCCTGGCCACGCGCTCGGGCGTCAGCCCGTGCAGGCGCAAGAGGCCGTCGAGATCCATGCCGCGCACGAACTCCATGGCCACGAAGTAGGATCCCCCGGATGCCTTGCCGCTGTCCACGAAGCCCACGATGTTGTCGTGCCTGAGCTCCGAGATGCGCAGCGCCTCCTGGGCGAGTTCCTTGACCGCCTCCTCGTCCGGCAGCAGGAGGAACTTGAGCGCAACGTCGTGGGAGTGCCCGCCCGCGCTGACTCGCCGTGCATGCCAGACCTCGCCCATGCCACCCGTCCCCAAAGAGCGGATCAGGCAGTACTCCGCCTGCGCCTTGAACGAATCGCCGGGGTTGAGCGGGATCCCGCTCGCGGTGGTGGTCCTGAACTTGAAGTCCTCGGGGATGTCCGGCATCGCAGGGAAGGTAGCGTGATCGGGCCCAAGCTGCAATCCGTCAGTTGGCCATCACGCACCAGGAGCTCACGGATCCGGTCGCCGTCTCCGTGTCGTCCTCCACTCGCAGCTGGTAGCGTCCGGTCATCCACTCGCCCGTCATGCCCGTGAGGTTGTAGGTGCCCGACGGCGAGCCCGCGCCGCCGCTCCACAGGGTCTGCTCCGCGCCGCTGGCGCCCACGAAGGTGATGGTCAGCTGGGTCGGATCGGAATGGCTCATGGTCAGGCTCAACGTGGGAGTGCCCGCGGCCTGGACGAGGTCGTTCACCTGCATCTCGTACACCGCCACTCCGGGGCACGTCCCTGCAGGGTCGCAGTCCGGGATCGAGCCCGTGTCCGAGGAGCATGCACCGAGGTGGGCGTTGATGGGGGTCGACGCGTGGGCCGCGGGATCGATGGGGGTGAGACACCAGCTGACGAGGGTCGTGGACACGGGCGGGATGCCCGACAGCTCGGTATCGTCGATGTCCAGGGTCCACGTGCCTCCCACGGGCATGAGCCACCACGAAGGGATGAGCCAGGTGGCCGGGAAGGCGAAGTTGGGAAAGAGAGCGCCGGTGTCATCGGACTCGAAGTTCTTCCAGAACGTCCTTCGGGTACCCGACGGGCCGGTGAGAGACACGACGAGATCGTCGAACGGGAGCTCGATGCCGAACACCCGGCGGTCGGTGATCTGGATGTCCAGCTGCATCACCCGCATGGTTCCCAGCGCCGGGATGCTCACCGAGTCCGTGTAGCCGCTCGTGTCCGACATCGTGTAGCCCAGCCCGCACACGGGCACTCCCCATCCCGACCCGGGGTCCGTGACCGTGTCCGTCACCGTGTCGATGCCCGTGTCGATGCCCGTGTCGATGCCCGTGTCTGCAGGTGTGTCGGCGGGCACGTCCGGTATGGGGTCGTCCGTCGTTTCCACGGGCACGTCGGGCAGAAGGTCGAGCTCCGTATCCGGCACCGTGTCCGCCCAGGTGTCCATGAGAACCCCTGGAGGATCCTGGACCTGCGCACAGCCCACGACGGGGACCAAGGCGAGAAGCATCGATCCCATCCGGTAATGTCCCGCATTTATCATGAGTTGCACTCCCTCTGTCCAGGGTCGCGCCCGTTGCACACGTCGGGTGTGGATGATAGCATCACTTCCTGCCACGAAACAGGCCTCTGCTCACATGAGGGTGTAGCATGAAAGTCCAGCTTTCCACACTTTGGTCGATCCGGAACAGGATCCTGTTCTCCATCGCCGGCCTGCTGCTCGTCTTCCTCGTGGCCACGCTCTACCTCTCGAGCAGGCAGCTCTCGCTGGCTCTCGACAGGGGCGATTACCTGGCCAAGCACCTGGAGCGCTTCCTCACCAGCGAAGAGTACGTGGGCCAGTTTTTGCAGGGAACGGCCGTGACCCTGGCTTCGGATGCGGACATCGTCCGGTGCCTCGCCGGCCAGCGCGACGAGGCCGCCCGTGCTGCCCATCCGGGCGTCGCCGCCGCGATCGCGGACATGCCCGGGTTGCCCGTCGGGTACGGCCCGGCGCCGGCCTGCTCGGCAGCGGACCGCTGGAACGATGCGCAAGGAAAGCTGGGCGCCGCCATGTCCCCGGACTTCATGCTGCTCGCCGACTGGATGGACAGGCCCGTGGGCGCGCATCCGGAGGGCACAGAGGCGGAGTCGCTGCGGCGCAACCTCTTCTTCACCGAGATCGCGCAGGGGCTCGTGAAGACCTCGTGGGTCGGGATCGGCGAGCACGCCTACCTGATGAGCGGCGCCCGCGTGACGGACGCGGCCGGCGAGGGCGTCGGGACCGTCATGGTGGGCATCTCGCTGGACAGGCTGTTCAGGGACTTCGCCTCGGGATCCGACTCCAAGCGCGCCAAGCAGCAGAACGTCGTGCTCGCTGCAAAGGACGAGGTGCTCGCCTCGTCGTTTCTGGCCTCGGAGGCCAGGCCCGAGGCGCTCGCCGCGGCTTTGGCTGCGGACAGCCGCATCACGGTCGAGGAAGGAGGAGAGAAGATACAGGTGATCGAGCTCGGCGGATTGCGCTACGACTTCACGCAGAGGCCCTGCACCGTGATCTCGGGGGATCGGTCCCTTTCGGCCACTCTCTTCATGGCCCGCCAGCGGACGGCCTTCGCGGAGAAGGAGCGCGCATTCGCCATGCCCCTGTACATCTTCGGAGCGTGCTTCATGATCCTCTCCGTGCTGCTGGGCTTCGTGCTGGCCCGCTCCATCGTGCGCCCCCTGCGGGGTTTCATCCGCTACACCGAGGAGATGAGCAAGGGCGGCGGCGATCTGACCCACCGCTTCCCGGTCACCGGCACCGACGAGCTGTCCACGCTGGCGCGCAACCTGAACGCGATGCTCGACCAGCTGCAGTTCTTGTTCAACAAGGTCAAGAACGCGAGCCTGGAGCTGGGCAACAGCGCGGCCGAGATCTCGGTGACGGCCAGCGAGCTGCACCAGCGCGCCCAGGAGGAGAGCCTCAAGGTCGAGGAGATCACGACGGCCATCAACGAGATGAACCAGATGATCCAGACCCTCTCCCAGAACGCCCAGGAGGCCGCGGAGCACGCCCGGAAGGGCGGAGAGGCCGTCAGCGAGGCGTCCAGCGCCATCGTCGACATCCGGAAGGTCGTGGTGGACTCCTCCGACCACGTGCGCACGCTGGGCGAGCGCTCGGCACGCATCGGGAACATCGTCGAGACCATCCGCCAGATCGCCGACCAGACCAGCCTCCTCGCCCTCAACGCATCCATCGAGGCTGCCCACGCGGGCGAGCACGGCAAGGGCTTCGCCGTGGTCGCCAACGAGGTCTCCAACCTGGCCGACCGGGTCAACAAGTCCGCACGGCAGATAGAGGAGCAGCTCGCGCAGATCCGTCTGCTCACCGACCAGGCCGTGTCCACCATGGAGAACGGCACGCGCACCGTGGATGCCGGAGTGGTCAAGGTCGACGCCACGTTCAGCGGCCTGAACGACATGCTGGGCCTCGTGCAGGAGATAGGAGACAGGGAGAAGGAGCAGGCACAGGTCTCGGACAACATCGCGCGCAACATGGAGGACATCTTCATGCTCGTGCGCGAGGGGCTGAGCTCCACCGAGCAGACCGTCAACGAGGGAGAGAGGCTCAGGACCCTGGGAGAGCTCCTGCTCAGGAGCGTCGAGCAGTTCAAGACCTCCGAGGAGGAGCAGCCGGCCCCGGAACCCGGGGCCAAGGCACCCAGGGCCCTGCCCGCCCCGAGGCAGGGCGACCGGGAGAGGTAGAGATGCAAGAAGGTCTGACGACCCTCAGCCTCGTCGGCTTCCGGATCGGGCACTGGCGGTTCGCCGTGAGGCTCGCCCAGGTCAAGACCTCCGTGATGCCTTCGAGGGTCACCCCGGTCTGGCTCATGCCCGGCTGGGTGCGGGGGATCATCAGCCTCCACGGCAGCATCGTCTGCGTGCTGGACCTGGGCCGGCTGCTGGGCCTTCCTGACGACACTGCCCGTCCCGCCCGGTTCATGGTCCTCAAGGATGGAGCCCTGGAGGCGGCCATCCCCGTGCACGAGGTGTTCCGCGTTCCGGAGATACCGGTCGATCGCGTGGAGCCGCTGCCCACCACGCTGGGGCCTGCCCAGAGGGAGCTTCTCGAGGGAACCATCAACACGGCTTCGATCGACATGACCGCAAGAGGGGAAGCCGAGGACATCCTGACGCTCATCGACACGACGACCCTGTTCGGGTCTCCCATCGTGCGGGCGCTGGGCGCCTCGGCCGGAGCGGTGCGTTGACGTCTGCGCTCAGAGACCGGATCGAGGGCTTCCTCGACCGTCGCGCCGGCCTGGAGCTGGACGCCACGCGCTGGTCGCGGGTCGAGGAGCATGCGACGCGCACGATGCACGAGCACGGGCTGGACCAGGGCCGCTACCTCGCGATCATCGAGGGAGGCTCCGAGCTGGGGCGCCGTCTGGCGGACGAGCTTCTGTGCACCGTCCTCGTGCACGAGACGTTCTTCTACAGGTACTCTTCCCAGCTCGCATCCCTCTCGAAGGACATCCTGCCCGCGATCGTCGGGCAGGCGAGGGGCGAGCTTCGCATCTGGAGCGCGGGGTGCTCGGAAGGTGCGGAGCCCTACACGCTGGCCATGCTGGCAGCACGGGCCGCGCAAGACGCGCGGTCGGACATCAGGATATCGGTGCTGGGCACCGACGTGTGCACCGCCTTTCTCGACAAGGCCCGCAAAGGCGTGTTCCGGAACTCGAAGCTCGCCGAGCTGCCCGCCGACCTCGCGGAGCGCTTCATCGAGCGCGTGGACGATGGCCACTTCTGCGTCGCGAGGGGGATCTTTCGGCTGGTGACCTTCGCTCGCCACAACCTCATGGACCCTCCCTTGCAGAAGGACTTCGCGATCGTCAGCTGCAGGAACGTGCTCATGTACCTCAGGCCCGACCCGCTGCGCAGCGCCATCGAGAACCTCTCGCGCGCCCTGGCCCCTGCGGGATACCTGCTCGTCGGCCACGCCGAGAGCCTGCGCAGGCACGCCGATCTGCTCGCCCCGGACCGTCGGTTCTGCGTGGGTATCTACAGGCACCCGGGCGCGACGCTCGAGGTGACGAGGCCGGGAGCGAGCGGAGACGTCCCGAATTCATGCGCGCGAGCACCCGCCGCGGTAACGGACATTCGCACCGCCGTCACGGCAAGACCCCCCGGCCCGATCCGGCTCGAGGGCGATTACGACGCCCATGCGGGGCAGGCCAGGCTCGAGAAGCTCAAGCAGGCGCTGGCAGGCCTGATCGACTCTGGCACGGATGTGCTCGTGGAGGCGGACGGCGCCACGAGCCTGGACGCGACCACGGGCAGGCTCATCGCGCGTGCCGCCCGACTGGCGAGCTCCAGGGGCCAGTCCCTGGTGGTGAAGGCCAGGCGCGAGCGGATCCGCCGCTGGGCGCTCGACCACGGGCTCCCTCTCGAGAGCGAGGGCGCATGACACGAGGCACGACCCAGGCCATCGATGCCTTCTTGTCGGCGCACCTGAGGACCCCGGGCGAGATGGTCGTGGCTGCAGAGACCGTGACCGGCCCCTCGGGTCCGGACCCCGGCGCCCTGGGATCCGCTGCCGCCTCTTTGGCACGGATGGCGGGCGACGCCGGGGCAGCGGACCTCGCCGCGGTGCAGGATCTCTCGCTGGCCCTCGTGGACGCGGCCCGCGGGCTCGCGGCCGGCGCGCTGGACCCCATGGGGCCTGTGGCCGGCGCGCTGGGACAGGCGGCCAGCACGCTCGAGGAGGCCCTCATCGCCCTGGAGGCCGGGGACCGGCCGGACGATCGGGCCCTCCGGGATCAGGCATCGAGGCTCTGCAGGTTCCTGGGCCAGCCCGAGACGGCGTCCGTCCTGGCGCCCGCGCCTGCCTCGAAGGAGCCGGCAGATCCTCTCTCGCAGGGCGAGGTGACAAGGTGGGGGCCTTGGAGCTCGCCCTACGCGGACATGGAGGACGACTACATCGAGGAGGTGAGGTCCTGCATCGACAACCTGCAAAACGGCCTCATCCGCCTCAGCGACAAGACCGCGGATGCCTCCCTGATCAACGACCTCTTCCGCTCCTCCCACAGCATCAAGGGCCAGAGCGGACAGATGGCCGTGGGGCCTCTCGAGAAGGTCGCCCACAAGCTCGAGGACGTGCTCGACAGGATCCGCCAGGGCAAGCTGACCATCGACGCCGGCCAGACTGAGGCCTTGCTCCGCGTCATCGACGCCTTGGGCTCCATGCTCGAGCAGCTCAAAAAGACGAGATCGATCGAGCATCCCATCGGCCAGGAGATCTCGCTGCTCGAGCGCATCATGCGCGGCGAAGCCGCCTTGGCGGCTCCGGCGGCTCCGGTGGCTCCGGCGGCTCCGGCGGCTCCGGCCCCTCCAGCGGCCCTTCCGCCTTCACCTGCCGGAGCACCGGCGCAGGCGGCGCCTTCACCTGCCGTCTCGACCTTGGCCGCGACAGCTGGAGCCAGCAGACCCGGCTCGGACGCCAGGGCCCAGTACCTGCGCGTGGACTTCGCCAAGGTGGACCACGTGATGAACCTCGTGGGTGACCTGTTCGTGAACAAGATCAAGCTCCACCACGGGCTCAACGAGATCGACGAGCTCATGCTCGAGGTGCACAGGCTCGGCAACATCCTGGCACGCCGGGGCGATGGATCGAGGAGCGATCTGACGCTCGATCCCGAAGAGGCGCAGCGGCTCCTGGAAGGCATGCGACGGCTCTCGCAGGAGGTGGAGTCCATCGCCGACAGGCTGCACGCGGCCACGAGCGAGACGGACATGATCTCCGCGGACCTTCGTGACCAGGTCATGGTCATGAGGATGGTCCCCTTGGACTCCATCCTCGGTCGTCTCGGGCGCGTCCTCTTCGACGCCCTGCAGAAGGAGAACCGCGGCAAGGGGCCCGACCACAAGAAGGCCAGGCTCGTGGTGCAGGGTGCGGACTCGGAGATCGACAAGGTCATCTCCAACATGCTCGAGGTGCCTCTCGTGCACATCGTGCGCAACGCCGTGGCCCACGGCATCGAGCCGTCGGCGGAGCGCGTGGCCGCGGGCAAACCCGCAGAGGGCACGGTGGACATCCGTGCAGGGCAGCAGGGCACGAGGTTCGTCATCGAGGTCAAGGACGACGGGCGGGGGATCCTGCCCGAACAGGTCAAGAAGGCCGCCCTCGCCAAGGGGATCGTCGAGGCCGACGAGCTCGCCTCCATGAGCGAGCGCGAGATCCTCTCGCTCATCTTCCGGCCGGGCTTCACCACGGCCGAGCAGGCGGACGACCTCAAGGGCCGAGGGGTCGGCCTCGACGAGGTCATGCAGAAGGTCTCCGCCATCAAGGGCCTCATCGAGGTGGACTCGTCCGCGGGAAAGGGAACGCGGGTGACCCTCTCGTTGCCGCTCACCCTGGCCATCAACACCGTGGTGCTCGGCGAGGTCGCGGGCGAGACGTTCGCCTTGCCCATGGCCGCGGTGGAACGGGTGGTGAGAGTCGGGGAGACCGAGATCGAGAAGATGGGCGAGACCGAGGTCTTCACCCTCCAGGGCCAGACCTCGCCCCTCGTGAGGGTGGACGAGCTTCTCGGCATGGGCAGGCCGGCCTCGCAGAGACCGGACGAGTCCTACGTGACGATCCTGCACGTGGGAGAGAGACGCTTCGGCCTGGCAGTGGACCGCATGACCGGCAAGCAGGACGTGGTCGTGAAGAGCCTTGGCACGCTTCTGGGGGAGGTGCCCATGGTGGCGGGCGCCACGCTTCTGGGCGAGCGCTGCATCCTCATCCTGGACCCGCAGGACATCGCCTCGAGGCTGGGCCGCGCCTCTGCGGCCGCCAGGGGCAGGGCGGAGGCGCCGTCGAAGGCCCCGGGGCTCGGACGCATGCTGCTCGTCGAGGACGAGGCCTCGACGCGAAAGACGTTGCGCAGGATCTTCGAGGAGACCGGGCTCGAGGTGTACGAGGCCGAGGACGGCCAGCAGGCCCTCGAGATGGCACGAAAGGAGAGGTTCGCCGTGGTGAGCACGGACGTCGTCATGCCGCGCATGGACGGCTACGAGCTCACCCGCAGGCTCCGGGAGCTGCCCGGGTTCGGGGACGTGCCCATCATCATGATCTCGAGCAGGGGTGACGAGCCCGACCGGCGTGCCGGCTTCGACGCCGGAGTCGATCACTACGTCGTCAAGCCGTTCGAGCGCAGCAAGCTTCTGGCGCTCGTCGAGGAGGTGCTCCGGTGAGGGCGCGATTCGTCTACACGAGCGATGCGCTGGCTCGCGTCGCCGTGGCTGCCGCCAGCAGGGCCGGCGTGGAGCTGACCTGCACGCCGCTCGCGGCCTACGACGGCAAGTACAGCGATCAGGACATGGTCATCGCACCGTCGGACGAGCTCCAGCTCCTCGGGGCCAGGGGACTCCCTCCCGGCGGTGCGCTCGTGCTCTACGGGCGCAACCTGACCCGATCGCACGATGGCCTGCCAGCCGGGGCCCGCGTCCTGGACATGCCCTTCAGGGCGAGCGAGCTCGAGGCGATCCTCGCCGTGGACAAGGATCGACCGGCTGCAGAAGAGCCCGCGCCTTTGGCCGATGGGCAGGGGGTCGTCCCGGTTCCTGCATCGAAGTACAAGATCCTCGCCGCGGACGACGACAAGGTCATCCGTCACCTCTACAGGCGCGTGCTCGAGGACGCCGGGTACGACGTCCTGCTCGCCGAGGACGGGGAGGACGCCTGGAGCAAGCTGCACTCCTACGGCCCTGACCTCGTCATCAGCGACGTGGAGATGCCGCGCCTGGACGGCTACAGCCTGTGCCAGAGGGTCAAGGAGCATCCACAGTGGGCCCAGACGCCCTTCATCATCTGCTCGAGCCTCTCGCAGGGCCGCGACGTGGTCAGGGCGTTCGAGTCTGGCACGGACGACTACCTCATCAAGCCCATCCACGAGGACGAGCTCTTGTCGAGGGTGGAGGAGCTTCTCGCCTCCATCGAGCAGGGAGGTCGCGAGACCATCCTCGTCGTGGACGACTCGCGGATCATCCGCAACCTCATCCGCGGAGGCCTGACCAAGCAGGGCTTCGAGGTCAAGACCGCGTCGGACGGAATGGAGGCCCAAGAGACGATCCGCGGCATGGACCCGCTGCCATCGGTCATCATCTCCGACTTCGAGATGCCGCGCATGGGAGGGTTCGACCTGGGCATGGCGCTCAGGCAGGGCGAGACGACCAGGTCCATCCCCCTCATCATGATGAGCGCCCGCGACGACACCCGCAACCGCAAGCTCATGAGGGCGGCCGGCGCGGTGGGCTTCATCGGCAAGCCCTTCGAGCCGGACAAGATGGTGGCCCTCGTGGAGCGCGTGCTCGGCGAGCAGCGCCTGCGCGCCGAGCAGGCCCGCATCCGCGAGCTCATCGCCGATGACGCGATGGCCCAGCTCACGAGGGAGGTCCGGCTGGGAAAGCGCGGTGTGGCACGCACGGAGGCCATGACCCTGCTGTTCTCCGATCTCAAGGGCTTCTCCACCATGTGCTCGGCGCTGCCGGCGCAGCAGGTGGTGGACCTCCTCAACGGCTACTTCGAGGCGATGATACCACCCATCCGCGAGAACGAGGGGGACGTGGACAAGTTCATCGGCGACGCCATCATGGCCCGGTTCCGCGACCCGGACGACGGCATGGACAGGGAGCCGAGCCCTCTGAGGGCGGTGCGTGCTGGCCTCGGGATGATCGAGGCCCTGCGCGGCTACAACGCCTCTTTGCCGGACGGTCACGAGCTGCACATGCGCATCGGCATCAACCACGGCGACGTGGTCATAGGCGCCATCGGCGCGGCGTCGCGGCGCGACTACACCACCATCGGCGACAACGTGAACCGCGCCCAGAGGCTCGAGAGCAACGCCGCCGTGGACGGTGTCCTCATCGCGCAGCCGACCTACGACCTCATCGGCAAGAGGCTCATCGTGAACAAGCGCGAGGAGAAGGTGAAGCTCAAGGGGATCCCGGAGCCCGTGGACGCCTATGACGTCGTGGGCATCAAGGAGGGCTAGTGGCCGGCAGGATCAGGGTGCTGGTGGTGGATGACTCCCT
>JBFYZU010000311.1:0-9189 GCA_041309365.1 Myxococcota bacterium
GCCCGGACGTGCACTCGGCCACGCCGGTCGGACCTGGCGGCCCGGACGTGCACTCGGCCACGCCGGTCGGACCCGGCGGCGGCACGGCAACGCCTGCGAGCCCCGGCCCCGGCACGGCAACGCCTGCGACCCCCGGCTGGGCAACGCCCGCGAGCCCCGGCCCCGGCTCTGCATCGCCTGCAGTGACACCCGGCACTGCCAAGCCGGCTCCGGCCGGGACCACACCTGCTCCTTCCGGCACGGTGGTGAAGCCCAAGCCCGGCACGACCACGGGCCCCGGCACGGTGGTGACGCCCAAGCCCGGCACGATCACGGGCCCCGGCACGGTGGTGACGCCCAAGCCCGGCACGGCCACGGGCCCCGGCACGGTGGTGACGCCCAAGCCCGGCAGCGCGTTCGGCCCCGGCACTGTGGTGAAGCCCAAGCCCGGCGGCACGACCGGCCCCGGCACGAGCTCGCCCGGCACGGTCAGCCCCGGCGGCTCGAGCAAGCCTCCCACGGCCGGCACGAGCACCACCACCGCCCCGCCCAAGGTGAAGGCGCCGCCCAAGAAGCTCAAGAAGAACTTCCCCGGAAACGCCGGCACCAAGGTCCAGCCTCCCCCCAAGTAACCGCAGCCCGGCAACCACGCCCGCGTCGCACGCCTGCCGTCTCTACACGTCCGAGTCCCAGGCCACGACCTCGATGGGGGTGCGGCTGCCCAGCATCTTCTCGAGCCCCGGAAGCACCCTGTCCGCCGTGCACAGCGCGCAGATGCACAGGTTGTCCGGATCGACGAAGCGGGACGCCGCCTCCTGGACCCTGTCGAGCGTCACCTCCCTCACGCTCTGCCGGTAACCCTCGTAGAAACCTTCCGGCAGGTCGAGCACGTGCTCGCGCAGCGCCAGGGTCACCCTCAAAGGTGCGCTCTCCACGGCGAACAGGTAGTGGTTGGCCAGATACGAGCGGGCGAACTCGTACTCCTCTGTGGTGAGGCCGGCCTTCTTCAGCTCGCCCAGCATGTCGAGCTCGAGCCCGATGCACTCCACCGTGTTCTCGATCTCGGGGAAGGTCCACAGGTAGAACGCGTCGCGGCGTCGCGAGCGCAGCATCCGGGAGTAGGCCCCGTAGCTCCAGCCTCTCTCGCCGCGGATCTCGGCGCTCAGCCTGGCGGTGAACGTGCCGCCGAAGGCCGTGTTGATGATGGCCGCAGGGAAGTAGTCGTCGTCCGCGGCCCGCAGGCCGAGGTGGCCCATGTAGATCTGGGACTGGGTGCGCGCGGGCTTGTCCACGAGCCTCACCCGCAGCCCTCGATGCGGCTCGGGGTCCCTCGTGGCCGGCATGCTCAGGTCCCCGTGGGTGAACGAACCGAGCGCGGGCGCGAGCCTGGTGCGGATCCTGTCGAGGTCGAGGTCGCCGGCCAGCCCCACCACGGCAGGGGCGCAGCGGAGCACCGTCCAGTGCTGGTTCTCGACGTCCCGCCAGGTCAGGCGCGTGACGTCGCCGCTCGCCCCGATGGTCGACCTGGCGTACGGGTGGGTACCGAACAGGGTGGAGCGGAAGTGGCGGTACGCCACGCTCTGGTCGTCGTCGCGGTCCTGCACGATGTCTGCCAGGGTCTCCCTGCGCAGCTTCTCGAAGTCCTCCTCGCGCATCCCGGTCTCGTTGAGCACCTCGTCCAGAAGGTCCAGGAACGGATCGAGCATGTCCGTCATCACGTGCCCCGAGACCGTGACCCTGTGATGGGAGGTGGACACGTCCAGGTCAGCGCCCAGCATCTCCACGGCCCGCGTGATCTGCTCGCGGGTCCTGCGCCTCGTGCCCATGCGCAGCATGTGGGCTCCCAGCCGGGCTCGGCCGGCCTTGCCCGGCGGATCCAGCTCGGCGCCTGCCACGAAGCTCAGGTAGATGTTGACCACGGGCACCGAGGCGTCGCGCTCGGCGTACAGGCGCACGTCGCCCCACCACTCGGCCCGCGGGATCACGGCTGCTCCGGCGTGGCCACGAGCACCGTGCGCGAGGTCCCGAGCAGGGTCCTTCGTGCCGCCTCGAGGACCCTGCCTGCGTCCACCGCCGCGATCCGATCGATGCGGTTCACGATCTCGGCGCAGTCGCCGAGCACCGTCTCGAAGAAGCCGAGCTGGTTGGCCTTGCCGCTGGCCGACGCCAGGCCCAGGTAGAAGCCGAGCCGGTTCTGGTTTCGCGCCGTGCAGATCTCGTCGTCCTTGACGCCGTCTGCGAGGAGCCTGTCCATCTGCTCGTCGAGGATCGCCAGGGCCCGGTAGGGGTCCTCGCCCTGGCGCAGGTCCACCGAGAGCTCCATGAGGCACGGGTCTGCGAACACACCCACCCAGCCCGACACGTCCGCGGCGATCTCCGTCTCGTGCATCATGCGCCTGACCAGCCGGCCGCTGTCCCCTCCGCACAGGATGGTGTTGAGCACCACGAGCGCCGCGTTGTCCGGGTGGCCGATGCCCGGGATGCGGTATCCGACCACGAGCTTGGGCGCGGGCATCTCGCCCTGGATGGCCGCACGGCGCTCCTGCTCCTGTGCGGGCTCCTGCACTCGCGGCAAACGGGTCGGCGTGCGGCCCTCGAGCGGCCCCAGCATGCGCTCGATCCTGGCGAGCGCGTCGTCCGGGTCGAAGGGCCCCACGGCCACCACGCACGCATTTCGGGGCGAGTAGTAGGACCGGTAGAAGCCCATGCAGTCCTCGAGCGTGAAGCCCAGGATGTCGTCGAGAAGCCCGATGGTCGGGTTGTGGTAGGGGTGCACGCGAAACGCCGTGGAGTAGAGCAGCTCGTCGAGCTGCCCGTCCACGCGGTCCTCCACGCGGTAGCGCCGCTCGTTGGCCACGACGGACTTCTCGCGCTCGACGACCTCGCCCGTGAGCACGAGGTTGGCCATGCGATCCGACTCGAACTCGAGCACGAGGTCCAGGGCCTCGGGCGGGAACGTCTGGTAGTAGTACGTCCAGTCCAGCCACGTCGCCGCGTTGGTCTCGGCGCCCATGCGCTCGAGCTCGCGGTCGAACTCGCCCGCCGGGTGGCCGGCGGTCGCCCCGAACATCAGGTGCTCGAACAGGTGCGCGAGCCCCGTCTTGCCCTTGACCTCGTCGCGCGAGCCCACCTGGTACCAGGTGTGGTACGAGACGAGCGGCGTGGTCTCGTCGGGCAGAAGCAGGACCACGAGGCCGTTGTCGAGCCTGTGGCGCCGGACCTTCCACCCGCCCAGGACGTCGATCACCTCGGTCTGGGTTCTTGCGGCCATTCGCGCTCCTCGTCATCGCGCCCCGCGGACTGTCCTTGTTACCCGCCGGCCTTCCGGCAGTCAACAAGGTATCGTCGTGCCCTGGATTGTCCTTTGATCCTGTCGTGATGGACGGTCGGCGCGCGATGGCTCGCGCTCGCCGGATCGACGATCCGGGCGAGCGCGATTGCTCGAGACCGGTCGATGCGCTATGAAGTGTAACCCTGATGGAGCGCGCGAGCACAGCTTCGTGGATCGTGGCCGCGGCCCTGGCCGTCTCGTCCTGCACGCCGTCCATGAGCCCCCAGTCTCTGGTGGACAAGTTCAGGGTGATCGCGATCAGGGCCACGCCTGCCTCGGGCACGCCCGGCCAGGAGGTGCTGGCCGAGGCGCTCCTGAGCGATACCCGTCAGGGCGTGCCGCCGAGCTTCGTGGTGTGGGCCGCCTGCTTCCCGCTGCCCGGCCAGTCCGGCCGTCAGTGCATGGAGGGCAGCGCGAGCCCCGACGACCCGCTCGGCCAGTGGGTCTTTCTCGGCATCGAGAGCTCTGCCACCTTCACGCTGCCTCAGCTCGCGGAGGACGAGGACACCAAGGAGGTGTTCCTCGTGTTCGCGGCCTGCGCGGGGCTGCCCGTCGTCCCTGATTGCGAGTGCCCCGGGCCGGACTGCGACGCGTGCATGTCGCAGTTCGACATGTTCGACATGTGCGAGGACGGCGAGGACGCGATCGCCTACAAGTCGATCAAGGTCGTGCGCGACGAGGCCTCGGGCAACCGGAACCCCGCCATCGTGCAGGTGCTGCGCGACGGCGAGCCCTGGGAGCCGGACGGCGTGCCGCTCCTCGCCTGCCCCGAGGAGGGCTGCGAGCCCTGGACCCTGGGCGTCGAGGTCACCCCCGAGAGCGCCGAGACCTTCACCGTGGTGCGCTTCGACGAAGAGGTGACGTACACCGAGGAGCCCTACGTCTCCTGGTTCGCCACGTCCGGGTCCTTCGACTCGGACCGCACCGACGTGGGTGACGAGGCGCCGGGCGTGGCCACGGTCGAGTTCGTGCCCGACACAGAGGACTTCACCATCAAGTTCTACTTCGTGGTCTACGACGGCCGGGGCGGCGTGGACTGGGAAGAGCGCCAGGTCACCACCATCTGAGCCATCGCGCGCCTGGCGGAGTGCGCCGGGCGGTTCTGGGACTGGATCCCCGACTCGATCACGATCCGCCGGGTCTTTGGGGGGACGCTGGAAAGACGATGGGTGAAGGGTCGTGCTCTTTCGGATCACGCTCGGGGCGGCTGGCGCAGCCGGCCGGCGAGGAGCGACGAGAGCGCCTCTGTGGCGCACTGCTCGCAGTAGCCGTGCTTCTCGATCATCCTGGCGATGATGGGCGGGCAGGCACCCTCTTCGTCCGCCTCGAGTGCCTTCTCTATCATCTCGGCCAGGGCCTCGTAGTTTCGCTGCACCTGGCTCTTCTTGATGGCCAGCACGTGGTGGGCGAACAGCTTCACGAAGTCGACCCTCTCCTCCCGGTTGTCGATGGCGAACGCGGCGATGCGGCTCAGCAGGCCCTGCCTGAACTCGGCCGGGTCCGTGACCTTGAGCTCTGCCTCGACCTCCCGCATGAGCGACTCGTCGGGTGGTTCGCTCCTGCCCGTGACCTGGTTCGTCGACCTCTCGCCCTTGACCGACGCCGTGGCCTGCACGACGTAGCGCTTCCAGAGCTCGTCGTAGCCGTCCTGCGTGACGAGGCCCGAGGCCTCGAGCGCCTCCACCTCGATCACGTCGAGAAGCTGCGAGGTCAGCCCCTCGATGAAGGAAGCCTCGTCGTTGTACCCCCCCTCTTCGGCGTCCAGGCTCAGAAACGGGAAGTCCTTGGAGCGCTCGGCCAGGGCTGCCACTTCCCTGAGCACGCCCATGGGGGTCAGGCAGGCGTCCTCCTGGGCCTGGGCCGCGCGGTCCAGCACGTACTTCACCTCGCGCGGCGAGGCGCCCAGGGAGCCCTCGTAGAGCACCTGCTGGTCGAACTCGGAGCGTACCTGGTCCATGCCGCTGCGCAGCTCGAAGACCTGCTCCGGCGTGAGCCTCTCGGGCATGGTCCCGTCCGCGTACAGCTTCATCTTCTCGAACGCCGCGAGCCTGGGAGCGATGCCCGAGAGAGGCTCCTCGTAGCTCTCGGTCACCGGGCGGTGGAGCCTCGTGAGGACTCCCCAGCTCGAGGCGATGTCCACCGCGTGCGGGGCCACGTGGGTCGCGATCCTGGGCAGCACCCGGGTCTCGTAGATGGCCCGCTCCACGGGCTCGCACAGGATGTAGGGGACCTTGATGAGGTCCAGGCGGCCGAGGAACGACAGGTACTCGGCCTGCTGGCGCAGCGCGGCCAGCTGGATCTCGTTGGTGGTGCCGATCATGACGGCATCGATGCGCAGGATGTTCTGGCCCGTGGAGACCTCCCCTGTCTCGAGCGTGCCGAGCAGGTACTTTATGGCCTCCAGCGGGCGCTTGAGCATGTCGGAAAACTCGATGAGGCCGCCCGACCCGTCCACCAGGTCGCCGAGAAACTCGTAGAGCGAGAGGCGCGCCAGCATGCGCGGTAAAAGCGAGAGGCTCTGGTCCATGGTCACCTGCCTCTCGCCCGCGTCCACGCTCATCTGCGGCCCGATGCTCACCGCGCTCCGCCTGTAGCCGCGCGACACGGTGTAGCGCTCGACCTGCACGTGCCCGAGGACCTTCCTGAGGTCGCCCCTGTAGGTGCTCATGAGGGCGTCGAAGACGAGCTTGCACTTGGGGCACAGCCCGGATCGGGACAGCAGATCCGGGACCTGCCCCGACCACCTCTCGCTCCCGATCGAGCCGAGAAGCGCGAGCCTCTCGGTGCGCGGGAGCACCAGGAGCGGGTGGTCCTTGAGCTCGCAGGAAAGCCTGGTCTCGATTTCCGTGTCCTCGAGGTGCGCGAGAGAGCCGCCGGGAAGCGGGCTCTCGCCCTGGTTCGTGAAGCCCAGCTTGCCCGCGCCGGTCATCTCGCGCGGGAACAGCCAGTTGAACCTGTAGCGCGCTCCCTCGTCCATCTCCGAGTAGCGCTCCATGGCGCGCATGATGCACAGCACGAACGTGCTCTTGCTCGAGCCGTTGGGCCCGTGCAGGAGGACCATCCTCGTGGGCCGGCCGTCGCGGACGAATCCCTTGAGAGCCCGGTAGAGCTCGGACTGCGCCCGCTCCTGGCCGATGAGCGGATCCCCGCCGCCCGGGAAGTCCTGGTCGAACAGGTCGAACCGGGTCTCCTCCCCCCAGGGGTAGATCATGGTGGAGCGGCCGAAGTGGTCGAACATGTCCACGAGCCACATGGCCGCATCGCGAACGTGGACCTCGGGCTCGCGTGCCACCTCGAGCAGGTACTCGCCGTAGTCGAGCAGCCTCCTGCCCTTCTCGAACCTCTTCTCCGAGCGCGCTCCGAGATCGTTCAGCCAGGCGACGATGTCCGGGCCGGCCGGGCGTTCTTCACTTCCCACCTGTCCCCTCCACGGTCCAGCTCAGCGTCTCGGTGTGTAGGACGCACTGCTCCTTCTTGCAGACCCCCAGGCTCACCTTGGCCTTGATGTCGTGCTTTCCGGCCGCAATGGGCTTCGCCTTGATCTTGAACACCACCTTGGAGCTCGAGAAGGTCACGGCGTCGGCCTTCTTGAGCGTCTTGGCGGTCACGGACACGCCGTCGGGTGCCGTCACCGTGACCTGGTAGGGGAACTTCTCGTTGATGTGCCAGCCGTCCGTGGCCACGATGTAAAGCCTCGCCGTCGCGGTCTCGCCCACCTTCACCGATGTCCTGAACTTCACGCCCGCCCGGTAGTGGTCGCCATCGATCTTGACGGTCTTGTACTCGCCCTGCGCCATGGCGCACGTCGCGAAAAGGGCGGCCGCGACGAGCGCCGCATGGCTCGGCATGGTCCTGGTCCAGGTCATGGTCTCACTCCGCCTCGCCTCGGGCGAGCTTGTCCTTGCAGGCCTTCTGCACCAGCTCCGGCACGAGCCCGCTGATGTCGCCCCCGAGCAGGAAGATCTCCTTGACGTTCTGGCTGGAGACGAAGAACGACTCCTCGCTCGTCATCATGAAGAGGGTCTCGATGCCGGGTGCGAGCTTGCGGTTCATGTTGGCCATCTGCAGCTCGTACTCGAAGTCGGCCACGGCCCTGAGGCCGCGCAGGATGACGCAGCCGCCCTTCTTTTTCACGTAGTCCACTGTCAGGCCTCTGAAGTGGTCCACGGTGACGCGGTCGTTGTCGGCGAACACCTCGGAGATGAGCCGCAGCCGCTCCTGAACGGTGAAGAACGGCTCCTTTCGGGTGTTGACCGCCACCGCCACGATGAGGTGGTCGAACACCTGGAGCCCTCGCTCGATGATCCCCGTGTGGCCGCAGGTGATCGGGTCGAACGATCCCGGGTAGACTGCTACGAGGCCCATGTTCCCTCCGGGCAGGCCGGGTCGCGGCCTGCTGGCCCTGGTACGGATGCGATCATCTGTCTATCTCTGCCATCGTGGATCGTCAAGTTGGACGCTCGTACACGAGGATCGTCGTAATTCCGTAATATCGCGGGGCTTGCAGGGCAAGGCGCGGTGCAGCCGGCAGGGGCAGCCCGCGCTTCATCTGCAGGACGAGCACCCCGTCGGCTTCGAGGAGTGTCGAGCCGTCTATCTGCTCGACGAGCGCCGCCGTCCTCTCCGGCGGGTCGCCGTACGGCGGGTCCGCGAACACGACGTCGTAGGCCTCGCCGGCCTCTGCCAGGTCGCGAGCCACCCTCGCCGCATCTCCCCGGATGGCCCTGACGCGGTCCTCGACCCCGAGCGCCCGGATGTTGGCCTCGCACGTGGCGAACGCATCGAGGTCCGCCTCCACCAGGGTCGAACGGCGGGCGCCGCGGCTGGCGGCCTCGAGCCCCATGGCGCCCGTGCCAGCGAAGAGGTCCAGAAACGACATGTCATCGAGGTGCTGGCCGAGGATGTTGAACACGGCCTCGCGCACCCTGTCGGGCGTCGGCCTCACGCCGGCGTGGGGCACCTCGCCGAGGCGACGTCCCCGCAGTGCTCCGGCGACTATCCTCACGGGATTTCAGAAATGGACCGTGGCGGTGATGAACCCGCCGTCGGGGGACAAAAAGGGCATGACCTGAAGCCTCGCCTCCTCTTCCTCCTCCTCGTCTTCCGTTTCCTCTTCCTCGAACTCCTCGTCCCCTTCCTCTTGTCCGCCGCCCTGCTCGAGCTCGATGGCATCGTCGCTGGAGTGCTTCTCCTTCTTGCTCTTGAGCACGGAGTCGATGATGAGGTAGATCCCCACGCCCGCAGCGGCGGCCCCCAGGCCGTAGAACACGAACTGCGCGGCCTGGCCGGCCTTGCCCTTCGAGCACGCGTCCTTGATGGAGGACTGGCTCACGCCGGTCGGCCATGCGGGCGAGCCGAAGCAGTCCGACGACGGCGTGGACGCGTCGAAGCAGGCGCACACGTCCTTGCCCGACAGAGTGAGCGAGCGGGCTTCGGCGAGATCGTCGTTGGCCTGGGCCACCATGGCCGTCATGCCGCCGCCCGTGCCGATCATGGCCAGCCCCAGGACTCCCACGCCGATTCCGGCGATGAGCTTGACCTTGTTCTTGTCCTTCTTCTTGGGGGCAGGGCCCACGGGGCCGACCCCGCCGCCTTCGCCGACCCCGCCCGTGACCGGCGGCTTCTCGCCCACCTTGAACATGGGGGCGTCGATGTCCAGGCGTCCCCCCTCCTCGATCTCGAAGTCCTTCTCGAAGGCCTCGTAGCCATCCTTCTCGATGACGAGCTCGTGCTCGCCCGGCTCGAGGTCCCTGAGCCACAAGGGCTCGGAGCCGGTCTCGCCCACCTGCTCGCCGTCGAGCTTGATCGTGGCCCCTGACACGTTGGACTGCACGATGAGCGTGGTGCGCTGCTTCTCGCCGAACAGCGTGGCGATGATC
>JBFYZU010000312.1:0-12753 GCA_041309365.1 Myxococcota bacterium
TTCCGATCTTGGACGGTCGTGGACCCGGACTCGAGGGTGCCCGTGCCCACCTCGAGCGCCGAGTGCCCGATCCCCTCGCCCGAGGTGCTCGACGCCACGGTCGTCACGGACTACTGGGACATGGAGTCCCTCGAGGCCGGCCTTGTCAGGATCGTCGGCGGGCGCATAGGAGACACCTTCATAGACTGCGACCTGGACCACGACGGGGTGGTCGCCTTCGACGGTCCCGAGGGTGGCTGCGCCGATTCGTGCAGCCTCGATGCGGAGTGCACCGAGATCAACACCTACTTCTCGTACGGCCAGTACGCGGTCGTGCTCGACGGGTGCCGTGGCACGGATTGCCAGAAGATCTGGGCAGTGACCCGTCATGCGGTCCCGGACTTCTGGGCCGATCACCACGACGACGAGGTCATCGCCTCGTTGACCGGGACCTTGAGGCACATCGAGTTCCTCGATCCCGAGTGGATCCTCGAGATCCGGTGCGCAGACGATCTGGTCGTAGAGGGATCTCCCGTGCCGGATCACCTGGCCTGCGTGCCACCCTACGCGCGCGGCGAGCACTACGACAACAACTAGGGGGGCGAGAGGATCACGATGGCGAAGACACGATACATGCTCGCGGCGCTGTGTGCGTTCTGTGCGATCCCGGAAACGGCGGACGCCGGGGATTTCATGGACACCCGCATCACGTGGGTGTTCGGTGACGACGACTTTTTGGCGGATGCAGGAGAGAAGATCCCCGATTCTCCGCTTCCCGGCATCGGCGATCGCGAAGGCTACGAGCTGTTCTTCGACAACCTGGACTCGAGGTACACCGGCCGCGAGAACCAGACCCACCTCGTGATGTACAAGATGCTGCCGGGCTTCATCCCGAACCTCACGACCGAGGCGGCAGTGGTCCTCCAGTTCGAGATCTACGAGGGGGGGGTGGAGTTCGGCGATGACGGGACCTATCTCAAGCTGCACTACCACACCGCGGGCGTGACGAGCGATGACGGGTTGAGCGTCGTGTTCTTCCCGTTCGACACGGAGAGGTTCAGGCTCGGGTACCTGTGGGACATCTCCTGGGGTGGCGGGGCCATCTTCACGAACAAGCACCACGGGTTCGCGCCGGGTGCGAAGCTGGCTTTCAAGCACTCCATATTCAATGTGTTCTTGGGGTTCAAGACCACCAGGATCAGCATGATGAAGGAGCAGACGGACGACGGGGAGCCGCTCAACGTCCAGGATACGGCGTTCGGCTTCCTCGGGGGCGCTGGCGTGGACATCGCCAACGCCTTCCGGATCGACCTGGGAGGCGGGTTCTTCCAGCAGGGCGCGTTCGAGTTCAACGGCCTGATCGGCAGGCCCGTCTACACGGCGGGCTTCTCTTTGAGGCTTGCCTATCACCTGGGCCGGTCCGTGGGGATGCCCGCGGATTTCGCCCTGTATCGCAACGACAGCTTCACCGCACAGGAGCAGCTGGGGCCCGACCTGGCTGGAGAAGTGGCGGCGCAGAAGGCCAGGGAGCTGTCCGTGCAGGTGTCCGCAGAGGGAACCGTGCTGATCCAGCACCTGGCCGATCCGGATCACTTCGGCGACACGGTCCTGCAGCCTGCCTACGCGGCCGCCTTGCAGCTCCTCGTCTCCTACGGCGCGCTGCGCGCGCACCTCACGGGGTTCTTCAGGACCACGCCCTACATCCTGCACACGGTCCCTGGCTTCTCTCCGTTCTGGTCGCTCCCTTCTGCGGTGAAGACGGGCCACGAGCTCTTTCTCGCCGCGGGATTCGACTACAGCTTCTCCTCGGCGCACCTCACCCCGGGGCTCATCCTGGGAGTGCAGGCACCGGCAACGTACTCAGCGGGCGGGACGACCGTTGTCATCCGCGACGAGTCGAGCCGTGACATCCTCCCGATCGGGGAGAAGGCCCTGCCCATCTTCTCGGCCCGTGCGAGCCTCAAGTGGGACCTGAGCGACATGATGAGCCTCCTCGTGTTCCTGCAGTACTCGCGGGACGTGAACAGGACGAAGCTCGTGCGCGATCCCGACGGGACCTTCCGGACGTTTCTCGGAGCAGACGAGCTGGGCGCCGCCCTGGTGGCGCAGGCACGCTTCTGAGAAAGGACGAGGGGAAGAGCGCAGGTGGACTTCATACCCTCACCCCGAAGCGAGAAGCAGGGATGCGTGCTCCTCATGAGCGGAGGCCTGGACTCCACGGTCCTGTGCGCAGCCCTCGGTCGTCGAGGCTGGGAGATCCGGGCGCTCACGGCACTCTACGGGCAGCGCAACGCGCACGAGGTCATCCGCGCGCGCGAGCAGGCGGTCCTGCTCGGCTGTGTTCGGCACGAGGTCATCGATGTCCCTCGTCTGCCGTTCGGAGGCTCGGCGCTCACGGATCCGGAATCGAAGGTGCCCGCGGGCAGGACCATCGAACAGGTGACATCCGGCCGGATCCCGTCCACCTACGTGCCTGCGCGCAACCTCGTGCTGCTCGCGCTGGCCACGGCGTGGGCGGAGAGCCTGTGCTTGCAAGACGTCTTCATCGCCGTGAACGCCATAGACTACTCGGGCTACCCGGATTGCAGGCCCGACTTCGTGCGCGCCTTCGGCCTGGCGGCAGGCTTGGCGACGCGAGACGGGATGAGGGTGCATGCACCGCTCGTCGACCAGACCAAGGCGGGCATAGCGAGGCTCGGTGCCGGGCTCGGCGTGGACATGGGGCGCACGATCTCGTGCTACCAGCCGGACGAGGCGGGCAGGGCCTGTGGCGTCTGCGACTCGTGCGTGCTGCGCGCAAGGGGCTTTACGGAAGCGGGCATCGAGGATCCGACCTCGTACGCAAAAGAGCGGCCGTGAAGCGCTTTGCGACAGCGCTGGCGCTCGTGCTCGCCTCGTGCGGCGTCCACCACACCGGCCTTCTGCCTGCAGCGCAGGCGCACCTTGCGGATGCGCCGCTCGTCGCCATCGTCCTCGACAGCGGTGCCGCCCTCGAATGGCAAGAGGAGAGGGACGAGGCCCTCGTCGCAAAGCTCGAGGAGTGCCTGCCCGCGGCTCTCGCCCCTATCTGTCCTGGCTCGTGCACCGTGGTCGAGGGGGTGGCCCAGGATGGGGATCTGGGCCCTTACGTTGTGCTCGACGTTACGACCTCCTACTCTGCGAGCGCTCACTTCATGTACGGCTTCGTCCTCAAGGTGAGCTTCGTGATGCTGGACAGGTCGCGAACGACACAGCTCGCACGGTTCGCCTATGTCCACGAGCCGTCGACCAAGGTCATGGCGGATGGGAATGCTCCTCTGGACGAGGTCCTCACCTTCGATCCAGCGCAGGCGGCAGCAAGGTTCTGCCAGGATGTGAAGGCCATGGCCGAGGACATGTCGAAAAAGAAGGACGGGTAGACGGGAGTGGCGATCGAGTCAGAGCAGAAGGCAGCGCCAGATCACCTGGCACATCGCCTCGTGCAGGCGCCGGTGCGCGTCTTCGAGGCCATCGGCGAGCTGACGATCCTGGCGTTCTGGACGGCCCTGTGGACCTTCCGCCCGCCCTTCAGGATCGGTCTCATGCTCCACGCCATGAGCTTCGTGGGCATCGGCTCGCTGTTCATCATATCGCTCACGGGCACGTTCACGGGCGCGGTCTTCACCTACCAGTCCAACGAGATCCTCAAGTGGTTCGGCGCGAGCACGCTCGTGGGCAGCCTCGTGTCCCTTTCCCTGGCACGGGAGCTCGGGCCGGTGCTGGGATGCCTCATGCTCACGAGCCGTGCGTGCAGCTCCATGGCCACGGAGCTGGGAACCATGCGCGTGACCGAGCAGATCGATGCCCTGGAATCGATGGCCGTCAACCCCATCCAGTATCTCATCGTGCCGAGGATCATCGCGGGGACCCTCATGGCGCCGGTCCTCTGCATGATGTTCGACCTGTTCGGGATGCTCGGATGCTACATGGTGGCCATCAAGGGGCTGATGGTCGATCCCGGGGCGTTCTGGGAGTACGTGTTCCGGTACACCGATCCACCCGATCTCGTGCACGGGATCGTGAAGTCGGTGTTCATGGGATTCGTGTGCTCGCTGATCGCCTGCTACAAGGGATACCATGCCACCCGGGGCGCAGAGGGCGTCGGGAGGGCCACGAACGAGGCCGTGGTGCTGGCCTCGGTCTCGATCTTCGTGATGGACTACTTCTTGACGGTCATGATGATCTCGACCGGGTTCACGGTCTAGGTGCTCTTCGATCCCCATCCACCTCGACGGGCTCCGCGGCGAGCCAGTCCTCGAGCAGGGGATCGAGCCGTCTTGCAGAAAGGTCGGCCGAGATAGGCGCCAAAGGGTGGCTGTTGAACGTATCGATGAAGAGCACCTTTCTGCCTGCGAGAGGGCCGCGGCACATCGAGACGAGAGAGGCCATGGCCTTTCCTGAGTATGTGGTCTCCAGTGACAGCCCGTCCGACTCGAGAGCGCGCGCGACTGCCGACGTGGCAGCCTTCGTGGGTAGACCGTAACCGCTTCCCACCTGGTCGTGCACGATGGCAAGGGGCATGGTCACCGACTCCATCGGATCGACATCGGCACCCATGCGGGCGAGCAACCTCAAGAGCCTGTACATGAGCACCCGGACGACGGCCTCGTTCATGTAGAGGGCCTCCACCACCCTCACCCCATGGACCTTCGACCTCACATGGGCCAGGCGGAGCCCGGCCACGAGGCCACACATGGTTCCTCCGGTGCCCAGGGGCAAGAACACCGCGTCGGGCTCGGGCAGGTGCCCGTCGTGTATCTGGGCCGCGATCTCGAGCCCCGCGCACACGTAGCCCAGAGCGCCGAGGGCCGACGATCCTCCGGGGGGGATGCCGTACGCCCCGGGATCGTCTTGCCGGGCACGCCTGGCGGCAAAAGGTATCAGCGGCCTCGCATGGGCAGGGTAGAGTCGCACCCCGAGGTCGCACAAGAGCTGGAGCCCTGCGCGGACCTTGGACGTGATGGGCTGGGGGAACACCACGGCGCTCGTTGACATCCCGAGCTTGCGGGCGTACACGGCCGTCGCGATGAGGTGGTTCGAGCCCACGCCGCCCACGGACAGCACGGATCGATGGCCGAGCCCCAGGGCCTCGCCCAGCAAGAACTCCAGCTTGCGTACCTTGTTGCCCCCGTAGGGCATCCCCGTCAGGTCGTCACGCTTCACCCAGACGTCTGCGCCGACGCTTTTGCCGAGCCCTGTCATCCGCTCCACGGGCGTGGGCGTGAGACCCAGCTCCACGAAGGGAGGCAGCCGGTCGTCTCCCACGTGCCGCCCGAGCAGGTTTTGTGGGGTCTTCTCGCTGTCCACCTCCAACACGACTATCAGAAAAACCACGCTATTGACAAGCCTCGGGCGTCGCTGATTGTCTGGACCGGACATGGTCGGGCAGGGGAAACGCGCGGAGGCGATGAGGCTCCTCGAGGAGTCGGGCTCGGTGGATCTGCACCTCGAGTCCTTCATCTGGACGAGGGCTCTGGGCTACGACCTGACCGTGGCGCACGGGGCAGGGCCCCTGCGAGGCATCTTCATGTCCCAGTCCGATCTGCCCAGGCTCGCCCGGTCGGGCCTCACGGCCAGCGTCCAGTCCATCGCCACCATGCCCGCCAGGACCGGGAGGGGCCGCGTGAAAACGCTCGTGGACAACGTCAGGAGGCTGAGGCGGATCATCGATTCCACCCCTGGCTTCTCGGTGGTCTCCGATACGGGCGGGTACCGGCGTGCGCGTTCAAGGGGCGAGCACGCCTGCTTTCTGGCAGTCCAGGGCGGCAATGCGTTCGAGAAGGACACCGATCTCGATCTCGTCGAGGATGGTCTCGTCACCAGGATCACCCTCGTTCACATGTCGGACTCCGGACTGGGTCGCACCTCGAATCCCCTGGGAGGCCTGTTCAGGCCCCGCGGGCTCACGGCCAAGGGTGCGGGCCTCGTCTCGGCCATGAATGCCCGTCGCATCATCGTGGACCTCGCTCACATCCACGAACAGGGCTTCAGGGACGCTCTCGACGTCCACGATCGTTCGCTGCCTCCCATCGTCTCGCACACCGGCGTGCGTGGCGTGCACGACAGCTGGCGCAACCTGGCCGACTGGCAGATCCGGGCCATCGCGGATCGTGGCGGGGTCGTGGGTGTCTTCGTCCACGCCTGGGCCCTGGCACCCTGGCACCGCGGCGCCGGCGTGGCCAAGGTCGTCGAGCACATGGAGCACGTCATTTGCGTGGGTGGGGAGCAGTGCGCGGCGCTGGGATCGGATCTCGACGGGCTCATCGTCCCGCCCTCCGATATGCGATCCATCGACAGGCTGTGGGTGCTGGTCGAGCGGATGATGGACCGATCCTGGAGCGAAAAGAGGATACGCCTCGTGCTGGGCCAAAACTTCTCGAGGGTCCTCGCCGACGTGCGCAGGTGAGCTTCAGTCCGAGGTGAAGCGGGAGAAGCGCGGTGGGGCGGGGAGCTCCTCGAACCAGCCGAAGAAGCTCTCGAGCTGGGCGTGCTGGTCCGGGGGCAGGTAGTCCAGGTTGACGCCCCTGTCGATGATCTCCCAGAAGTACTTCTCCGTGACAGAGGTCATCTCCTGCTTGATGGAGGAGAGACGGACCTTGGACTCGTTGACCATGTCCTTGTAGATCTGGCGGGCCAGATCCTCGCGCCCCCTGGCGAGGTAGAACGTGGCCAGCTTGACCTGGGCCTTGCGCACACCTCTCAGGGACTCCTCGAAGGCCAGCTCCTCGCCCTCGTACTCCCGGTCCACCGAGAGGAAGAGCTCCAGCATCTCCCCCTCGTTCTGAAGCCCGACCTCCCTTATCTTCTGCAGCAGGGCGCAGATGTCGTACGCGGCCGTCTCGAGGAGGAAGGAGAGCTTGCGGTTGAGGCTGAGAAGCCCGTAGTACTTGAAGTGCCCCACGACCTCGGCGACGCGCTCGGTGTCGCGCGCCGACACGAGCTTCTCGCCGAACTCGCGGTACTGGTGAAGGACGTTGTATGCGGTCCGGACGCTCGAGGCGTTGATGGATGCCCGCATGAAGGTGTTGAAGAAGCGGACGACGAGGTTCACCAGGGCCGTGTCGCCCCGCTCGATGGCCCTGACGCCTATCTCGCGGGTCTGCATGGCCAGGTAGTGGTCCACATCCACCATCTGGCCGAGTGCGTTGTTGAAGAGCATCTGGAACTGGCGCAGCACCTTCATCTCGAGCCAGACGTTCTTGCCGACGAGCCCGTCGATGACCTCCGTGGGCATGGAGATGAGGTCGGGATCGCGGAAGAAGATGCGACGGCCGTCCTCGGGTCTCATGATGGCGTCGTTCTTGGTGGAGGCGTGGTGCGTGGCCACCTCCCTGAGGGTCTCGATGGCGCGGATTGCGATGGTCTTGTCACGGTTCCCGATGGCGTTCAGGCCTATCTCCGAGAGCTGCTCGATGCTTCCCACCAGGTCGCCGCAGGCACCGATGCGCTGCTCCCGGGTCAAAGCCGGCAAGCTGGAGAGCTTGCCCGATATCTCGGTCCCGATGCGCCGGATGATGGAGTCCGGCCTCAAGAAGTTGAACACGTAGCTGAAGTAGGGGAGCATGATGACGAGGCTGGCGGAGAGGAAGAAGAGCGCCAGTGCCACGCCGATCCTGGGCACGAAGTCGTGATTCACCGAGAACCCCACCCAGATGGCCTGGAACGCTCCGACCACGAACAGCGACATCACGCCGAGGTTGACGGGAGAGCGGAAGAACAGATCCGTGACCTTTGGCGTGTAGCGGTTGGCAGCGAGCTGCAGGACGATGGAGACGACCGTGATGGCGACGCCGAGAACCGCGGCTATCACTTCTCCCATGCTGCCGAGGGTGTTCTGGGCCGCCTGCTGGTCCATGGTCTCGAAGATGGCGAAAAAAGACAGAGGGAGCCGGGCCTCGATCCGATCGGCCAGATGTGTGGCGTAGAATATCGTCAGGCACACGAGCCCGATGATCACGAGCACGAGCAGGGAGCTCGCGATGATCCCACGGTCCTTCATACCCGTCCTGTCATCCTTTGCACAGTCTTCACCTCTTGTCCATCGAGGTCAGGGCGTGCTTGGCACGTTCCTTCACGACGGGCGAGTCGTGCCCCGAGGCGACCACGACGAGAAACTGCCTGGCCTCTTCCCCCCCTGTCGATCCGAGGGCCTCGACGATGATCACGGCCTGCCATGTCTCCGCCCGGCCGAAGGCCTTCACCAGTGACGGACTGGCGCGTTCGTCACCGATGCGTGAGAGGGCTCCCACGAGATCCTCGAACAGCGGGTCGTCGGAGCCTGTCAATTCCAGAGTCGATACCAGGGTGGGCACGGCTCCCGTGCTCTCACGCTCGCCGAGGATCCTGATCGCCGTCGCGCGCGTGTCGGCGCTCGCCTCCTCGTCACCGGCGATCTCTGCCAGCACCTCGTCGGTCTCTTCGAACAGCACCAGCTGGGCGAGAAGCCCGTCGACGAGGTCCAGGATGAGGTCTGCCGGGATCCCGGGCGCCTCGTCCCCGATGCTCGTTGCGATGGAGGAGGAGATCCTGTAGCCGTCTCCGTGAGTCGTGCGCAGCGTGCAGACGGCGAGGCGACCTGCTGCGGGCTCGGCGCCATCTGGCCCTGGTTCGTGCCCGGAGACGACCACGGCGAGCTCGAGGGGGTCCATTCGTTCGCTGCCCGTGACGATCCTCCCGTCATCGGCGATCGCCTTCTCGAGCTTCGAGACGAGGACCTTCTCCATCGCGAAGTCGCGGACGGCCGAGCCGTCTTCCCCGATCTCTATCGACGAGACCGTGATGCGTCCCACGAGGATCCTCTTGTCCTCTCGTGCTCGCCTGTCCTTGCAGGCGAAAAGAAGAAAGAGCGCGATGAGCACGAACATGCCCCGAAACGAGGCCTTCATCGTTCCGAGCTCTGCATGGAGATGTTGAGCAGAAGACCCACGCCGAGGAGGGCCATGAGGACCGAGGAGCCTCCGTAGGAGAACAGAGGGAGGGTGATGCCCACGACGGGGAGGATGGCCGACACCATGCCCAGGTTGAACAGGGACTGCCAGAAGAAGATGTTGGCGATGCCGAAGGCCGTGACCATCGCGAAGCGATCCGTGGCCTTCGAAGCGATTCGGACCGCCCAGAGGATCAGGACGAGATACAGAAGCAGCATGAAGATGACCCCGACAAAGCCGTGCTCCTCGGCCCAGACGGGGAAGGGGAAGTCGGTCGCTTGAGCCGGGAGGAAGGAGTGCTTGTTCTGGGTGCTCATCATGAAGCCCTTGCCGGTCAGCTGCCCCGACCCGATGGCGATCACCGACTGGTGGGCATGCCAGCTGGCACCGAGCAGGTCCGCGTTCGGGTTGAGGAACGAGGTGATCCTCTGGCGCTGGTAGTCGTGGAAGAGGAATGACCAGCTCAAGGGCATGGCGGCGAGGATGATCCCGATCGTCACGATGATCGAACCCAGGTTGAGACGGTAGAGGAAAAGCGTCATGACGAAGATGATCAAGAAGACCAGCGCCGTGCCCAGATCGGGCTGCTTGAGGATGAGCAGCACGGGCAGGATCGTCATCATCCCCATGATGAGCACGTCGGTCAGCAGGCTCTTTGCGTATCGCGGCTGACGGTTGATGTAGCGGCCCAAGGCCATGATGAGCAGGATCTTCATGATCTCGGATGGCTGGAGGCTGAACGCCCCGAACTCGAGCCACCGTCTCGACCCGTTTATCTCGCGGCCCACGAGGAGCACCGAGAAGAGAAGGACGATGCCGATGACGTAGAAGAGGTAGGCCTGCCTCTCGAAAATCCTGTAGTCGACCGTGGCCACGACCACGGCGGCCACGATGCCGAAGGCGAACCAGTAGATCTGCGTGAGGTACAGCTCCTGTTCGCCGCTGGAGTGCTGGACGGCGCTGTAGATGTTGATGATGCCTGCCACGGCGATGATCACGACGATGACCGGCAGAAACCAGTCGAATCGAACCTTGCCTGGGGCCGCGCCGGTCAATCAGTACTGCTCCTTGATGTAGTCCCCGAGGATGCTCGTGGCGATGGGGGCGGCGGTCTTGCCACCCGTGCCACCGTGCTCGACGAGCACGACGGCCACCAGCTCCGGGTTCTCGGCCGGGGCGAAGGCGATGAACCATGCATGGTCCCTGGAGAAATACCAGAAGTCCTGGATCTTCTCGTCCTTCTTCCGATTCTGGCGCGCGACCTGGGCGGTGCCCGTCTTGCCACCGATGGTCACGCCCTCGACGGCATTGCCGTAGGCGGTTCCCAGAGGATCCTCGAGCACGCCGACCATGGCCTGGGTGAGGATCTGCCGGGTGTGAGCGCCGAGCGGGACGACGCGGCGGATCTCCGGCAAGAAGCGCTTCACCGGTGTGCCGTCAGGCTCGTCGATGCTCTTGACGATCTGGGGGTAGTAGAGATATCCGCCGTTGGCCAGAGCGGCGTAGGCGAGCGCCAGCTGGACGAGGGTGACCTTGAGGTTGCCCTGCCCGATGGCCATGTTCATCGTGTGGCCGGGCCTGAACTTCACCTTCTTGTTGAACACGTACCATTGCCGCGTGGGCACGAACCCCGGGACCTCGCCCGGAAGCTCGATCCCCGTGCGCTCCCCGAACCCGTAATCCTGCGCGTACCGTGCGATGCGGTCCATGCCGACCATGACGGCCAGCGTGTAGAAGAACACGTTGCAGGAGACCACGATGGACTTTCGGATGTTGACGAGGCCGTGCTGGCCGGAGCAGCGGAAGACCCTGTTGCCGATCTCGAGGAAGCCGGGGCAGTTCACGCTGTCCTCCTCGTCGATGACCTTGGACTCCAGCGCGGCGATCGCGGGAAAGACCTTGAACGTGGAACCGGGGAAGTAGTTCTCCATGACGGTGCGGTCGATCCACGGGTGGAATGGGTTGTCGTTGATCTCGTCGAAGTCCTTCTTCGTCAGTCCCGCGGTCATGAGCGTGGAGTTGTAGGATGGCTTGGAGTACAAGGCCAGGATGCGGCCGGTGTGGACGTCCAGGACCACGACGGCCCCGGCAGGGTAGCCGAGGAAGGCCTTGTCGATGAGCTTCATGAGATCCGCGTCGAGAGTCGTCGTGACGTCCTTTCCGGGAAGGGGTTCCTTGCGAAGAGGTCCATCGACGATCTTCTTCGCATCGACGTCGTCCATGACCACGCCCTTGGCGTCGACGATGATCTTGTCCCAGCCTCGCCGACCCCGCAGCGTGGCCTCGTAGGCGCGCTCTATTCCTGCGCGGCCGATGAGGTCCGCCGGCTTGTACCCCCTCTCCGGGTTCGCTTCGATGTCGTCCTTCTTGACCTCGTTGAGGTAGCCAATCGTGTGGGCTCCCACTCGTCCCATGGGGTAGACACGGATGGGTAGAAAGTTGATCTTCACTCCATTGAGGTCGAGCTTGTGCGTCTCGAACAGGGCCAGCTCGTCACGGGTGATGTTCTCCTTGACGAGCATGGGCTGATAGGCCTTGAGCCCCTCCTGGCTACGATAGCGTGCAGCAAGATCCTCGCGCTCCGACGGTGCCAGGCCGAGGTACTCGCAGACCGTCTCGAAGTCCTCCTCGTAGTCGAAGAAAGCCGGGGTGACGAAGAGCTGGTAGGAAGGGCTGTTCGTCGCGAGCACACGCCCCTTGAGGTCCCTGATGCTACCCCGGTAGGAAGGGATGTCCTGGACCCTGACGATGTTCGACTGGCTGAGGATGCGGTACCGATCCCCATGGATCACCTGGAGACTGAAGAACCTGAAGACGAGGACGCAGAATGCCACGACGACAACGAGGTAGGCCCATTTGAAACGCTTGCGCAGGACGATGAGATCCCGCGTGTGGGTCATGATGGACATCAGACGATGACCTTCTCCTCCTTGCGCTTGGGCGATTCCGGTACGAGCCGGGTCCCTATCCAGAATACCACGGGAGAGAAGACGGCCGTGGCGACGGAGTGCAAGGGTATGGTGACGAGCACGGCGTTCCAGCTCATGATGCTCCTCTCGAAGAGGGTCCGCATCCCGACGATGAGCAGGCTCGCCGTGAGGGTCGCCGCGAATGTCATGGCGATGACGAACACGGTGCCCGAGAGCAAGAGCTTGTGGTGGATGAACCTGTAGAGAAGGTACGTGGCAGGGATGACGAAGAGGTGGACGCCGACGGGAGAGGCCGAGTTCGCGTCGAAAAAGTAGCCGAGCACGAAGGCGAGGGCTGCCCCCCTGGCCGCCCCGAAGTCGATGATGCCCAGGTAGAGGATGAAGGGAATGACGAGATCGGGGACGAAGGCGGAGAAGGGGATCCACTGGTGCATGACGCCCTGCATCGCGACGAGCAGGTAGCCGGTGACGATGACGACCGCGTCCTTCACAGCGAGGATACCATCACGAAGACGTCCCGGACGCGGGAGAAGTCGATGGCAGGATCGACCCAGGCTTCCTGGAACAGACCGAACTCCTTTTTCCTGATCCGGGAGACCTTGCCGACGGGGATCCCTTCCGGAAAGCGCTTGTCCATGCCGGAGGTGTAGACGATGTCACCGACCCTGATCTCGTCCGTCTTCAGGAGGTACTCGATCTTGCACTGGTACCTGTTCGTCTCTCCCGTGCCCTTGAGGATGCCGCGGGCGTCGTTGCGCTTGATGACCACGTCCACGCTGCTCTTCGGATCCACCGTGAGCAGAACGTCGGAGTAGCTGCCCCAGACCTTCTCGATCTGTCCGACGAGTCCGTTCGACGTCATGACGGGCATGCCCGGCTTGACCTCTCCCGCTCCGCGG
>JBFYZU010000313.1:0-17034 GCA_041309365.1 Myxococcota bacterium
CCACACGTGGATGCGCAGGGCGCCGTCCGCTTCGAGGGGCATCCCCGTGTTGCTCGCAGTGAAGATACCGTTGGCCTTGCACTCGTCCTTGTCGCGATCCTTGCACGTGGTCAGGGCCACGGCGCCGAAGATCTCGCCCAGCAGGGTGAGGTTGTCGTGCACCCTGTAGGAGAGGGCCCCGCCGTAGGTCAGCTCGTCCTCCATGAACGTGGAGTAGAGCTGGTGCTCCTCGCGCCACAGGTAGCCGAGGTTGGCCGCGGCGTGCAGGCCGCCCCACACGTAGTCCAGCACGAACCGGGCGTGCACGGTGGGCAGCCGCTCGCCCGAGAAGGTCTCGCTCCACGGCCCGTAACCGCCCACCGGGATGCTGATGACCGGCACGAAGGCCACGCCCAGGCCGTCCTCGCCGCTCTTGCCGTAGAAGCGGACCTTGAAGGCGAGGCGCGGATCGCCCAGTCCGCCCGCCGTGGCGAGCCCGCCTCCCGTGGTGGCCGTGGTCGCGTCGAAGCCCTCGCCCTTCTGGTAGACGGTGAAGGGAAGGACCAGGCCTATCTGCACCCACTCGAACAGGCTGATGGTCGCCGAGAGCTCGAGCTGGTCGTGGAACTCCACGATGGAGGTCCGCTCCTTCTGAAGCTCGCCCTCGACGTAGTCGAAGATCACGAGCGGCTTGTACTGGAAGATGTCGAAGAGGCCCACGCTGAACGAGAGGTGCTTGCCCACGCGAGCGCCGTCTATGGTAAGGAAGTTGTCCGGGCCCGGCGCGTGGAGGAACCGCTGTATCCCGAATGACATGTCCGCGGGCGGTTCGTCCTGCGCGCGGGCTGGCCCCGCGAGCAGCATCGAGGCCGTTGCGAGCATAGCGACCAGTGCAATCTTCCTCGTCTCCATGGCACTCCCCTGCGCCGGCGCCTCACCATCGGGCAGCCGGCATCGAAATCGGCATCTCATAATAGAATAAAGCGGTGTCCGGCACAACGGGCTCCGGCCGTGAAGGTCATCCGAGCACCCACGACCGGCCCCGGCGCATGGGGCGTCTCAGTCCCTGGCGGGAGAGATCAGCATGCTCATGGCGCGCCCCTCGGACAGGGGCTCCTGCGAGATGCTGCCCAGATCCTTGATGGTTTCGGCCACGCGCATGAGCAGCTCCTTGCCGATGTCCATGTGCGCCATCTCGCGGCCCCTGAATCGGACGGTGAGCTTGACCTTGTTGCCTTCCTCGAGAAACTCCCGGATCCGCTTGATCTTGTGGTTGAAGTCGTGATCCTCGGTGCGGGGACGGAACTTGATCTCCTTGATCTCCATCACCGTGGCCTTCTTCTTGGCCTCGGCCTGCTTCTTCTTCTGATCGTACTTGTAGCGGCCAAAGTCCATGATCTTGCACACGGGAGGGCTCGACTTGGGATTGATCTCGACGAGATCCATGCCCTTGTCCCTGGCCAGGTCCAGCGCATCGCGCGTGTGCATGATGCCCACGTTCTCGCCGCTGTCGAGGACCACGCGGATCTCCGGGATCCTGATCCTCTCGTTGATGCGAATCGTGGGTTCCTTGGGTGGCGATCGATCGAAACGACGCTTCGGAATGGCTCTTCTCCTTGCTCTTGCCGGCTGTCAATCCACCGTGCCGTCCGGCTGCAGCACGGGGGGCAGGTCTGGCCTGCGGGTGTGCTCGACGAGGTAGCTCACCGCCTCGTCGAGGGTCAAAAAGTCCATCTCTCCCTCGGTCCTTCCCCTGAGCGCGACGCCGCCCTTCTCGACCTCGCGGTCGCCCACCACGGCCATGTAGGGGACGCGCTGGAGCCTGGCGTTGCGGATCTTGGCGCCGAGCTTCTCGCTGCCCAGATCCGCCCTGACCCTGAGACCTGCCTTGCGCAGGCGCTTCTCGACCTCTCGAGTCCAGGCCTCCTGCTTCTCGCTCACGTTCATGGGCACGACCTGCAGCGGCGCGAGCCACGCGGGAAATGCCCCTGCGTAGTGCTCGATGAGCACGCCGAAGAACCTCTCCAGCGACCCCAGGAGCGCGCGGTGGATCATGAGCGGCCTGTGCTTCTCGCCATCAACGCCCGTGTACGACAGGTCGAACCGCTCGGGCAGGTTGAAGTCCACCTGGATGGTGGTGCACTGCCACTGGCGGTCCAGGCTGTCGCGGATCTTGATGTCGATCTTCGGGCCGTAGAACGCCCCGCCTCCCTCGTCCACCTCCCATGGCAGCCCGTAGTCGGTCAGGGCCTGGCCCAGGGCGCGCTGGGCCTTCTCCCACACGGCGTCCTCGCCGATGTACTTTTCCGGCTTCGTCGACAGGTAGAGATCCAGCGACTCGAACCCGAACTTCTCGAGGAGCGAGATGGAGAAGTGCACGAGCCGGCGCAGCTCGTACTCCAGCTGGTCCTCGCGCACGAACAGGTGAGCGTCGTCCATGGTGAACCCGCGCACTCTCATGAGCCCGTGCAGGACGCCCGACTTCTCGTAGCGGTAGTCGGCGCCGAGCTCGGACCATCGCATGGGAAAATCGCGGTAGGACCTGAGCCTGTCCTTGTAGATGAGGATGTGGAACGGGCAGTTCATGGGTCGAAGCTGGTAGCGCTGCCCGTCGATGTCCATGGTGTCGAACATGCTCTCGCGGTAGAAGCCCGTGTGGCCGCTGGTCTCCCAGAGGTCGAGCTTGGCGATGTGCGGCGTGTACACGATGTCGTAGCCGGCCGCCAGGTGGGCATCGCGCCAGAGGTCCTCGACGATCTTGCGCACCATGCCGCCCTTGGGGTGCCACAGGATGAGCCCAGGCCCCAGGTCGCCCATGGTCGAGAAGAGATCCAGCTCCTTTCCGAGCTTGCGGTGGTCGCGCCGTGCGGCCTCCTCGAGCCTCTCGATGTGGGCCTTGAGGTTCTTCCGGTCGAAGAAGGCAGTGCCGTAGATGCGCGAGAGCATGGGGTTTCGCTCGTCGCCGCGCCAGTACGCGCCCGCCACCTTCATGAGCTTGAAGGCGCGGATGCGGCCCGTGGAGGGCAGGTGCGGGCCGCGGCACAGGTCCACCCACTCGCCGTGGCGGTACAGTGTCAGGGCATCGCCCTCGGGGATGGCGTCGATGAGCTCCAGCTTGTACGACTCGCCCTGGTCGGCGAAGAGCTTTTTCGCCCGATCCCTGGTGACCTCCTCGCGCACGAGCTGCGCGTTCGCGGCCACGATACGCGACATCTCCTTCTCGATGACCTCGAGATCCGCCTCGCCGAACGCGCCGCCTGGCCTGTCGAAGTCGTAGTAGAAGCCGTCCGAGATGGACGGCCCGATGGTCACCCTGGTCCCGGGAAACAGCCTCTGCACCGCGTCGGCCATCACGTGGGCCGTGGTGTGGCGCAGCACGGCCAGGGCGTCGGGGTCCTCGTCGGCGGCCTCGATGGGCACGAGCTCGCCGCCCGGATCGGGCGACATGAGATCGACCACCCTCTCGCCCGCACGGGCGGCGATCACGGTCTTTGCGAGCAGGCCCCTCTGCTCGAGCACGTCCCGGACGGTCGTCATGGCAGCTGTCGGATGGTCATGTAAAGCGGTGTCTCCCGGCCGGGGAGCGGCCTCGCAGTCGGATGAGTAGGCACGGACGGGATTGAACCGTCGACCCCTACCGCGTCAAGGTAGTGCTCTCCCACTGAGCTACGTGCCTCCAGGCTCCGAGGGGGTCAGGCCCCTCGCGAGCAAACCCCTATAATATCCACCGAAGCGCGCGAATCAAGCCAATTATCGGGCAGCTAGTACAGCATGGGGTCTTCGGCGAAGGTCTCTTCCTTGGCCTCCTTCTCCTTGAAGCCGTTGCCGATGAAGAAGGAGAAGGTGAGCGAGTAGTCGATGTTCATCGCGAAGGTGGGGAAGAGGAAGTCGATGTCCAGCCCCACGGGCGTGATGGCGAACACCTTGCCGATGAGGATGGAGAACGCCATGCCCACGTTGATGTCGCCGTAGCCGGCCGGCCGCCAGAAGTCCACGGTGGGTGGCGAGATCGTGCCGCCAGCGGACGAGCACCACGGCGGCGCCTCGACCCAGATGGGCTCGTGCACGCTCGTCACGTTGCCCGCCGCGTCGTAATCGATGCGGTTGTAGCACGGGTTGGGCACATCCGCGATCTTGTGGCGGAAGGACCCGTAGCCTCCGCCGAGGAACACGTTGAGGAGCAGGGTGATCTTCTTGATGGGCTTTCTGAGCGCCATGTAGTTGATGCGCCCGCCGATGGAGAACATGTCGAACTCGTCGTCGAAGCCCTTGTTGTCTCCGCTCATGTAGCCCAGGCGGAAGTACACGGAGAACCCCAGCCCGTTGGGCAGGTAGTAGCCGAGGCTGAACCTCAGGGCCGGGCCGCCGAACGCGAACCCGGTCTGCAGGTCCTGGCCCTCGGGCTGGCCCTCGATGTTGTTCTCCCAGGCCTTTCCGTTGACCAGGCCAAAGGACAGCGACGCAGGGGCCAGGTTGATGTTGAGGTAGCCTGGGATGCCCTTGCCCTTCTCCTTGGGTCCGCCCGGCTTCTCGCCGGGCAGGGGGGCCGTGCAGATGCCCTCGAAGCACTCCGAGCCCGCGCCGAGCTCCTTGACGCACTCCTTGGTGGAAAAGCACGTGATCTCGCGGCACTTCATCTCCGGGCCCTGGTCCGGGAAAGTGGGAGGCTGGCCCGCCAGCATCTGCACCATCTTCACGATGTGCGGGTTGGTGGCCTGGCCCGCCGGCTCGTTGACGAGCACGGTGCCGCCCTTGCCCGTGACCACGATGTAGTAGGACACGTAGTCCGGGTCGAAGATGTACATGCCGTCGGCGCAGTCTATCTTGGCCGTGAACACGCCGCCCGGGTTGGCGGTCATGCTCTTGGAGCTCCAGATGGTCTCGCCCGGCAGCTGGTAGTACAGGGTCACCGACTCCACGGATGGCATGAGGCTCGGGTTGATCTGCATGGACAGAGGCACGGGCGTGCGCCTGAGCTGCTCTGTCACCGGAGTGTGGGTCACCATGCCAGCCATGGGGTAGCCGTAGCCCGGCGGATAGCCGGGCGTGGGCGTGGGTGTGGGTGTGGGATAGGGAGTGGGCGTGGGGGTCGGTGTCGGCGTCGGGTAGGGCGTGGGGGTCGGTGTCGGTGTCGGTGTCGGCGTCGGCGTCGGCGGCGTCACGGACTTCTTGGCCAGCTGCCAGTAGCTCCAGATGTCCGTCATCTGATCGGACATGAAGGCAGGGTCCGGCACGATGGTATAGTCCAGGTTGATGGCCGACTTGAACGCCTCGAGCGCCGCGCTGGAGTCGCCCAGGAGGTAGAACATGATGATGCCGCGGCTCACCCAGAGCTTGGCGTGAAGCTGCTTGGGGATCTGGCAGCTGGGATCTGCGGCCAGCCCGAGCGCCTGGTCGATGGACGTCTGCGCGTTCGTGTCGAACATGACGTAGGCGTCCATGGCCTGCTGCTTGAGCTGGTTGACCTGCTGGATGCACCCGCCTCCCTGGGCTCGGGAGGCTGCGGGCGAGAGCAGCAGGGCTGCCGCCACCGCGAGCGCCACGAGGCTCATCGAACAAGGCAATACGCGAAAAGACTTCATCGTTTTCACCTTCGTTGTCGCCACTAGTATGCCGAGTACACCTTGAACTTCTTGCACTTGGCCTTCTTCTTCTTGGGTGTCGGAGCCGCGGGGATGGGGCAGGCCCGCTCGATCTCGTCCACGTCGGTGCGGATGAACTCGACGCGGCGGTTGACGGCTCGCCCGTCTTCCGTGGCGTTCGTGTCGATGGGGCACGTCTCGCCGTAGGCCACGCTGGTGAGCCTGAACGCCTCGATGCCGTGGGCGATGAAGTAGTTCATCACGCTCTTGGCCCGGGCGCCGCTCAGGCAGTAGTTGTAGAAGTCGTCGCCCTTGTTGTCCGTGTGGCCCTGGATCTCGAGCTTGAGCTCCGGGTACAGCTCGAGAACCTTCACCACCTTGTCCAGGATCCCGTAGGACTCCGGCTTGATGGTGGCCTGGTTGAACTCGAAGTAGATGGTCTCCAGGATCTCTATCTTCTTGTCCTTGATGATGACGCCCTCGATCACCGGCACCGGCTTGGGAGGCGCGGGGCAGCCCTTCTCCTCGGCGACGCCCGCGATGTTGGGGCAGGCGTCGTCCACGTCGAGGATCTTGTCGCCGTCGTTGTCGTCCTCGGGGCAGCCGTCCTCGTCCGCGTGACCGTCCGGATCCTCGGGCTCGTCCTTGCACCCGTCGTCGGCGTCCAGGATGCCGTCGAGGTCGTTGTCCGGCTCGGGGCACCCGTCGTCGTCCTCGTAACCGTCCGGGTCCTCGGGCTCGAGCACGCAGGCGTCCGCGCAGGGGCCTTCCTCGGGCTCGAAGCAGTGGATGGCGAAGTCCTTCAGGCCGTCGCCGTCCGTGTCCTCGTCCTCGGGGCAGCCGTCCTCGTCCGCGACCGCGTCGAAGTCCTCGGGGTTGTCCGGGCACCCGTCCACATCGTCCTTGTAGCCGTCTCCGTCCTTGTCTCCCACCTTGGGCACCACCGGGATGTCGGGGATGTCCACGGAGATCTCCTTGGGGGCGCACTTCTCGGGCGGGCTGAGCTTGTAGGCCTCGTTGGCGTTGGTCTCGGCAATGGCGTAGTGGACCTTGGCCCTGCTCAGGTAGCCCTCGTCGAGCTCCGTGTCGGCGAAAGCGGCGTGGCTCTTGGCCATGGCGAGCTGCACGGGCGCGCAGCGGTAGGCGCCGTTCTTCTCCGCCTGGGCGATGATGTCCTGCACGCCCTCGATCTTGCCCTGCAGCTCCGCGGCGTACCCGCAGGTCACGGTGGATGCGCACAGGCACACGACCGCGATCCTCAGTGACAGCCCTCGGCTGCCGTGGCGCCGGGGCTCAGTCACGACCTTCCTCCATCTTCATCTTGCGAGCGATGTCCTTGGCCTTGATGGCGTACTCCTCGGCCACCTTCGCGAACTCGTAGGCCATCTGGTAGTCCGCGTGGGAGACCTCCTCCTTGGCCTTCTTCTGGTGCTCCACCGCGTACGTGTACTCGTAGGGGGCGTACTCCTCGGCGTTGTTCACCCTGGCCTGGGCAATGGCCTTGTTGGCCTTCATGATCGTGTGCGAGTAAGCGATTCCCCCGCAGCCCGACGTGCAGATAAGCAACGTGACGAGCAGGATCGAGGATGCTCCACGGATGTACCTGGAAAGCGAATCCATGCGAATTTCCTGCGTTTAAATTGTTGGAGCACAACGTACCAGAGAACATTGGCACCGTCAACACGTCAACATGAACGTCAAAGGTCGATCTCTATATCGATATCCAGCAACTCCTCGCCTGCCGGCCCGGCAAACGCAGGCCTGGCCGCACGTGGAGGCTCCGGGATGTCCAGGGAGGCCGGAGTACCAGGCCCGCCCGGCAGGCCGACGGGCTTGCAGGGCACCAGCCCTCCGGCTGACCGCTTGACCTGGCCGAACTCGAGCAGCCTCATGATCCGCTGCCAGTACGTGAGGTACGTGGTGTACCTCTGGACGAGCATCTGCAGCCTGAAGCGCAGGGCGGTGTTGCGGATCCTGATCTTGCGCATCTCGCGCAGCTCGCGCTCGAGCTTCTTCTGCAGCACCGTGGGGGCCGCCTTCTCGATCCCGCGGAAGTACTGCTCGTAGAGCGACCGCAGGCGGTCCATCTCCGTCTCGAGGCTCTTGAGCCTCTTCTCGTACTCGGTGGGCTGCTGCATCTCGAGGCAGTCTGAGCGCCGGGGCGCCGGCCGTCAAGATCCCGGGGGATCAGAGGGCACGGATCGCGAGGTTGTCGAACGACAGGGGGGCCTCCCAGTTGTTGAAGCCGAAGTACTCGTGCCCGCCGCCGGTGAGCGGGGCGGGATCGTCGTACTCGAGCAGGAGCTGGCCGTCGATCCACCAGGAGAGCTTCGACCCCTCGCGCCGGATGCGCCAGGCGTAGTGCTTGCCGGCCTGCACCTTGAGCTTCCGGGTGACCTTGCGGTCGTCGCCGTGCTCGTCCATGCGCGCGATGATGGACATGCTGTTTCCCCACCCGCCGAACACGAGCACGTAGCCCGTGGCCGTGTAGGCGCCCTCGCCACTGGAGGTGGAGTGGCCGTCGCCGAAGATCTCGCACTTGATGTCGCCGTCGCCCGATTCGCTCCAGGCGTCGAAGGTGACCTCCACCTCGGGCGGGAGCCGGCGGCGCAGCCACAGGGTGTGGTTTCGCGAGTCCTGCGTCCTGAGCACCCCGTCGACGATGCCGAAGTTGCCGCCCGTGGGACGCCAGTCCGGGCCGAGGTCGGCTCTCTCGAAGCCGTCCTCGAAGCGTTGCCCGAGCACGGGCTCCTTCTTGCGCAGGCAGCCTGCAGAGCACGCCACCACGAGAATCACGACGAGGACGTTTCTGCACATGGTCCCGGTCCCTCCTGTCAGAGGGAAGCATTTTCTCCCGAACCGGCATCCACGTAAAGGACGATCTCCTGGCCGGGCACGAGCTGGGTGTCGTACCCGAACTGGTTGATGCGCACGATGCTGGACACCTTCACGGAGTACTGCTTGGCGATGCCCTGCAGCGTCTCGCCCTCGGTCACGGTGTGGACGATGCGCATCTTGCCTTCCAGGGAGGCCTGGTACTCGAGAAACTCCACGCTGTTGACCTCCAGGATCACGACCTGGTCCTCCTCGAGGATCACGGCCATGGACAGGTCGCGGCCTGCGGGCACGAAGATCTGCAGGAACATACCGGGGTGGATGGCGGCCGCCGGGTCCATGCCGTTCCAGGCGCAGAGATCGTCGACGGTCACCTGGAAGAACACGGCGATGGCCCAGAGCGTGTCGCCGCCGACGATCTCGTAGAACACGCGGCGGTGGCCGGGATAGACGAACTGCACGGCGGGTACGCCCACGGTCACGGGATCGCCGGGATCGATCACCGCGGGCTCTCCGGCCGGCACCAGGATGGTCTCTCCCGCGGCGAGGACGTCTTTTTTCGAGATGTCGTTGATCTCGGCCAGCTCCTTCGTCGTGGTGCTGTAGATCTTGGCGATGCGAGTGAGCGTGTCTCCGAACTTGACCTCGTAGGGGACCAGCGCCCCGAGCTTCGACGACACCTCGGGCCAGCCCTTCTCGAAATCGGGACCCGAGCCCGCCGGGATGCGCACCGGATAGGGGAGCACGTCGGGCGGGACGCGGGCCTTGAGCAGCTCCGGGTTGAGATCCACCACCTGGGACGCTCCCACGCCCGCGGCCTGGGCGATCTGGGAGAGCTTGCAGCTCACCGACACGATGGCGACGTCGTAGGCGATGGGTTTCTCGTAGACGAGGTCGTCCATGCCGAAGGCCTCGCGGTTATTGCCCACGATGGCCGCGGCCAGGATCTTGGGCACGTAGTTGGACGTGCCCCACGGCAGGCCCGCCTCGAAGCCGGCCAGCTTCCAGTAGTCGTTCGTGTTGTACTTCTTCTCGGAGGCGAGGAGCGCCGTGGGGCCCATGTTGTAGGCGGCCATGGCCAGATCCCAGGTCCCGAACCTCTCCTCGAGCCGCGAGAGGAACTCGGCGGCGGCGATGGTGGACAGCTCGGGGTTGCGCCGCTGGTCGACCCACTTGGAGCGGGTCAGGCCGTACTCCTCGCCCGTTGCCGGCATGAACTGCCACAGGCCCACCGCGCCCGCGGAGCTCACGGCCCTGGGGTTGTAGCCGCTCTCGATCATGGCGAGGTACGTGAGGTCCTCGGGCATGCCGTGCTCGGAGAGGACCTTGCGCATGGCCGGCCCGTACCTCTCCGTCCGGCTCATCCAGGACCGGATGATCTTCCTCCACTTGCCGTCGTTGCGGTAGCGGTCGAGATAGACGATCACCTTGTCGTCCCAGCGCACGGGCAGGTCGGGCATTGCCAGGCCCTCGAGCCATGACAGGTCCTGGGACAGAAGAGGCGGGGCCGTGACCGGGGCCTTCGCGACCGGCAGGGGAACGCCCAGGAGGGCCAGCAGGCTCTGTGCCGGGCCGTCGTGCACCACGAGCTCGCCTCCCAGCCCCAGAGGATCCAGGGCCACGGCGGGCGCGGGCAGCGGGAACAGCTCCACGTCCATGGCCCTCACGAGGGCCAGCTCCATGGACTCCTCGTACTTGGCAGCGGTGTCGGACTGGGGAACGTCACTGTCGGCGAGGAGGAGATGGACGGGGTACTCGGAGCCCGCGGCCGCGGTGGATGTCGCCGTGACGCAGAAGACCGCCAGGGCCGCCGGCAACGTCCTCGGGCTCGCCATCCTCATCCGGGCCTCTTTGTCGCGCTCATGCGCTCCCCCCGCTCAGCCCAGGATGCGCACGACGCCTTCCATGGCATCGATGATGGCCAAGCTGGATCCGACCTGCATGCCGCAGGCAACGGCGCCCAGGTACAGGGTCTGGCCGTGGTAGGTGAACATGAGCACGGACAGGTCCCGGTCGCCGGGGACGTCCAGCCGGCCGTCGTAGCAGTTGCCGCCCTCGCGTACCACGAGCGGGCACATGGAGGCGACCGACTGCGCGTCGAGCCTGTCGTCGCCCTCGCCTCCGGCGGCGATGAACAGCCCGTCGCGGTCGGCGAGAACCAGGCTGGTGAGCCCGCAGCCCCTGGCCGCACGGTCGAGCTGGTAGCCCAGCGCCGTGATGGGGTGCGAGGAGCGACGGTGGCGGCGCTCCGTCATGTGGTTCATCTGCTCTTGCATGGCGTCCTCTCCCGACGGAACCCCGGGCTTTCCGTCGTACATGATGGTAGCATATCATACAGTGTATTACACAAGTCCAGAAATCGGACGCCTTGCGGGATGCCGGATCGACGAGTCGACATCGAAAAGAAAGACCCTGGCGGCGCGCGCCAAAAAACGACCGGCTTGAACGGATGGGCGCTATCGGATAGAACAGATGGGCTTTCGAGCCCTGGGGGCACTGGAGGGATCCCATGACGAGCACTGCGCGGATGATGGCGGCCGTGGCCGTGGCGATGGCCGGCTGCGGCGGCGCCGCGGCGTTCACGAACCTGTTCCCGGACAACAAGCCGGAGCACATCGACGTGGTGCTCGAGGCCGTGGGAGAGCCGTCCGCCACGAGCGATCCTGTGAACGGAACGGGCCGGCCCCTGATGGCGGCCGTGCTGGACGGCGGGCAGGCTATCGGTGTCTTCGACGTGGAAACGGGCGAAAAGCTGTGGCGCGAGGCCATGCCCACGGACAGCGCACCTGCCATCGGGCCGGGGGTGGTCCTCGTACGTTCGGGAAACGACGTGGTGGCGCTGGACGTCGAGAATGGCGAGCGTGCCTGGAGCCGCAAGATGGAGGAGCCGAACCTCTACGGGTTCGCCTTCGACGGCGCCACGGCGTTCGTCACGCAGGGCAACACGGACGGCGGGTTCGCGGCCACGGGGCAGCACGGAGTGATCTGGGCCGTTGACGCGGCCTCGGGATCGAAGAGATGGAGCGTGCCCGTTGACCGGCTGCTGGGCGCGCCGGCGGCCCGGGGGGGGCTCGTGTTCGTGCCCTGGGACAGGCAGAGCATCAGCGTGCTCGACGGGGCCACCGGCGACGAGGTGTGCCGGCTCCTGCGCCGCGACGGCACCGTGGACTGGGTCCTCGCCCTGGCCGAGGGCGTCTATTTCGGCGGGCAGAAGGACATCATGAGGCTCTCGCCCCGCTCGGCGGGTGGCACCAAGGAGGGCTCCGCGTTCATCGACATCGACGCCGAAAAGATGCCGGGACAGCCTCAGATCTGGTCGGACGCCTTCGAGAGCTCCAAGCCGTCGATCGGCGCGCGGGCGCGCATCAAGCTTTTGTGGAGCCCGGTGCCCGTGGCCAAGGAGACACAGATGGGGTTGAGTGCGGACTCCTACCAGTTCCTGTTCTACCGCTACCTCATCTCGCTGGGCGCAACGGACGGCGTGGCGCGCTGGGTGCACGCCAGCGCCACGCCGCTGGCCTGGGCCAGCGCCGGCACCGCAGGCGTCTTTCTGGTGGACGAGTCCGGTGCCCTGACCTACGTGGACTCGGCCACGGGCGGCGCGGCGGAGCTGGGGTCCATCGGCCAGAAGCCCGAGACCTGCGCCTTCGACACCGGGTCGTGGGCTCCCACCGTGGAGGGCGAGGCCAAGAAGCTCATCTGGGGGCTCAGGGACCTGGTGTTCGACGTGGACACCCAGGTGCTGCCCCTCAGGAAGTACGCGCTGGCGCTCATGGTGGCGCTGCCGGACGAGTCGGTGACCATGGATCTCCTGGAGGTCATGCGCTCGTCCTTCGTTCCCAAGGCCATGAAGGACATGGCGGCGCTGATGCTGCGCGACCGCGAGGGCGGGGTCGAGTTCCTCAAGGACGCGCTCAAGTACCACGCCAGCTACCTCGATCAGATGGACGCCCCGCCCGTGGGCGCCATCGCGTCGTCGCTGGCAAAGGCTGGCGAGAAGAGCGCCCTGCCCCTCTTGCTCGACCATCTGCGCGACCACGAGACGGCCCAGCAGGATCTCGTGGAGCTCACGGCGGCCATCCTGGAGCTCGGTGACGTGTCCGCGCTGCCGGATCTCGAGGGGTTTCTCCTCATGTACCACGCGGACACGGTGCTGAGCACGGACATGGACGTCCTTCTCACCGTGGCCGAGGCCATCGTGAAGTTCGGCGGCGAGGCAGGCAAGGATTTCGTCAAGGGGGTGGCCGAGGACGGGTTCACCGGTTCGGTGCTGCGCCAGAAGCTCCTCGAAGTGACCCAGTGATGAGCGCGGACGCGGCGAGGACCGTGGTGGATCCGGACGCGCTCGTGGGCCGCATCGCGCGCTTCGGCGAGACCTGCGACCGCATCCGTGCGGAGATAGGGAAGGTGATCGTCGGGCACGAGGAGGTGGTGGCCGGCGTGCTGGTGTCCTTGCTGGCGGGCGGCCACGTGCTGCTCGAGGGCGTGCCCGGCATCGGCAAGACCCTGCTCGTACGTACCTTCGCCCGGGCTCTGGACCTGACCTTCTCGCGCATCCAGTTCACGCCCGACCTCATGCCAGCGGACGTGACGGGCACGATGCTCCTCGTGGACCGGGGCGAGTCGGGGCGCACGTTCGAGTTCCGGAAAGGGCCCATCTTCGCCAACTTCGTGCTGGCCGACGAGATCAACCGCGCCACGCCCAAGACGCAGAGCTCGTTGCTCGAGGCCATGCAGGAGCACCGCGTCACCACCATGGGCACGACCTACGCCATCGACCCTCCCTTCGTGGTGCTCGCCACGCAGAACCCCATCGAGATGGAGGGCACCTACCCCTTGCCCGAGGCCCAGCTCGACAGGTTTTTGATGAAGATCCTGCTCGACTTCCCGTCAGGCGAGGATCTCAGGACCATCATCGATCGCACGACCATCGGTGAGACGCCCGAGGCCGGTCAGGTGGTGGATCGCGAGGAGCTCGGCCGCATGATCCAGCTGGTGCGGGACATGCAGATCGAGAACAAGACCGTGCTCGACTACGTGGTGAGGCTCGTGCAGGCCACCCACCCGGACGGCGCCTCGGCCCCGGACACCGTGAGAAAGTACGTCCGCTACGGCGCCAGCCCCCGGGGCGCCCAGGCCCTGGTGCTCGGCGCCAAGGTACGCGCCCTCATGGACGGCCGGCCCAGCCTGGGGTTTCAAGACGTGAAGGCCATGGCCCCACTGGCCCTGCGCCACAGGATCATCCTCAACTTCGAGGGCGAGAGCACGGGCCAGAGCACGGACGAGATCATCTCGGCTGCCCTGGCCGCGGTGCGCGAGATCTGACTTTTTCACCTTTGGCCCCTGCCGGAAAAAAGCGCACACTTGCAGTGGCATTTCCTCCCAATCGGGTCTATATTCTGCTCGCTGACCGGGAGGTCCCGGCCGGCTGGAGCCCCGCGCGATCCGACCCGAGCACGCTCATGGCTCTTTCAACGTGCTCGGGTATAGGGAATCAGACATCATGAAGATCTACGTCGGAAACATGCCCTTCAGCATGAACGAGGACCAGCTGCGCGCCATGTTCGGCGAGTACGGCACGGTCACCAGCGTGAACATCATCACGGACCGCGACACGGGGCGCCCGCGCGGCTTCGCCTTCGTCGAGATGGACGACGCCGGAGCACGCAAGGCGATCGCCGAGTGTGCCGAGCGCGAGGTCGAGGGCAGGAAGCTCAACGTGAACGAGGCGCGGGCCCGTGAAGATCGCAGGGGTGGTGGTGGCGGTGGCGGCGGTGGCGGTGGCGGCGGTGGCGGCGGCCGTCGTCGCAGCTGGTAGTCACACCACCCGTTTCCCCCACGCCGTCTGCTTGCGGATGGCGAGTCCGGCCTTCCTCATCCGATCGATGAACATCTCGATGGGTACCACCAGCTCCTGCGGGTGTACGCCACGATCGGTGATGATGCCGGTGGCGAGCATGTGTGCGATGCACGCGCTCGGGAATGCCGTGCAGCGCATCATGGCAAAAAGGCCCGTTGCCCTGTCGAACCTGTCGACAAGCCGGATGCGCACCCGTCGATGCCTCCCGCCCGACCGGCCGTCGGCCGTCACGAGCACGAGCACCGCGTCCTCGCCTCTGTCAGGCAACCCCCGCTCGAGGAGCAGGCCCGTGAGCTCGCGTGGGCTCACCGTCACTTTGCCGAGCTTCACGGGCCTCGCATCCATGAAGCCCAGCTCCTTGAGCGTGGCCATGCGTTCGCAGTGGCCCGGGTAGCGGACCGTGCGGTAGTCCAGGTCAAAGACCCTCCCACGGAGCGTGTGCACCAGGGTGGACGCGCCGCCCGACGTGTGGAACGCCTCCATCATCCCGAAGGGCGGAGGAAATCGCACGGGCTCCGGGTCCGTGAGCGAGGGTACGTTCACGAGCTTGCCACCCTCGAGCACCTGGGCATCCTCCACGTACTCGTTGATGAGCCCCTCGGTGGAGAACACGAGCTGGTAACCGAGTGGAGGCAGGGGCCGGAGAGGCACGCCTCCCACGCGGATGCGCAAATGGTCCACCCGATCCATCCCCTCGATGGCGGCCATGGCCAGGATGCTGGCCATTCCGGGCGCGAGGCCGGTGTCGGGCACCACGGTCACGCCGGCCTTTTTCACGCGCGCCCCGAGGGCAAGCTGCCTGGCCACCACGCCGTTGTTGCCGCCCAGGTCCACGAGGTGCGTGCGGGCGCGCGCAGCCTCCTCGGTCAGCATCACGTTGTAGCGGTAATGCACCGCGCCGATGGCCACGGTGACGTCCTCGAAGGCCCTTCGCACGCCGGCGCGGTCGTCGAGGTCGAGCCGGCCGGCCATGACCGAGCCACCCGCCCATGTTGCCAGGTCCTTCGCCCTTTGCGCGGACACGTCCACGACCTTCACCCTGGCGTCCTGGTCGTGCGTCTTGAGGTAGTGCACCAGCCCGCGGGCCATGCGTCCCGCTCCGAGTACGAGGTAGCTCATCTCGCCCTCCCGTCGCCCGGCCACAATACTAGGATGCATCCTCCAGCGCAAACCCGTGTGTCCTGGACGGATCCGGGCCCGGCAGATCAGGAGAAGATGCGGTATATCTGGTAGCCAAGCATCGCGAGGACGAACAGCACCGGCAAGAGGAACATGATCCAGAACTTGATCTTGTCCCAGAGGACTCCCCGGTCGGCCTGCTTCATGACGGCGTCCGCCTCTGCACGCCTCTTGATCTCCGCAGAAGGCGGAACCCTGCCGGCGTCCACGAACCAGGGCAGCATCTTCGTCACGGGGTGGAACCGGTGCCACACCTGGTCCGGGATGAAGACGTCGTTTCTGCAGTACTGGCAACGGTGGATGCGTGGGGTCGAGGTGTCGATCGTGATGTTGGCGCCGCACGAGGGACAGCCGAAGTCGACGGCCGCCGATGCCTGCAGGGCCTGCAGATCCGAGTCCCTCTGTGCGCAGTAGACCTGTCGTGCGTGCCCGGCGTGGAACCGGATCTCCCCGGGCACAGGGAACGTGGGATACCGCGCCGAGCACTTCGGGCACTCCACCACCGCGTCCGTGCCGGGCTTGACGAGGGGGAGATCCGACTCGCAGCGAACGCAGAACGGCTGGACGCGCGTCCTCTTGACCTTGAAGAAGTAGCCGTACTGCATGTACGAGCCCACGAAGGAGGGCTCCTCCTCCTCCACCCAGGCCATGAGGTGGCCCAGGGCCTGGGGGGGCAGGTCCCTGAGCGTTCCGCAGGTGGGGCACACGGGGTGCAGCACGGGGCCGTTGATGGGGATGGTGGTCTTGCAGTTCCCGCACAGGTTGCCGATCTTGAGGCACGCGAACCTCGACGGCCCGGCCACGTTCGCGTTCATGCGGCCGTCGGATCGCTCGATGGGCTTCACCTGCTTTTTGAAGCGTTCGGCGAGATCCATGCGCATCTCCAGCCGACACTCCGGCACGGGGAGCTCGAACCGCACGTACCAGCCTTGCACGGCCTCGGTCGGGTGCAGGCGATCCCATATCTCGTCCGGGATCGTAACCGGGCTGCCGCAGAAGCCGCACATGTGCTCGATGGGCGTGTCCACGCCGATGGAAAGCCCACCGCCGCACGTCGAGCAGGGCATGGCCACCGGGTGGGTGCGGGCCTGATCCAGCTGGAGCCCCGGTCCCTGGTCAGTGCTCGCGCTCTCCTGCACTCCGAGGTAGATCTGCACCGCACCGGGATACAGGTCCTTCATCCAGCCCGGAGGCTCGAACGTCGTCACGGCCGTGCCGCATCCCGGGCACGGATACGCGCCTGCGGCCGGCGGGGCCCCGGAGAGCACCGCGCCGCAGGCCCTGCAGGCAGGCTCGTGGGTTCCCCACGTGAGCTTGTACGGCCCGCCGTCAGTGATGGGCGTCTGCGTCCTGGTCTCACCCCCGTAGATCTGCTCATCGTTCTTGCAAGCGATCTGGAAGACCTGAAGGTACATGAGTAAAGGGACGGGGTTCGTCTCGAAGCACGACGCGCAGCGCACGTTCTCCAGCGGACCGTTCACGGGCAGTGGACGCCCGCACCTCAGGCAGCTCCTGGTGATCTCGAAGTAGCCGTACTGTGTCATGCCGCCTCCACTTCGAGCACGCCGTCTTTCATTGTCAGGTCCGCCCTTTGCGCAT
>JBFYZU010000314.1:0-4998 GCA_041309365.1 Myxococcota bacterium
GCCTCATCCCCCATCCCGACGAGACCCCCGAGGCCTCGCCCGACACGGACACGGACGCGGGCACCACCGGCCAGGACATCATCGCCACCGGCGCCGGCGGCTGCGCCGGATGCAGCATGGGATCGGACGGTAGGGGCGCATGGCCGGGTGCGATCGTCCTCGTGCTGATCGCGTCGGTCATGGCCCTCGTACGTGCCAGGAGGGAACCATAGGTGACGGGGAAGCTCATCGCGCTCGAGGGGATCGACGGCAGCGGCACCACGACCCAGGCACGGCTCATGCATGCCGCCCTCATCGATCTGGGTATCCCGGTCCACCTGACCCAGGAGCCAAGCGACGGACCCGTGGGTGGCCTGATCCGTCAGATCCTCCAGGGGAGGCTCGTGACCCGGGGTCGCACCGGAATGAGGGCGCCTGGCTGGAACACCATGGGGCTCATGTTCGCGGCCGACAGGCTCGATCACCTGGAGAGCGAGATAGAGCCCAACCTGCAAGACGGGATCAACATCATCACCGACCGTTACCTGCACTCGAGCCTCGTGTACCAGAGCGCGACGTCTGGCTCGGACGAGAGCATGGAGTGGCTGACGGCCATCAACGGCTTCGCACGCCAGCCGGATCTGGTGATCTTCCTGGATGTGGACCCCGAGGTGGCCTTCAGGCGGCGTATGGATAGAAGGATGATCCAGGAGATCTTCGACGACCGCGAGATGCAGGAGAGGATCTGCGAGCGCTACAGGTCCGTCATGAAACGGCTCGATGCCGGGACCGTCCTTAACGTGGACGGCGGTCTGTCCGAGGCGCAGGTCCACGCGGTGTGCATGCAGAGGCTCTCGCAGATGGGGTTGCCATGAGAGGAGATTCCAAGATGACGACGACGAGATGGACCGGGGCCATCGTGGCCGCCGCGCTGTGTACGGTGGTCGTGGCCACCGGGTGCAACGAGGTGCCCTACTGCATCGGTGACTGCACCGACGCCGGGGCCGACACGGGCCTGGACCCGGCATCGGACTCGGCTGGCGACGCCTCCGATACGGGCATGGACGGGGATGGGCCATCGGACACCTTCACCGAGGTCGACACCACGACCGACACCTCCACCGACGTGCCCGCCGACGGCGAGCCCGTCTGCGATCCCGTGTGCGAGGGAGGCCAGGTGTGCTGCCAGGACACGGAAGGGCCCGTGTGCGTCGACACCTCGAGCCACCTGAACCACTGCGGCGAGTGCGGCAACCGCTGCCAGCTGCCCAATGCCTACAATGCCTGCGAGGATGGTGTGTGCTCGGTGGCCTCCTGCGACGTCAACTTCCTCGACTGCCGCGAGGACGATCCGCTCATCCCTGCCACCTGGGGCTGCGAGACGGTCTGCTTCGCCACATCCCCCGCGGACGCCGTGTGCGATCACATCGACAACGACTGCGACTGCGTGGCGGACGAGGACGTGGATCTCGTCACCGACCCTGACAACTGCGGACAGTGCGGGGAGAGGTGCCGCTTCGCGGCCGCGGAGGATCTGTGCGAGAGCTCGGACGGCACCCCGGCCGGGGCCGAGTGCGTCATGGGACCCTGCGAGGACGGGTACTGGGACGAGAACGAGAGCGACCTCGACGGGTGCGAGTACGAGTGCTCGGCCTGCGAGACCGCCGAGGGCTCCTGCGGTGCGCCTCCGGCCACCTGCTGCACGGCCTCGGGCGACGAGACCTGCAACGGCATCGACGACGACTGCGACGGCGACATCGACGAGGGCGATCCGCAGAGCGGAGGCACCTGCGGGACCGACGTTGGCGAGTGCGCCACCGGCACGCTGCACTGCGACGGCGGTGCGCTCGCGTGCCAGGGGGACACCGGGCCCACGCAGGAGACCTGCAACGGTCTCGACGACGACTGCGACGGCCCCGCAGACGAGCCCGATGCCGGGTCGACATACCTGCCCGACGAGAACCAGGTGTGCAACGATTCCGGGCTGGGCAGCGTGGGAGACTGCGAGTACGGGCTCACCGAATGCAACGCCGGAACGCTGGACTGCGTGGGGGACGTGGGTCCCGTGGCAGAGATCTGCGACGGCCACGACAACGACTGCGACGGCACCCCCGACGACGGCCTGCCGGCGGGTGCCCCCTGCGGCACGGACGTTGGCGAGTGCGACTTCGGAAACCTCCAGTGCGTTGCAGGGTCCGAGGTATGCCTGGGCGGCGACGACGGCACGGTGGAGGCCTGCAACGATCTGGACGACGACTGCGACGCGCTCGTGGACGAGGACTTCCTGTTCGCCGTCGATCCCAACAACTGTGGCCAGTGCGGGCGGCGATGCTCCAGTCTCGTCAGCGCCCACGCCATCGCCATCTGCTCGGGCGGCTCCTGCCAGGTCGTTGGCTGCGAGCCCAGCTGGTGGCCGGGTCCAGCGGAAGGGTGCACCTCGGGCATGACCTGCTGCTCGACCTTCTGCGAGTACACGGGCAACGAGGTGTGCGACGGCGTGGACAACGACTGCGACACGCTCGTGGACCAGCTCGACCCAGGCTTCGTGACCGTTGGAAACTTCTGCCCCCAGACCGGCGCCTGCGCGGGCTCCTCTCCCGTGTGCGAGACGCGCTGCGGGGCCAAGGGCTGGTATTGCAACTACGGACCCGGCGTGTACGTGAGCACCGACTGCATGAGCATCGATCCCGAGTCCTCGGGCCGGCCATGCGACGACGTGGACAACGACTGCGACGGCGCTGTGGACGAGCACCTCGCTCTCAAGGGCACGTCCTGCACCGTGGGCACCGGGCTTTGCACCGGGACCGGTTCGTACGTGTGCTCGGCCAGCTCGCTCGTGTGCGACGCCGTGGAAGGCACCGGCACCAGCGAGGCCTGCAACGGCCTCGACGACGACTGCAACGGCCTCGTGGACGACTTCAGCAACACGGCCTACACGATCATCGGCGCGGTCAACGTGGGAGGCGTGCGGATCTTCCAGTACGAGGCCTCCAGGCCCAACGCGGCCAGCTGCAGCGCGGGCACAGAAACCTACTCGGGAACGACCCTCACCAGCAAGGCCTGCTCCAAGGACGGGGTGCTGCCCTGGACCAACATCAGCTGGAACGACGCCCGCAGGGCCTGCCAGAACCTGGGCACGGGCTGGGACCTGTGTACGGCGGCCCAGTGGCAGAACGTGTGCCGCTCCGCCTCGGGATACACCTACCCGTACGGCAATACGTACCAGGCGACCACCTGCAACGGCAACGACTTCGACACCGACTGCCCGTGCGGTGGCACCTGCTCCAGCTCGGGCGACAACGACGAGATCCTCGACACCGGAGACATGTCCGCATGCTGCTCGAACTTCAGCGGCACGTGCGTCTACGACATGAGCGGGAACGTCAAGGAGTGGACGAGCACCTGGCGGCTCTCGCAGGACTCGAACGGCGACACAACGCCGGAGAACTACTACGAGATCCGTGGAGGTGCCTCCAACCAGCCCGCTGCGGGGCTAACCTGCAACTTCAACTTCACCATTGCCTCGCAGCTGTTCGCGTTCTTCAACCTGGGATTCCGCTGCTGCCATCCGTGATCCCGGGCCTCGCGCCCCGATTCCCGCACCTGATGACGATATGTCGATACCTCCCGGCCAGGCAGCTTGTCGATCCTGTCATGCAAAGCCTTCAGCACTTGCGAAAGTGTTGACAAAACACCTGGAATCGATATGGTAGGGCCACTCTGGCCGTGGTGCCAAAATCCCGTGGTCTGTGCGGTCCCCCTGCGGGATCAAGCAAGGAGGTGACGCGATGTTCGGTGACGCCTGGTTGATCGGCGTTCCAGTGCTCGGCCTCGTGGGGCTGGGCCTCGCCTACTTCTTCTTCATGCTCGTCATGAAGAAGCCGGTGGGCAACGACAAGATGAAGGAGCTGAGCAACACCATCCACGACGGTGCCATGGTCTTCCTGCAGAGGGAGTACAAGATCATCGGCATCTTCATGGCCGTGATGTTCCTCGTGCTGCTGTTCGGCCTGAGACGCGAGGGGCAGGCCGTCAACTGGCAGACCGCCCTGTCGTACATCGTGGGCGCCGGCATGAGCATGCTGGCGGGCTTCATCGGAATGAAGGGCGCGACCCGCTCCAATGCCCGCACCGCGAACGCTGCCGACAAGCACGGCCAGAGCGCCGCGCTCGAGGTGGCGTTCTTCGGCGGGTCCATCATGGGCGTGACCGTTGCCAGCCTGGGCATGCTGGGCCTGGGCGTGTTTTTCTACTTCTTCTGGAAGGAGCACCCGGACGTGATCAGCGGCTTTGCCATGGGCGCGAGCTCGGTGGCCCTGTTCGCGCGCGTCGGCGGTGGCATCTACACCAAGGCCGCGGATGTGGGCTCTGACCTCGTGGGCAAGGTGGAGGCCGGGATCCCGGAGGACGACCCCAGAAACCCGGGCGTGATCGCCGACAACGTGGGCGACAACGTGGGTGACATCGCGGGCATGGGAGCCGACCTGTTCGAGTCGTTCGTGGGATCCATCGTCGCTGCAGTGGCCATCGCCGTGACCATCATGCAGGCCCCCGAGATGATCCAGGCCCTGAGCGGAGAGCAGGCCGAGAGCCTGAACGGGACCCTCATGGCCCTGCCGCTCGTGACGACGGGCGTGGGCTTCGTGGCGTCGGTCATCGCCATCTTCATGCTCAAGGGGCTCAAGAAGCTCAACCCGGGCCAGGCCCTGAACTGGATGATGTACATCTCCGCCATCCTGTTCGTCGTGGGCGCGTTCGGCCTCGTGAAGTACGCCTTCAGCGGCACGGCGCCCGAGGTCATCGAGGCCCTGGGCTGGGCAGGCAGGTACGGCGTGTTCTACGCCATCGTGGTGGGCATCGTGGCTGGCGTGGCCATAGGCCAGTTCACCGAGTACTACACGGCACACGGGCCGGTGCGCAGGGTGGCCGAGGCCTGCAAGACCGGCGCAGCCACCAACATCATCACCGGCCTTGCCGTTGGCATGGAGTCCGTCGCCCTGCCTGTGGCCACCATCGCGA
>JBFYZU010000315.1:0-2766 GCA_041309365.1 Myxococcota bacterium
TTGCCAGTCACGAAACGGGGAATTTCGCGGGAGGTCAAGAAAGCCGGGGGCTTGCGCAAAGACGTACTCCCGTACGCCGCACAGGCGAACCCGAAGGCTGACGCCGAGATCGCGTGAAGGGGTATTTCGGGACAGCAACTGGCCCGAGCCCCTGGGACCTGTATCGTCCTTTGCAGGTAGAACCTTGCAACGCTGTACGCACACTTCAATAGGAATGGAAAACGCATTTGCCCATGAAGGAGAAAAAGTGAACAATTACAGTGCATTACCAATGATCGCACTCTTGATGACAGCCCTGACTCTGCAGCCCGCCCGCGCTGCCGGCGCCCCAGAGCACGAGGAGATGCTCGACACGCTCGACGTTTCTGGCCGCTCTCCGGTGGCCCTGTACGAGCAGGGGTCGACGCTTCCATCCTTTGTCCACGGCTTCAACACGATCCCTCTGGCCGCGGATCCGGCCGGGGCGGCGTTCCGGTTCACGCTGGACAACTTTTCGCTCATCGCCGTCGTCGATCCAGCGACCGAGCTCGCCCTCGACGACCTCGTGGCGTGGAAGGGCCGCACCTTCGTCAGGCTCGCGCAGGTCTTCGCAGGCCTGCCGGTGTTCGACAGGGTGATCGTCGTCAGGGTCGAGGCGGACGGCTCGGTCAGCGCATTCTCATCCAACCTCGTCATGGTCGACCCGGGGCTGAGCATCGTCCCTGCCCTCACGTCGACGGATGCCGTGGACGTCGGAGCCGGCCTCATGGGATGGGCACCGGACGCGCGATCCACGACCCTGGGCGTGTACATGGCCCACCAGGGCGCAGTCCTGGCCTGGCGGGTCTCTCTGGCCGGACCGGCGCCGTCGCAGGCCGCCGTGGTGATACTGGATGCATCCAGCGGCCGGATCCTCTCGGTGCGCGACCCCATTATGGACGCGCGGGGCTACATCTTCCCGGAGAACCCCGTGCGTGACGAGGGCATCACATCGGAGGTCGATCTGCAGCGTCTCACGGGCGACGGGACACTGCTCACGGGAGAGTACGCCCAGGCATGGCTCTACAGCACGACCGGGGCCCACACGCAGAGCGCCGTGGCAGACCTGGACGGCAACTTCCTCTACCTCCCACCCCGCGCCGAGGACGAGCCCGTGTTCGACGACCCGTTCGCAGAGGTCAACGCGTACTACCAGATCGACTGGATCTCGAACTACTACAGGACCGTGCACGGACACACCCCCCCGCATAGCGTCATGAAGGTCTACGTCAACTACGTCGAGGAAGCCGGTGTGGCCTACGACAACGCCTTCTTCGACCCCGAGGCATGGACCATCAGCCTCGGCCAGGCCACCAACGGGGACTTCGCCCATGACTTCGACACGATCTGCCACGAGTTCACGCACTCGGTGAACCAGGCCACGGCCCATCTCGCCTACTTCGGATCGGACCAGTACGGCATGCTCGTGTTCCCCGGCGGGCTGGACGAGGGGCTCGCGGACACCTTCGCCGTGTCCATCACCGGCGACCCGGACATGGGCGAGTACATCTTCGGCCGCAACCTCGTGAACGACCGCGTCTGCCCCCGCGACATCGTGGGCGAGGTGCACTACGACGGGGAGATCGTGGGCGGAGCCAACTGGGCGATCCACGAGATAGCCGGAGGCACGGCCCTCGAGCACATGGCCTACGCGTCGCTCGCGACCCTCACCCCCGACGCGTCATTCGCGGACTACTCCGCCGGCATCATGGCCGCAGCCGAGGCGCTCGAGAGCGACGGGGATCTCACCGCCTCGCAGGTGGACGAGATACAGGCCGTCCTCGACGAGCGCGGGATGTCGACCTGCACGAGGTTCATGAGTCTTGATGAAGGCGTCTCGCACAGCTTCACGTGCATGGGCTTCGACATGCTCGGTGCCTGCGACATGATGTTCGGATCGTTCGAGACGCAGGGATACTTCTTCCCGCCGGACTTCCAGTGGACCATCGAGGTGCCCGAGGATGCCAGCAGCCTCACGATCCACGTGGACACCCTGATCATGGGCGCCCGCGGGGACGAGACCGTGGCGGTCAACGTGCGTTCCGGCAATCCCATCGTGCACGAGATGGTGGAGATCTTCGGTGGCATGTCCTTCCCCCTCAAGGTCCAGGAGGCGGATCTGTCCGTGGAGAACCCCGAGGGCGCGGTCGTCCTGGATTCGACCACGGACCCCGCCCTGATTCCCGGATCGACCTACTACTTCTCCGTGGGCTACCGCGGATGCCCCTCGATGAGCGTCACCGTCTCGGCAGAACCCGGGTTCGAGATCGCAGAGCCCGAGCCGGAGGAGGAACCCGAGCCAGAGGAGAGCCCGGAGCCCGCTGACGACGCGGACGCCCAGACCGACGTCACCGACCCCACCGGCACGACCACCGAGGGTGGCGGCTGCAGTTGTGCCATCGCCTGCTGAAATCCCGGCAAGGATCCCGCCTCGCAAACTCACGCATGGACGATTCCAGCGTACCTCCGTAGACGTTCACCACTCCCACGAGTGAAGGGACGGCGCGCGACCCTCGCTTCTCAACATCCCGAGTGTTCCACCACTCCCACGAGTGAAGGGACGGCGCGCTTCTCGATGCGCCAGAGATGGTCAGGTAGTTCCCATCCAGAAAAGGAGGTGGGAGAACAGCCGGTTGCCAGTCACGAAACGGGGAATTTCGCGGGAGGTCAAGAAAGCCGGGGGCTTGCGCAAAGACGTACTCCCGTACGCCGCACAGGCGAACCCGAAGGCTGACGCCGAGATCGCGT
>JBFYZU010000316.1:0-5287 GCA_041309365.1 Myxococcota bacterium
AGGCGGGCCTGGCCCTGTGCTCGCTTCCCGGTGCGCTGTCGTCTTTGGTGCTCAGGGGCCGTCGAGCTCTGGTCGTGGCAGGTACCCACGGCAAGACCACCACCTCGGCCATGGTCGTGCACATCCTGCGCTCGGCAGGCCTCGACCCGGGCTTCCTCGTGGGCGGCAGGATCCTCGGGGCCGAGAGCGGCGCGGCAGCCGGCAGCGGGGAGCTGTTCGTCATCGAGGGCGACGAGTACGACTCCGCGTTCTTCGAGAAGCGCGCCAAGTTTCTCGGCTACCAGGCCCACGGCCTGATCCTGACCTCGGTGGAGCACGACCACGTGGACATCTACCCCACGTGGGGCTCCTACCGGCGCGCGTTCGAGAGGCTCGTGACGGGCATGCCCGCCTCGGGCCGCGTCGTGGCCTGCGCCGACCACGAGGCCGTGATGGAGGTGGCCGGCCTGGCGCCTTGCCGGGTGAGCACGTACGGCCTGGGCCCCTCGGTCGAGGCCCACTACCGGGCCGTGGACCTCGTCTTCACGGAGGCTGGCACCTCGTTCGTCGTGGCCGGCCCGTCGGGCGACCTCGGCCGCTTCGAGCTGCCGGCCACGGGCGCGCACAACGTGACCAACGCCCTGGCCGCGCTCGTCCTGTGCATCGAGCACGCCCGCGTCCCCTTGTCTTGCGTGCGCCGTGCCCTGGCATCGTTCCCGGGCGTGGCCCGCCGGCAGCACCTCGTGGGCACGCCGGCCGGCGTGCGGGTGCTCGACGACTTCGGTCACCACCCCACGGCGGTGGCCGTGACCCTGCAGGGCCTGCGCGCCGGCCTGCCCGCTTTGGCCCGCATCGTGGCCATCTTCAGGCCCGCCAGCGCCACGGCCTGCCGCAACCTGCACCAGGCGAGCTGGCCCGCGGCCCTGGCCCACGCCGACCGCGTGATCCTCGCTCCTCTGGCCCGCACCAACCTCGCCCCCGAAGAGAGGCTCGACCTCGCGGCACTCGGCAAGGACATCGAGGCCCTGGGCCGCACGGCCGTCCTCGCACCCTCCCTGGACGACCTGCCCGCTCTGGTCCGACTCGCGGCTCGCCCCGGCGATGCCGTGGTCCTCTTCTCCAACTCCGACACGGCCGGCGTGCTCGCCCGCATCGTCGAGGCCTTGGCGCAGCCCTAGCGGCCCGACTCTCGCCTCCAGCTTTCGGGCGAGCCAGGCGGCCGGCTCAGGGGAGCGTGATGCGAAAGATCGTCCCCTGGCTCTCGACCGAGTCGAACTCGATCGTGCCGCCGTGCTCCTCGACGATCTTCTTGGCCACGAGCAGGCCGAGCCCCGTTCCCTCGGTCCCCTTCGTGGAGAAGTAGTTCTCGAACACCTTGTCGGCCACCGACATGGGGATCCCGACCCCGGTGTCTCTCACCTCGATGAGGGTCCTGCCCATGGCGTCCTCGTCGCACCTCATGACGATCGCATGGCTCTTGTCCTCCGAGGGATCGAACCGGCACGCATCCAGGGCATTCGCCACGAGGTTCGTCAGGAGGGCGTGCAGGCCATCTGGATCGTAGCGTCCCGGCTGCGGGGTCCTGACGATCTCGAGATCGAACCGGATCCCGTGATCCTCCGCCCGGTGGCGGAACAGGTCGTGGACCTGCTCGAGCAGCTGCTCTGGCCGGACTCCATCCTGCATGTTCGGCTCCCTGGCCTTGGAGCAGTAGAGCAGGTCCTTGACCACGCGCGAGACCTTCTCGACGTTCCCCTCGACCATGCGCCAGCCCTTGGCGAGGGCCTCGTCGTCCTTGTCCTGGATGCCGATGTTGACGACGTAGATGCCCCCCTCGAGCCCCATCACGATGTTCTTGATCCGGTGCGCCATCTCCGCGACGGCCCTTCCCATGATCGCGAGCTCGCTCTGCAGCCTGCGGACCTGCGTGATGTTGGTGGACATCTCCACCACCTCCACCACGTTGCCGCTCGGATCGCGGCGGAACGGAGCGGCCTGGACGATCATGTCCGTGGTCCTGCCGGTGGCCGTGTACACCTTCTCCTCGCTCGAGTGCGTTCCCCCGCTCTCGAACACCTTGAGGACGGGGCAGTTGTCGCAGGGCACGCCCCTTTTCTTGTAGACGGAGAAGCAGTGCTCTCCCAGCCTCTCGCCGAAGTCCTCGCGAAACAGCGAGTTGGCCTCGAGGATCCTCAGGTCGCGGTCCTGGACGGACAGGTAGCACGGCACCACGTCCCTCCAGTGGTTCGGGCTGAGACGGCGCGGGAACTTGGGCCGCCTCCTTCTCATCCGGTGCGGATCGTGGGGCTTGGTCTCGTCCAGGTTCAAGCTAGTTTCCGAGGAGCTGCGACACCTGGTCCAGGAAGATCTGCCTGTCGATGGGCTTGTCCATCACAGCCTCCGGCTGCGGCATGCCCCCACCGAAGAAGTCCTTCTGCCTGGCGAGCCCCGTCAGCACGAGGACCGGCACCTGGCTCGTTTCCAGGGATCCCTTGAGCCTCTGGTACGCCTTGATGCCGGACTGCTTGGGCATCATCAGATCGAGCGTGATGAGGTCCGGCTGGAAGGTCGAGGCCTTGTCCACGCCCACGTCCCCGTTCTCGGCGACGTCCGTGTCGTAGCCGGCCTTGTCCAGCAGGGTCTTGAGGTAGACCCGCATGTCCTCCTCGTCGTCGATGATGAGGATCCTCTTCGTCATGTGTGGTCCTTTCTTCCGGTGCGATCTCGGCCGAGGCCCTCGCGGGCCAGCGGCGTGTCGATGACCTCGAGGATCTCGCGCACGGCGTCCGCGATGGCGGGGTCCTCGAGCGCCTTCACGATGACCTCCACCTCCTCGGGGTCGGCGAGCGCCACGAGCTCCTCGCGTGCGGCTCGACGCAGGCTCGTGCTCGTGCTCGCGATGGCGCGGCACAAGAACTCCGTGGCCAGCACGCCGCACTCCCCGCCCTTGTAGGCGATGGTCCCCAGGGCGCGCAGGGCCTTCTCGCTGTGGCGGAACCGGCCGATGGCGCGCACCACCCGCGGGCCCTCGTAGGTCGCCAGGATCCGCTCGATGGCCTCCTCGCTCTTGCGGCTCTTGTCGTCCTTTTCGGCGAGCACGTCGGAGAGGAAGGACTCGTCGGCGAAGTGCTCCACGGCCAGCCTCCTGGTGGCCGGCGAGATGTCCGTGTCCCCTGCGATCCGTTCGAGGATCTTCGGGTCGGTGATCCGGGACATGCAGGCGCGCACGAGACGGAAGTTGCCCCGATCCCTGATGATCCCCGCCAGAAGCTCGTCCGATTCGATCCTCTCCACCGCGGCCAGGCGCACGTCCATCTCCCTGGCGTCCTTCGCGACCTCGGCGAGCCGCTCGTCGCTGGTCAGACGCTCGAGCGCCGCCAGCCTCACGTCGGCGCACGGGTCGGTCCTGGCGATGTAGCCGAGCCTGGTCTCGTCGGAGACCTTCTGGACGGCCCCAAGCCTTGCCTGGGAGTCCATGTTGTCGATCCCGTTCTTCATTGCTTCATTGGCTCCCATCGATGACCCCTCTCATCTGGTTGTTCTCCTTTGCCGCCGGCTCTCATGTCCTACATCACGGGGTCCCACTCGATGAACCCCGGCTTGACGTCCGTCATGGCGTTGACCACGAGCTCGACGAGGCCCCCGTAGTGGAGCCCGACCCGATCCTTAGCCTCGTAGTACTGCAGGAGATCCCTGATCTGCCCCTTGCAGTTCGAGCAGGGTGCGCAGACGTACTTTTTCGTCTCGGGCCCGATGCAGTCGGAGAAGGCGTCGAGGATCTGGCCGAACTTCTTCCTGCCGGATATCTGCATGCGCCAGTCCGGGAAGTTCATGGACTGCATGATCGCGAACCCGCTGCCGCCGCCGCAGCAGTAGTTGTAAACCCCGTGCGGCGTCATCTCCCTGAACTTGGGGCAGATCTTATTGAGGACGTTTCGCTGGGGCATGACGATCCCCATGGACCGCGTCAGGTTGCACGGGTCGTGCAGCGTGACGGGGAAATCGTTGCGGCCGGGATCCACCTGGACCTTCTCGCCGCACACGAGGTCCTCCATGAGGGTCATGGAGCTCTCGCGCGGGATGTTGGACTCCTCGAGCCAGATCCGGTCGCCGATGGCCATGAAGGCCTTGTGGGCGTGTCCGCACTCGCCCATGACGACCTTCTTGACGCCGAGCTTCTTGGCCACCTGCGCGTGCTTGAGGGCGATGCGTGCGTACTGCACGTCGTCGTAGAACAGCCCGTAGTTCACCGAATCGTACCCCACCAGGTCGCTGGAGATGGTCCAGCTCAGCCCCGCGGCCTCGAAGAGGATGGAGAACGCCTGGAGGTTCTCGGGCCAGGCGAGGAACTCCCCGGCGTTGTGCATGATGAGGATGTCTGCGCCGGCCTTGTCGATGGGGATGCGGATCTTGAGCCCCGTGCGCTCCTCGATGTCCTCGGTCGCGAAGTCCAGGATGTCTCTCAGCGCATCGGGGTTCATCCCCGTCGAGGATCCCACGGCGAGCTGCTGCACGGTGCCGGACTTGTGCAGCTCCTGGGGCGCGATCCCGAGCTCCTGGCTGAAGAGCTTCCTTATCTCGCGCGTGATCAGCCCGTTGTCCACCCCCATGGGGCAGGCCTGGGCGCACCGCCTGCAGAGCGTGCAGCGGTAGGCGAGGTCGGCGAGCCGCGCCACCGTGTTCCAGTTGACCGTCACGGCCCGGCCCGTGAGGCTCGCCATCGCACGGTTGACGCCCGAGCCGTTCTGGCTGGCGATGCGGCGAAGCGTCTCCGCCCGGAACAGGGGCCGGTAGATCTCGGCCCTGCCGCTCGACTCGAAGATGGGGCAGGCCTCGGCGCACGTGTTGCACTGCATGCAGTTGTCCAGGGACAAAAGAAGGGGCTCGAGGAACGTCCAGTTGTCCTCGCGGCTCAGGAGCTTCTCGACGCCCGAGAGGAAGCGCCGGACGAGCTCCTCCTTCTGCTTCTCGGTCTCTGGCACGGGGATCCTGACCCCGATCACCCCGTCCAGGGTGGCCTGCATGCTGCTGCGCTTCTCGTCCGTGAGCGTGGCGATGGGCTTGTCCGTCCAGTCCTCGTAGGGATGGGGGAGGCGGGGGAGGTCCTTCGGGTCGAGCTCGACGAGCTGGCCACAGTCCATGGAGAGGTGCTTGATGCCCACTTGAGAGGGTTTCATTTCCCCACCTCCGTGACGACCTGCCCCCACTTCTTGCCCTTCTGGATGTGGGGCGCGTCCCAGCTCACGCCGAAGTCGAGGGCTTGCTTGACGCGCGCCTCGATTTTGGAGCCCCTGAAGTTGGGATCGTC
>JBFYZU010000317.1:0-8756 GCA_041309365.1 Myxococcota bacterium
CGTGTGCTCTTCCGATCTGAGGGCGATCTGCGCGCCATGCGCGCGGGCGACGACCCGGGCCGTTTCCAGACCAGGGGCGGCCTCGTGCTGGTCCTGGGCCCCGAGCAGTGGACCTTCCTCGCGGAGCACGCCGGCGTGCCCCTGTCGTTTCCACCGCCGGTGCCCTCCCCGGGAGGCTGGCCGCGAAGGGCGTGGCGCGCCGTGCGCCGCGCGGCAGCCTCGGTCGCGAACGCCCTTCACGCCTCCCTGGTCGATCCCGTTGACGAGCCTTCCCTCGCGCCCGCCATGCAGGCCCTCCTCGCGGCGCTTCGGGGGAGGCTCGGCGCGGGCCAGGTGAGCATCGACGGCGTGGATCCCGCCACCCGGCCCGCGATCCTGGCCAGCAGGGGCAACGGCCGGCCCGGCCGTCTCGTGACCGTGGACGGCAGGCCCGTGATCGTGGTCTACCCGGATCACCCGCTGGTGCGCGCCGCCGCCCGCGCCCACGCCCGCGACCCGCGCAACCTCGCCGTCGTCCTCCCCATGCTCACCGCCGGTCGCGGCGAGCTCTGCCTGCATGTCGCGAACGACCCGCTCACATGAAAGAGGCCGTCTGACAGGAGCGGTGTGCAGCCGCCGCACCCGGGACAGGAGGTCAGATCATGATGGTGTCGCAGCCGAATGCGATGTTGATGGCCCCGTGGGTGTCGGCCTGCACCATCGTGCACGTGGCCGGGCACAGGTAGATGGTGGTCGGGGTCACGGGGTCGTCGTAGTACCAGCCGGTCGCGCCGCAGGCCGCGGCCGAGGGCACGGCCGGGATCGTCGCCGGCAAGCCGACCGACGGCGTGAACACGACGTTCACGCGTGCGGGGTCGAGCGTCTCGCCGGCCGGGGGATCGGGGATGTCGTAGACGCAGGGCAAGACCGTGACGACCGCGATCGCGGTCTCGAGCGCGGTGAAGATCGGGCTCCAGTCCGTCTGGCACACCGACTGCAGCACGCCTCCGGTGAGCGCGACGAGGTCCATGTACTCGCGGCCGATCGCCGCGCCCGTCCAGCAGCCGAGGATGGGCACGGTCCCGTACGCGCACACCGAGTGGAACGTCCAGCCCGCGACCGGCGGATCGTCCCACGACGCCACGGCCGCGATGAACTCCGTGTCCGACATGTCGCTGTTGTCGTCCGTGACAGCGACGAAGTGAGTGACGGCGCCTGGGCGCAAAAAGCCCTTGAAGTCCGGGTAGTGCTCCACGATCTTCTGGAGCCCGGCGTTCGAGTCCACGCTGTCCTCGATGTGCAGGAACCGCGCCGGATCGGTCCCGAGCGGGGGCGGGACCACGATGTAGCCGGGATCGCCGATGAGGATGACGTGGTGATCGATCCCGGCGAGGGCGATGTGCGAGGAGAATGCGTTGAGGTTCTCCTGGACGCGCGCGTTCTCGAAGTCCATGCTGCCCGAGCTGTCTATCACCCAGACGATGTCCACCGGCGCGATGGCGTTGTCCGCGCGGACCTCGGTCGCGGTGCACGGCTCGACCGGCACGTCCGTGGGCACGTCCGGGATCGGGGTGTCCGCCGCGAGGTCCGGCGCCGGGTCCGGGGGAACGTCCGGCATGCCGTCCTCCCACGCGTCGCCCGGCCCGTCGATGGGCGCGTCCGTGCCGCCGTCCCCCGCAGGCAGGCCCTGGTCCTTCTCCGCACCGCAGGACAGAAGGACGATCAGGGCAAGGACGATCGCGGGCGCGGTCGCGAGGACCGGGCCCGGCTTCTGGAAGGTCGTATCCTTCTCCATCCCATTTCCCTCCGATTCGTGCGCACAGTATAGCATCGATCCGGGGTCGACGCCCCTCCCCGTCGTCGGGAAGACCTCCCGGGCGTGCCCGTCTCGCCCACGGGGCACCGCGAAGCCGCGCGTCCCTGGATCGGGGATGACCGCGTCCTTTTCCATCGTTCCTGCGTCGAAAAGCAGCGTCGAGGACGGGTCAGTAGGGAACGCCGTACAGGGGCTGGTCCGGGGGGTCCTCCGGCGGCCCGTAGACGTCCACGACCTCGCTCTCGGGCGGGACCGGCGAAGGATCCTGCATGCCGGAGTCGTCGGGCTGCACCTCGGGCTCGACGTCCTGGGGCGGCTGCGAGGGCTCGACCGGCTCCTGGTTGCACCTGCCCGCGCCCAGCGCCATGCCGCAGATGATGGCGAAGACCGTCTTCATGAGCCTCGTCGACATGTTCCACCCCTCGTATCGCAGCCATCATACCAGTCAGCCCTGGTTTTTCAATCGGCCACCTCCGGCAAGACAGCCCTGAAATGCGTCAGGGCAAGAGCTTCTTCTCCTCCTCGAAGTCCGGTGGGCGGGGCAAGACCGGCCAGCCCATGTCGAGCGAGTGGGCATAAAAGGCCGGGTTGGGGTACACGGACCAGGCGACGGCGGCCATCTCCATCATGGCCGCGTCCAGGTCGCCGTTGCCGCAGCAGAAGAACACGGGACGGCCGGCCGCCCGGTCGCGGATCTTGTCCGCCTTGCCCGTGCCGGCGCAGCCGATGCCCCGGTGCCGGCCCGTGATCCGGCCGTCCACCACCTCGAAGTCCATGCCGAGCACGTCGTCAACGGGCAGCATGCGCGAGAGGGGCGAAAGGAAGTCCGTGGGCGTCCCCGAGACGACCCAGACCCGGTAGCCCAGGCCGCTGAGGTGGTAGAGGGCCTCGACGACCTCGCGGATCCAGCGCCTGCGCGCGTGGTCGAGCCACCAGCGATCGATGCGCTCGCGGAGCCGCTCCACGGCCAGGCCCCTGTAGAGGGTCAGGAGGTGGCGACACCCCGCGGGAGCGTCCTCGCGGTAGATGCGCAGGTACTCGGGCCATCCCGAGGACGGGATCTCCCCCGTCGCCATCATCCACTGCGTGAAGTCGTCGGCCACGTCGTCGCGCCACATGGTGCCGTCCGCGTCGAACACGGCCAGCGCGCCGTCCGTGGAGCGCGGCGCGCCGCGAAGGAAGCAAGGCACGAGGTCGGGCGCCAGATCCGGCCACAGGCCGTACGCGAGCCCCCCCTTCCTGGGAACGTCCTTCACCAGGGCGAATCTAGACGAGCCCGGCCGGCCGGGCAACAGGGAGGGTCAGTCGAGCTCGCCCTCGAACGCGATGGCCGAGGTGCACTTGGCGAACATGCCGAAGCAGCCGTGGTTGCAGTTCACGTCGGTGACCTTCTTGCCGTCCTTCTTGACGGTGCACCCCTTCTCGCACTTCTTGCGGGCTTCCTTGCACTTCGTCACCTGCTTGGCCACCTTCGCGCGGGCCGCCTGCTTGGCCTTCTCGACCTTGGCCGCCTGCTTGGGCTTCGCCTGCCAGCCGGCCAGGTGCACGCCGAACCAGCACTGGTCGTAGTCGTCCGAGAGCATCTGCAGCTTGACCACCACCGAGGCTCCCTGGCCCTCCTCCTTCTTCGCCGGGCAGAAGTCGTGGCTCCAGCCGTACCGGCCCACCTCGTCGGGCGCGCCATCGTCCGTGAGGTCCTTCGCACCCTTCTCTCCCGTCACCTTGTACTTGAGGATGCAGTTGGGGCTGGTGAAAAGGAGGTGGTAGCAGGTGCCCTTCTCGATGGCGAGCTGGCCCTGCCACACGCCTTCGGTCGTGCTCGACACCTCGTGGATGAGCGTCGTCGTCGTGCCGGCCTCGGCCGGCAGGCGCGACGCGTCCGCGTCGAACACGGCCTGGATGATGGGCGTGACCTCCTCGCGCTCGAGCGCCGCGACGTCCACGCCGCCCGTGGACTTGAGGTAGGAGCGCACGTCCTTGCCGTCCTTGAAGGAGAGCTTCCCGACGGCTGCAAAAAGGACCAGCACCACGCCTCCCTGGGGGCCCAGGTCCGGGAACACGGTGAGCTGGCCCGCGAGCGCGGGCCACACGCACACGCCCCACACGACCCTCACGTGCCGCAGGTCGCCGTCGCCGGCCGTGAGGTCGAGAAAATCGGTGCCCGTCTCCACCACCTGCTCCGCGTGCTTGAACGAGAGGCCCACGTCCTCGCCGGCCGTGGGATCGGCGCCCACCGCCACGAACCGGTAGCAGTGCTCCTCCTCGAGCAGGACATCGAACCGCGCGCCCTCCTCGCCCGGCTCCACCGCGTGCTCGGACAGAAGCTTGAACGCCCCGTACTGCTCGTCGGCCATCCGGTGGGCCTCCGTCGAGGCCGTGCGCAGGGCGTCGCCCAGCTTCGGGCCGCACGACAGGCAGAGGGCCATGGCCAGAACCTGGGCGGTTTTTCTCGTGGTGCGTGTCATCTCTCGACCGTAGGTGAGGGCGCCGATTTTTTCAACAACCCGTCCGGGCGAGGCCCTGCTTGATCGCAAGCCTCGCCGCCCTCATACTGGCCGCCTCACGGGAGGTATCCATGAAGGCCTTCACGACGATGGCGGCGGCCGTCGCCCTCCTGCTCGCGAACCCGGGGTGCAAGGACGGCAAGGGCACGGCCGTGGACGCCGTCGTGGACGTTGAGGAGGAGGACGCGCCGTCCGAGGCCGACACGGCCGTCGACACGGGAGAGGATGGGACACTCGACGTGCAGGAGGAGGAGCCTGCCTCTCCCACGGACTGCGAGATCCTGGGCCTGCCGGCAAGGCCCTTTTTGTCGGCCACGCCCGACCCCGGCCTGTTCGCCCTCGCCGCCGACTTCTCCGTGCCGACCACGGAAGGCATGTGGACGCTGAGCGAGAACTGGACGGGCTGCGACGTGATCCTGATCGTGCAGGACGTGCCGGCCCAGGAGGAGAGCTGGGGCGTGTCCATCTGGGACCGCGACGTGCCCGCGCTGTTTGCCAGGCTGCCGCGCAACGTGCAGCTCCTGTTCGTGTCGACCGACCCGGCCTGGGTCACGCGCCAGCAGGCCCTGGTCGACCTCGAGGCCGACGTGACCTCGGCCCTGTCGTCCATGGACCCCGGGGACAGGGCGTGGTGGGAGGCCAGGGTGCACTACGTCACGCAGCAGGACACCCAGCTCGGCGGCTGGCTCCAGACGAACATGCGCGACTACGGCTGGGGCGTGGGCATCGACAGGTTCCAGCGGATCCGGTTCGTCGGCAGCTACGCGGACCCCACCCGCTACAACGCCTCGGTGGGCTGGTTCGCGCCCAACCTCTCCATGGTGGCCAACGAGGCCATCCACTACAACTTCGAGGCCGACCGCGAGGCGCGCCTCGACGCGCAGGGCGCCACCGTGGTCGAGGTCTTCGACGCGCAGATCATGTCGGACCCGGGCTGGACAGGCACGAGGTCGTACGCGACCGTGACCCTGCCCAACGCGGCCGCGATGGAGGGGTTCGACTCCATGGAGCTCGACCTCACCCTGGGCTGCGTGGGTGCCGGCGAGAGGGGCTTCTGCCCGGCCTGGGACTACATCGTGCACCTCTACCTGTGCGACGAGTCGGACCCGGACACCTGCGACGTGGAGCTGGGCCGCTGGATCACCACCTACCACCGCTACGGCCGCTGGGTGCACGACCTGAGCGCGCTCTTGCCTCTTTTCTCCGGCGGCGGCGAGCGCCGCTTCGCGTTCTACACCCAGCAGGAGTACGAGGTCACCCTGGACATCCGCCTGTTCGACGCGGGAAAACCCCTGCGCCCGGTCCAGGCCACCTACCTGTTCGGCGGCCGGAGCTTCGACGCCTCCTACAACGACGCCTACGCTCCTGTCACCTTGCCCATCCCCCCGGACGCGGCGGCCGTGGAGATCGCCTCGGCCATCACGGGCCACGGCGGGGCCGATCCCGGCAACTGCGCCGAGTTCTGCAACACCACCCACCACTTCTTCGTGAACGGCACCGAGAACGTGAGGTCCTTCCCCGAGGCATCCACCGGCACCGACTGCATGGACAAGGTCGGCGAGGGCACCGTGCCCAACCAGTACGGCACGTGGTGGTACGGCCGCAGCGGCTGGTGCCCTGGCAAGGAGGTGCCCCTCGTGTCCATCGACGTGACGGGCCAGGTGACTTTCGGCACGGATGCCACATTCGACTACGAGGGCTACTACCTCGGATCGCCCTACCCCGGCACCGGCGCCAGCATCGTCATGACGTCTTGGCTCGTGATCTACCGCTGATCGCGCCTGCATCCTCCCGAAAAAGTGCTGGACTCGCTCCCGCATGCAGGCCCCTTTGCCTGGAAATGAACGGAACGGGGTCTCGTCGCGACAATAGGGATGGGACGGGAGTCGACGAAATGAAGATCACACCTTTTGCAATGGCCGCGCTCGTGACCATGGGCTGCGGCTCCACCATCGAGCATTACACCGAGGACACGGGAACCGACGCGGAAGACACCGACGTGACCGCCGACACGGCCGTGGACGGCATGGACGTGCCGGCGGACACCATCCACACGGACAGCACGCCCGCCGACACGGCCGGCGACACCGTGGCGTTCGATACCGCACCCGATCCTTTTGACGTGCCGCCGGACACGATGACGGATCCCGTGGACGTGCCCATCGACAGCACGCCGGACACCGTCCTGGACACGAGCCCAGACCCCATCGACGTGATCTCTGACGACGTGCCCATCGAGCCCGTCCCCGAGGTCTGCACCAACGGCATCGACGACGACATCGACGGGCGCACGGACTGCATGGACTCGGACTGCCTCGCAGCAGAGGCCTGCGCCGGCACCTGCTACCCGATCTCCACCATCGCCTGCAGCGGGACCGTCTCGAGCAGCAACACGGCCGCGGGCGCCACGGATCGGATCGACGAGTACTCCTGCGCCTCGTGGGTCGGCTGGGAGGGCAGCGAGGTGGCCTACAGGCTGAACCTGACCATGCGCCGCGGCGTCACGATGAACCTCACCGGCCTCACCGCGGACATGGATCTGTTCCTGCTCTCTGGCACGCCCACCGTCTGCGACGCCGATGACTGCCTCACGCGCTCCATCGCCACGGACACGAACCCCGAGCTCATCAGCACCACGCTGGACCCCGGCACCTACTACATCCTCGTCGACGGCTACTCGGGCGCCACGAGCCCCTTCACCCTGACGGTCACCTGCGCCGCGCCCGAGAACTGCTCGAACGGCTCGGACGACGACGGCGACGGGCTCGCGGACTGCGCGGACTCGGACTGCGACACCTTCCCCGCCTGCGTGAGCCTGTGCTCTCCAGCGGGGGTCCTCTCCTGCGGCTCCTCCCTGACCGGCAACACCTCGGCCATGGGCGCGACGGACGTGGTGGACGCCTACTCGTGCACCACCTGGCCCGAGACAGGCAACGAGTTCACCTACTCCTTCGCCTCCGCCTCGCCGACCGCCATGGACGTGACCTTCACCATCGACAACCTCTCCTCCACCTACCTCGACCTCTTCGTCATCCAGGTCACCAGCGCGGACGCGACCTGCAACCCCATGCAGTGCACCGGGTCGTCGACCACCGACGACTCGTCCGACTCCGTCTCCATCCGCACCACCGCAGGCAGCACCTACTTCGTGGTCGTGGACGGCTACGCCGAGACCACCGGCACCTACCGCATCACAGCCACCTGCCCGTGACCATTTTCTCGAGGGTGGGCGACCGGACCGTGTCTTGGCCGGGATCGCCGTGAGCCCGGCTGGCCCGGATGGAGGAGGGCCTTAGGTGGATGTCGTGAAGAGCGTGCGGACGTTGGCGGGCGGTCTCGCACTGGCGATCCTGGTCGCGGGGTGCACCATGAGCACCTGGCGGATGGGCGTCGTGAAGAGGTCGAGCTACGCTCCGGACGAGGGCAGGTACATCACCTTCGACTCCCGCATCTTCTCGGCCAAGAGCATGATGACGGGCATCCTGAGGCCCGAGAAGTTCGCCAAGGTGTACGAGGTCAGCGTGTTTCTCATGGGGCCGCACGCGCCGGGCAAGATCCCCGTGGTGCTCGTGCACGGGCACACCCACGGCCCGCGGCCGTTCGAGAAGCTGGTCGACGCCATGGACAGGGATCGGTTCGAGCCGTGGATCGTGCTCTACCCCTCGGGGCAGAAGCTCGCGTGGACCGTGTCCATGCTGCGCGAGTCGCTGTCGAGGACGGCCTCCGAGAACGGCGTGGATCGCGTGGCCGTGCTCGGCTTCAGCATGGGGGGGATGGTGACCCGAAAGGCCCTGGGCCAGCAGCTCGACGGCGTCGAGATGCCCTCGGTGCCCCTCTACATCGGGGTGGCCCCGGCCTTCGGCGGCCTCGACATGGACCTGGGCATCGAGAAGCCGAAGCTCGCGCCGCCGAGCTGGGATGACATCCCCAAGGACGCGCCCTTCATGGTGCACCTGTTCGACGACCCCCTGCCGGAGGAGACCGAGATGCACATCATCTACGGCCTGCTGGACGAGGGCATGGAGCGCATCCCCGGCCCGGACGACGGGGCTTTGGCCGAGTCCAGCATGGCGCGGCCCGAGGCGGTCGCCGAGGCCAGCTCCGTCACGGTCATCGAGGACGTGGGGCACGGCGACGTGATAGAGCACCCGGACACCATCGCCAGGGTGAACGAGCTCCTGGCCGGAATCGTGGAGCCCTAGAGCACCGCCAGCCAGTCCCTGAGCTCTTTCAGCCTGGGCAGGCTCTCCTGTCCTTTCCGTGAAACAGCCTCTCGATGGCCACGGCGGGTGTCAGCCGCAGTCGACGATCTGCACGTCGTAGCTGATGGCTGAAGCGACCCCCGCGACCTCGACGTGGTAGGTGTGGCCCGGCTGGCTCGTCCACCCGGAGGGCACGAAGGAGATGGCGAAGTCCGACCCGTAGTTGGGCGAGAGGTGCGAGACGGTCACGGGCAG
>JBFYZU010000318.1:0-16513 GCA_041309365.1 Myxococcota bacterium
CTGCCCCTGAGCCCTTCGAGCGTCACGGTCCTGCCATCCGATGCCAGGGCCTCGAATCCGGGCGCCGTCGTCCCTGCCACGATCTCGCTCTTGTTCGCCATCCTGTCCTCCTCCTGGAGCACTTGGGGCGATGCGCGCGAAAGTCGATGGGGCTCGTCTCGACCTGACGTCGATTCGGGATCTCGACGGCCCGATCAGGACCCCTTCTCGAGCTCCCCCTCCCACCTGCCGAGGCTGCCGAAGTTGTAGACCTCGTAGCCGTGCTCGACGAGCACCTCGATGGCCCGCTTCACGCGGTGGCTGGTCCTGCAGTAGACCACGATGTCCCGACCCTCCGGGATCTCGTCGAGGCGGTCCTCGATCTCGTCGTGAGGGATGTTCACGGCCCCCGGGATGTGGCCTTTTTCGTACTCCCAGCCCGTGCGCACGTCGATGAGGAAGATCGTCCCCTGGTCGAGTGCGGCCTCGAGGAGGTAGGACTCGCAGTAGGGGTGCTGGCCGATGGGGACCGCGCAGCCCGCAGCCACCAGAAGAGGCATGAACGAGGCGATGGCAAGACCGCGATGATGGATCGTCGGGGCGTGCACGGACGAGTATGCTAGCTCACCCGGCGCGTCCTGTCATGGGCTCTCGCCTGCCGGCTTTCAGTAGTCGATGAGGCTGCGCAGGAACAGGAATCTATCGACAATCTCGCGCCGTGTCATGCGCAAAGCCGCGTGCGGCTCGAAGTGCTCCACGACGTGGGACGCGACGGCCGTGCCGTAGAGCAATGAACGGTTCACTGCGCGACGGTCGATGGACGGCTCGGCCGCCAGCGATCCCAGAAACGCCCCGGCGAACGCGTCCCCCGCTCCGGTGGGGTCCACCACCTCGTCCACGGGGTAGGCGGGCGCCATGAAGGCCTTGCCCTCGCACAGCACGATGGCGCCGTGGGCGCCCAGCTTGACCACCACGACGCGCGGGCCCATGGTGGCCAGATCGCAGGCGGCTCTGAGCGGGTGGGTCCGGCCCGTCATGTCCATGGCCTCCTCGTCGTTGACCAGGAAGATGTCCACGCGTCGCACGAGGTCCATGACCGCTTCGGGGGCCTGGTCCAGCCACAGGTTCATGGTGTCCATGGCCGAGAGCGTCCCTGGCTCGAGCTGCCCGAGCACCGAGGCCTGCAGGCCGGGCGCGATGTTGCCCAGAAAGCAGATGGTCGGCCTGCGCAGAAAAGCCGGGAGGGTGGGACGGAAACCGGCGAACACCCCGAGCCGCGTGTCCAGAGTCTCGCGCGAACCGAAGTCGGGCGCATACCTGCCCTCCCAGAAGAAGCTCTGGCCGTCGGCTCGCTCCACTCCCGAGGTGTCCACCCCGTGCGCCTCGAGCTCCTCGAACCAGTCCTCGGGGTAGTCCGAGCCCACGATGCCCACCATGTGGACCGGCCCGAAGTGGGAGGCCGCAGCCGACGCGAAGTTCGCGGCGCCCCCCAGGATCCGCTCCCTGCGCTCCGTGGCCGTCTCGATGGTGTCGAAGGCGATGGAGCCGACGACCAGGACGCTCACAGGTACCTCCCGGCGATGGGCCCGAGCTTGACCCTGGCCGCCTCGGGGATGGCGTCTGCCGAGGTGACGATGGCTTTGGCGAGGGCCGTGGCGCACCGGCACGCGTCGCGAGAGGGCAGGGCCCTCACCGCCTCGGCGATGATCCTCTTGGCCTTGGCCACGTTGGACGACAGCACCTTGATGATCTCATCCACCTCCACGTCCGCCGACGCCGAGCGCCAGCAGTCGTAGTCCGTTGCCAGCGCGAGCGTCGCATAGCAGATCTCCGCCTCGCGGGCGAGCTTGGCCTCCGGCAGGTTGGTCATGCCGATGAGGTCCGCACCCCACGACCTGTAGAGGCAGGACTCGGCACGCGTGGAGAACGCGGGGCCCTCCATGCATACGTAGGTTCCCCTGGGGTGCACCGTGCCCGGCACCGTGGCCGCCGCCTCTCGCAGCCTCGCGGCGAGAGACCCGCACACCGGGTCCGCGAACATGACGTGGGCCACCACGCCCTCGTCGAAGAACGTGCTCGCGCGCAGCCTCGTGCGGTCGATGAACTGGTCCACCACGATCACGTCGCCCGGCCGTATCCACTCCCTGAGGCTCCCGACGGCCGACACGCTCACGATCCACTCCGCTCCCAGCTTCTTGAGCGCCCACACGTTGGCCCTGTAGGGCACCGTGGTGGGGATGAACCTGTGCCCCCTGCCGTGCCTGGGCACGAACAGCATGCGCACGTCCCCCAGGGTGCCGCTCACGATGGCGTCGGACGTCTCCCCGTACGGGGTGTCCACGCGCACCTCCTCGATCCCCTCGAGGCCGTCCATGGCATAGAGCCCCGTGCCGCCGATCACGCCCACGATCTTCTGCCCGCGCTTCGCCTTCATGACCTTCGAGCCTCCCGGCGCCGGTGCGCCCGCCAAGCCATCCGAGAGTATCCGATGGTCCCCCGGGCGTAAAGCCGGCTCCGGCGCGTCGCTCGCGTTTCCTGCCGGGCAAGGGCCTTTTTGCGGTGTCTAGAGCAAGGGTCCGAGCGATGCCGCGGCCAGGTCCACGAGCGGCCCCCAGTACAGGCCCAGCGCCAGGACCGGGATCGCGAGGGCGGAGCCGAGGATGACCGTCGCGGCCCTCGTCGGAACGGGCGTCCCGTCGCCCTTCTCGAGGAACATGGTCTTCACGATGCGCGCGTAGAAGTACAGCGAGACGGCCGAGTTGAGAGCGCCCACGAGGGCCAGGATCACGTACCAGACGCTGCCTTGCTCGAGAAGCGCGGCGAACAGGTAGAACTTGCCGATGAACCCTGCGAAAGGAGGCAGGCCCGTGAGAGAGAACAAGAACACGGTCATGATGACCGCGCAAAAAGGCGCGCTGCGGCCCAGGCCGCGAAACGCTGCCATGTCGTCGCTGCCCGTGGCGTCGTGCACGACCTGGGTCACGTAGAAGGCGCCGAGGTTCATGAACAGGTAGGCCCAGAGGTAGAACAGCACGGCCTTGAATCCCTCGGGCGTGGCGACCGTGACGCCCATGAGGATGTAGCCTGCGTGGGCGATGCTCGAGAACGCGAGCATCCTCTTCACGTTGTCCTGGTTGAGCGCCGTCAGGTTGCCGATCGTCATGGTGGCGGCGGCGAGGATCCCCACGAGGGGGATCCATGGCAGCCCGCCCACCGGCAGCACGGGGTCCGTGCCCGTGCCGAGCCCTCCTGCGAAAAAACGGATGAAGAGCGCGAAGCCCGCGGCCTTGGGGCCCACCGACAGAAGGCCGGCGAACGGGATGGGGGCGCCCTCGTAGACGTCCGGGCTCCACATGTGGAAGGGCGCCATGGCGATCTTGTAGCCGAGCCCCACGAGCACGAGCCCCATGGCCAGCATCGAGGTGGGGCTCGGGGGCTGGGTCGCGAGGCCGTCGCGCACCCCGGCCAGGTCGAGCGTGCCCGTGAGGCCGTAGAGAAGGCTCATGCCGTAGAGCATGACGCCCGACGCGGCCCCCCCGAAGACGACGTACTTGAGCGCGCCCTCGGCCAGGCGTGGCCTGTGCATGCCGCCCAGCCCTGCCAGCACGTAGGAGGCGAGGGAGACGAACTCCACCGCGAGGTAGATCATCACGAGGTGGCTCGCCGAGGCCATGAGCCCCATGCCCAGCGTGAGCCCGATGACGAGCCCCAAAAAGTCGCCCCAGCGCGCGCCCGGGATCTCGCGCGAATCCCAGGCCATGAACACCACGGCCAGAGACGCCGTCGCTGTCAGGATCTTGAAGAACGAGGCGAAGGCGTCCAGCCGGACCTGCCCGTAGAACAGGGTGCGAGGCTCGATGCCCCCCTGCCACATGACCAGGGCCGCGTACACGACCAGGGTGGCCACGGCGAGGCCGCCCAGGACCATGCGCGCCGCGGGCCTCCGGCCGAGGGCGAGGTCGACCAGAAAGGCCAGGATGCACCCCGCGACGAGGGTCGTCTCGGGCCAGAACAGCTGCATGCTGGCGAAGGTCTGCGTCATTTGAAGCTATCCACCAGCGCGAAGAGGCCCGGGTTGATGAGGTCCAGGATCGGGGCCGGGAAGAACCCCAGCACCACGACGATGAACGCGAGGGGGTAGAGCGTGAAGCGCTCCCTCCAGCACAGGTCCGACAGCCCCGCGTACTGCTTGTTGAGCGGCCCGAGGAACATGCGCTGCATGGTCCACAGGTAGTAGGCCGCCGTGATGATGACGCTCGTCACCGAGATCATGGTCAGGGCCGGGAACACGGGGAAGGCGCCGAGGAAGCACAGCGCCTCCGAGATGAACCCGGCCAGGCCCGGCAGGCCGAGGCTCGCCATGAAGGCCAGCCCCGTGATGCCGGAGTACTCCGGCATGACCGTGGCGAGCCCGCCGAAGCCCTCGATGCGCCGGTGGTGCGCCCTGTCGTAGATGACGCCGGCCACGAGGAACAGCATGGGGCTGATGATCCCGTGGTTCCACATCTGCAGCACCGCGCCGCTGATCCCCTGGTGCGTGAAGGACGCCATGCCCAGGAGCACGAACCCCATGTGGCTCACGGAGGAGTAGGCGATGAGCTTCTTGAGGTCCTTCTGCGCCATGCACACGAAGGCCGCGTAGACGATGTTGATCGTGCCGAAGACGGCCACCGCGGGCGCAGCCCACGACGTCGCGTCCGGCAGGATGCCCCAGTTCACGCGGAGCATGCCGTAGGTGCCCATCTTCAGGAGCACTCCCGCGAGGATGACGCTGATGGGCGTCGGCGCCTCGACGTGCGCGTCGGGAAGCCACGTGTGGAACGGGAACATGGGGACCTTGATGGCGAACGCGATGAAGAAGAACACCCACATGAGCTTCGCGAACGGGACCACGACGCCGGCCACCGTGAACGGGGCCATGGAGGCGTAGTCGTTGCGGGCGAGCTCCAGCATGTTGAACGTGTGCACGGCCGGGGTGCCGTCCACCAGGGTCGCGGGGGCGCTCGTGTAGTAGAGCGCGATGACCGCGATGAGCATGAGGACGCTGCCGGCGAGCGTGTAGAGGAAGAACTTGATGGCGGCGTACTCCCGCCTGGGTCCTCCCCAGATGCCGATGAGGAAGTACATCGGCATCAGCATGACCTCCCAGAAAACGTAGAAGAGAAAGAAGTCCAGAGAGACGAACACGCCCATCATGCCCATCTGCAGGACCAGGATCATGGCCATGTAGCCCGGGACGCCGCGCTTCGAGAAGTGGTGGTCGTCCACCTGGCTCCACCAGGGCATGGACGCGAGCACCGCGATGAAGCTGATGAGCGCCGTCAAAAGGACCATGGAGATGCTGATGCCGTCGACCCCGACGAAGTACTCGATGTTGAAGGACCTGATCCAGACCATGTGGTGCACGAACTGGGGGCCCTGGGCCTCGGGATCGAAGTCGCGCCACAGGATGAACGCGAGGCCCAGGGGCACCGCGGATCCGAGGATGGCCGCGACCCGGCAGACCTGGTCCACCTGCGTCTTCGTGAGCCCGGTCACCCTCTTGACCGCGAGCACGAGTCCGATGATCGCCACCCCGACGAGCGGGAAGAACGTCATCCAGGTCAGTATCGTCGAGTACGTCATGACGCAGACTCCATGGCTACCACACCGGCGCCAGGTACTTCATCGCCAGCACGATCACGATCGCGCCCACGACGAGGATGTACACGTAGTCCTGGATCCTTCCTGTCTGGATCCGTCGCAGCCCCTGTCCCGAACCGAGGAAGCCTCCGGCGACGCCGTTGACCGCCTGGTCCACCATCTTCTGGTCGGCGAACCCGTGGAGCATCGAGATGGCGCGGCTCACGACCCCCATCAGGTTCACGAGGCCGTCCACGATGCGAGAGTCGAACCAGGACAGCACGCGGCTCCACAACAGGCTCGGCCTGATGACGGTCGCCCCGTAGAGCTCGTCGATCCAGTACTTGTTGTAGACGAGCTTGTGGATGGGCCGGAGCGTGGCGTTCGCGAGCAGCCTCGCCGGGACCTGCGAGGCGCCGTCCTTGTACAGCGTGCGGGCCGCGTACCAGCCCGCCGCGGCGAGCAGCACCGAGAACGCCTGCAGGCCCAGCTCGAGCCCGTGTCCGTGCCCTGCCCACTTCACGTGCTCGGCGCCGTGCAGGCTCGGGTGCAAGAAGTGCTCGAAGATCGGCGCGTGGTGGGTCCACACCATGGGCAGCCCGACGACCGAGGCGAGGATCGCGAGCGCGGCGAGCGTCCACAGGACCCAGGTCATGGTGGCCGGCGACTCGTGAGGCTCGCCGTGGCCGTGGGCGTCGTGCCCGTGCGGGTGGCCGTCGTGGCCGCCGGCCGGCGCGTGAGGCTCGACGAGGTGCGCGTGCCTGCGGTTCTCGCCGGAGAAGGTCATGTAGTAGGAGCGGAACATGTAGAAGGACGTGCCCAGGGCCGCGACCGCCCCCAGCGCCCAGATGGCCACCCCCGGGACGAGGAGGCTCGAGTCGAACGCCTTCCACAGGATCTCGTCCTTGGAGTAGAAGCCGGACGCCACGGGGAAGCCCGCGATGGTGATGCAGGCGATGAGGTAGGTCAAGTGCGTGGCCGGCATGAACCTCTTCAGCCCTCCCATCCTGCGCATGTCCTGCTCGTGGTGCATCCCGAGGATGACGGAGCCGGCGCAGAGGAACAGGCAGGCCTTGAAGAAGGCGTGCGTCATGAGGTGGTACACGCCCGCCCAGTAGGTGCCCACGCCCACGCCGATGAACATGAACCCGAGCTGGCTCACGGTGGAGTAGGCGAGCACCTTCTTGATGTCGTACTGGAAGAACCCCATGGTGGCCGCGAAGAGCGCGGTGACCGCACCCGTCACGGCGATCACCGTCATGGCCAGCGGCGAGTGGACGTACATGAAGTTGAGCCTGGCCACCATGTAGACGCCCGCCGTGACCATGGTCGCGGCGTGGATGAGCGCGGACACCGGGGTCGGTCCGGCCATGGCGTCGGGCAGCCACACGTAGAGGGGGATCTGGGCGCTCTTGGCCGTGGCGCCCCAGAAGAACAGGATCCCCACGAGGGTGACCACGGGGATGCCCCAGAACGTCTTGTCCAGGACGTGGGGCATGACGTCCGCGAGCGCCCTGAAGGTCACCGGCAGCCTGCCTCCCTCGGCCACGTACTCCCCCCCCTGTGCCCAGTGCCCGGTGCCGGCCCACAGGATGAGGAACAGGCCGATCACGAATCCCGCGTCGCCGAAGCGGTTCGTGAGGAAGGCCTTCATGCCGGCCTGGGCCTTCTCGAGGTCCTTGTACCAGAAGCCGATGAGCAGGTACGAGGCGAGTCCCACGCCTTCCCAGCCCACGAACATGAGCAAGAAGTTGTCGCCGAGGACGAGGGTGAGCATGGCGAAGCAGAACAGGTTCATGTAGCAGAAGAAGCGCCAGTACGACGGGTCGTCCGCCATGTAGCCGATGGAGTAGACGTGGATGAGGGTGCCGACCACCGTGACCACGAGGGCCATGGTCGCGCCCAGCGGGTCCATGGCGAAGGCGAACCTCGCGTCCAGCGCCCCCACCGAGATCCATCGCCACCCCGGGTCGGAAAGCAGCCTGCTCCCGGGCTCCAGCCCGAGCAGGGTGAAAAGCCCCACGAAGGCCAGGACCAAAGAGACGCACATGGACCCGATGGCGACCGTGTGCACGGCCCACTTGCCTGCCCGGCGCTGCAAGAAGTGCCCCAGGGCGGCGTTCCACAGCGCCCCCATGGCAGGGACGAGTGGGATCCACTTCAAGAAGCCGACGACGACCTGCTGCGTTTCGCCGCTCATCATCCCGGACCCTATCCTTCGAGAGAGCGGGTGCTCTCCACGTCGATGGACCGCCAGCACCTGTAGAGCGCGAGCACGATGGCGAGCGCCACCGCCGCCTCCGCTGCCGCGAGCACGATGCCGAAGATGGCCGCCACCTGCCCGTCCAGCGCTCCACCCTGGAAGTGGGCGAAGGCGACGAAGTTGAGGTTGGCGGAGTTGAGTATCAGCTCCACCCCCATGAGGATGGCCACCGCGTTGCGCCTGGTCACCAGGCACACGACCCCGAGAACGAACAGGATGGCCCCGACCACGAGGTAGTGCGTGAGGCCCACCTCGGCCATGACGGGGCAGCCTCCCTGCCAGGCGATCACGTTCGCGAGCATGGCGCTAGGCGTCATGTGACCTCCCCTCGCCCGGAAGCTCGGAGGGTTCGTCCTTGCACGCGCCCTCGAGGGGTGCCGAGGCCTTCCAGGGGCGCGCGATGATGGCCGCGCCGATGAGCGCCACGAGCAGCACCACCGAGGCGATCTCGAAAGGCAGGATGTAGCTCGTCAGGAAGGCCTCGCCGATCCTCGCCGTGGTCCCGATCGTCTCCGAGGCGTGGCTCTTCTCGAGGGTGTCCCACGGGTGCGAGGTCAGAAGGTACACGAAAACGAACAGCACGAGCCCCGCAAGGGCGATCCCCGGGACGATCCCGATGACCCTGCTCGAGATCTTCATGTCCACGATCTCGGTGGTGAGCATCACGGCGAACAGGATGAGCACCAGGATGCCACCCACGTAGATCATGAGCTGCATCACGGCGACGAAGTCGGAGCCGAGCATGGCGAAGAGCCCTGCCACGCCCACGAACGTGCCCAGAAGCGAGAAGGCCGAGCGCACCAGGTTTCGCGAGAACGCCACGACGAGCGCGGCGCCCACGGTGAGAGCCGCCAGCGTGTAGAATCCCACCGTCACGAGGAGGTGGGTGCTCCCGGCGGCTTGGGTGGCCTCAGGCATCGCTCCCCTCCTTGCCGATCTCCGGCACCGCGGCCGGGGCCCGAGCCTCCCCGGCCGGCGCGGGCGCGCGGTCGCCGCCGAACGACCAGCTCGGCAACACGGGCCTGTGGCGGGCGTCGGGCGACACGTCATCGCGGCACGAGTCCCACCTGGCGAGCACCTCCCGGGCGATCGACCCGCGGGGTTTTTCCGACTTCGACTCCACGCCCTTGACCTGCTTGTACGGCTTGACGGGCGTGGTGATGTAGCGAAGGACGAGGTTGTACGGGTCGGCCATGGCGGCCGCGAAGATGGGCGAGTGCCTGAGAGCGCCCGTTTTGCACTCCTCGACGCACAGCCCGCAGAACATGCACTTGGAGATGTCCACGTCGAAGCGGGTCAGGAAGCGCTGCCCCTCGGCATCCTTGGCCATCTCCACGGCGATGCAGTCGATGGGGCACGTCCTCGAGCAGGTCAGGCAGCCCGAGCAGATGTCGAGATCTATCTCCAGTATCCCGCGGAACCTCTCCGGCAGCGTCTCCTCGAGCGGCTTTCCGAGGGGCATCCCACCGGGCTCGGGGTACTGTATGGTCGTGGGGCGCCTCTCGAAGTAGGACAGGGTGACGCTCATCCCTTCCCAGATGGAGTACACCGTCCGCCAGAGATCCACGAAGTATTCGCGTACGGCCTTCATGTCTATATGAACCACTTCCAGTCGCGCTTCTCGCTGGCGAGGATCCGGTTCTGCCTCGCCCTGAGAAACCCGCTCACCGTGAGAAAGGCGAACGCAACGAACGTCAGCCCCCTCGCCACGACGTCGAGCGCCGGGACCTCGACCACCGCGAGCATCCACGCTGCCGTGCCGACGAGGGCGACGAACGAGAGGGGCACGAGATACTTCCAGCTCACGCTCATGAGCTGGTCCACCCGCAGGCGGGGAAGCGTCCAGCGCACCTGGATGACCATGAGGACCAGCAGGGAGCTCTTCGCCGTGAAGACCACGAGCCCCGCGAGGTTGTAGAGCACCGATGTGTCCGCGACCTTCGCGCCCATGGCGCCGACGATCTCCTCGAGCCCCGGCACGTGCCAGCCGCCCAGAAACAGGGTGGTCGCGACGGCGCTCATGATCCACAGGTTGGCCCACTCCGCGAACGCGAAGGCGAGGAAGCGGAATCCCGAGTACTCGGTGTTGTAGCCGGAGACGAGCTCGCTCTCCGCCTCGGGGATGTCGAAGGGCGTGCGGTTGCCCTCGGCGAGCGCGCCCACGAAGTACAGGAAGAAGGCCGCGAAGGCCAGCGGGCTGTGGGCGATGTTCCACTCCCACGGCCACGCTCCCTGGGCGCGGATGATCCCCTGGGTCGAGAGGGAGCCCGAGATGATAACGGGCACGAGCAGGGCCAGCGCCGTGGGGACCTCGTAGGAGACGATCTGCGCCGCGGCCCTCATGCCTCCGAGGAGCGACCACTTGTTGTTGCTCGCCCAGCCGCTCATGATGAGGCCCACCACCACGATCGACGTGATGGCGAGCACGTACACGATCCCGATGTCGAGGTCCGCTGCGATCCCCACCGCGGAGAACGGCAGCACCACGAACGCGCCGAACATGCCCCCGAAGACCAGGTAGGGCGCCAGCCTGAACAGGAGGGAGTCGGCGGCCTCGGGGATGAGATCCTCCTTGAGCAGGTTCTTGATGCCGTCGGCGAGCCACTGCAGGATCCCCTGCGGGCCGACCCTGTTGGGACCGATGCGGCTCTGGAGCCTTCCGGCCACCCTGCGCTCCACCCACGTGACCGGGCCTGCGAAGACCGCGACGAAGGTGAGCATGATGGCGGCGACGGCGCCTGCCGCGCCCAAGAGGACCACCGGCGCCCAGTTGCCCGACAGGCCGAGGGTCGAGACCACCCACCTTTCGATGAGCCCCACGAGGTCGGGGCTCGTCATCCCTTCGGGCATCATCTGTCTATCTCCGGCGCAACGACGTCCAAGGACGAGATGAGGGCCACCAGGTCGGCTATCATCAGTCCCCGGCTCTTGGTCTTGATGATCTCCATGGCCGTGAACGAGCCCGTGCGGATCTTGAGCCGCGTCGGCCTGTCGGTCCCGTCCGACGCGACCCAGTACCCGAGCTCGCCCCTCGCGCTCTCCACGGCGGCGTAGCACGATGCGCCGGCGGGCGGCTTCAGCTTCCTGGGGACCTTGGGGGCCACGATGTCGCCCTCGGGGATCCTGGCGAAGGCCTGCCTGAGGATCCTCACGCTCTGGCGCATCTCGTCGATGCGGGCGTAGTACCTGTCGTAGCAGTCGCCCAGCACCCCGCGCCATCCCTTGCCCACCACCACGTCGAACTCCAGGTCGGGGTACACGGAGTACGGGTCGTCGCGCCTCAGGTCCCAGCTCACGCCGCTCGACCTGATGTTGGGGCCTGAGAGCCCCCAGGCAGTGGCCTCGCCGGCGTCGATGACGCCGATGTTCGCCAGGCGGCCCACGAAGATCTCGTTGTAGCTGATGAGCCTGTCGTACTCCTCCAGAAACGGGATGAACCTGTCGAGGAACCCGAGCACCCTCTCGGCGAACCCCGGCGTCAGGTCGTGGGCGACCCCCCCGATCCGGACGTAGTTGTAGGTGAGGCGGGAGCCCACGAGCTCCTCGAAGAAGTCGTTGAGCTTCTCGCGCTCCCTGATGCCCAGGAGAAATGGCGTGAACGCGCCGAGGTCCATGACCATGGAGCCCACGGCGATGAGGTGGCTCGCGATCCGGTTGAGCTCGCTGGCGATGACCCTGAGGTACTCGGCGCGCGGGGGCACCTCGATCCCGGCGAGCCTCTCGACGGCCAGCGCGTACCCGTGGTTGGCGAAGATGGCGGCCAGGTAGTCCACCCTGTCGGTGTAGGGCATGTACCCGTGGTAGGCCGTCTGCTCCGCGATCTTCTCCATCCCCCTGTGCAGGTAGCCGACCTCGGGGATGGCCTGCTTGATGATCTCGCCGTCCGCCTGCAGGAGGAAGTTGATCACGCCGTGGGTGGAGGGGTGGTGCGGCCCCATGTTGAGGAGCATCTCCCCCTGGTTGCGATCGAGCTGGCGCAGGACGATGCGTTCCATCCCGTTACTCCTGCTCTTGCGCGGCAGGGGGTTTCTCGTCCGGCGCCGCCGCACCGGCTCCGGCCTCCTTTTTCGGCTCGACCTTCGGCAGCCCCTCGGGAGGCCTGACCGCGTCCAGGGCCGCCTTCCTGGTGGTCGGGATGCCGTAGATCTCCGGCGGGTCCTTCCAGTCCTTGCGCAGCGGGTGTCCTTCCCAGTCGTCCGGCAGCATGATGCGCCTGAGATCCGGGTGGCCGGGGAAGTCGATCCCGAGAAGGTCGTACGCCTCGCGCTCGTACCAGTCCGCGGTGGGCCAGATGCCCACGACCGAGGGCACGGCGGGCCTCTCGCGCGAGACCTCGATCCTGACCGTCAGCTTGCCTCGAGACGAAATGGACGAGAGGTGGTAGACCACGGCCATCCGGTCGGGCGGCAGGTCCTGCCCGCTCAGGCAGCGCAGGTAGCCGAACTCGAGCCCCGGCCGATCCCTGAGCTCGCGCATGACGGCGAGGGCCATTGCGGGCTCGACCACCAGGCACGGCTCGCCATCGCTCTTCACGGTGACTGCGCCCTCGCCGAGCGACCCCGTGACGTTGGCTGCGATCTCATCGAGCGTCATCTTCCCTCGTGCGACTCTGCTCGCCTGGCTCTACGCCCGGCGGCTCCTGTTCGGCCCGTTCGCCAGCGAGCGATCCAGGATCTTCCAGCGCTCGTTCAGGATGAGCTCCTGGATCTTCATCATCCCGTCGAGCAGGGCCTCGGGCCTCGGCGGGCATCCCGGCACGTACACGTCCACGGGCACGAACAGATCGATCCCCTTGACCACCGAGTAGGACGGCGTGAACAGGCCGCCGCAGTTGGCGCAGCTCCCCATGGACAGGACGTAGCGGGGCTCGGCCATCTGATCGTAGAGCAGCCTCGCGGCCCTCGCCATCTTGTAGGTGATCGTCCCGCAGAACATCATCAGGTCCGCCTGGCGGGGGGTCGACCTGAACACCATGCCGAACCTGTCGAGATCGGTCCTGGGGCCGCCGGCCTGCATGAGCTCGATCCCGCAGCACGCGGTGGCGAACAGCAGGTACCAGAGGCTGTGCTTGCGCCCCAGGTTGAAGAGCTTGTCCAGGGGTCCGGCCGGCCCCTCGAGGTCCCTGGAGCTCGCCATCCAGACGCTGGCGCCGGGCGCGCCCAGCACGGGCGAGTCGGTCTTTCCCTGGCCGGTGCCCACTTCCCCTGCCTCGCTCACCTGTCCTCCTCGTCGCGCTTGAGCCACTCCAGGTCCCCTCGCGCCCACACGTACACCAGCCCGACGAAGAGCACGAGCGCGAAGATCATCATCTCGAGAAACGCGATGCCTCCCACGCCGCGCGACACCCAGTCCCGGTAGATGAGCCCCACCGGGATCATGAACGCGACCTCCACCTCGAACACGATGAAGATCAGCGCGACCACGTAGAAGCGCGGGTTGAAGTTGAACCACGCCTGCCCGTAGGGCTTCTCGCCGCACTCGTAGCTCGTCTGCTTGACCAGGGAGCGCTTGCGTGGCCGCACGAACATGCCCACGGCGAGCGCCGCTCCCACGAACGCCATTCCCGCCAACAGGAACACGAGAACCGTTGCGAGATGGTGTCCCATGCCTTGCACGTTCCCAGCGGCCCGGCACCCCGTGAGGCGTGCGCGTGCCTCCTCTGCGGCCGGTCCCGATTGCCTGGAACCAGTGCTTACCATCCGGCCAGGCGGCCGTCAACAGCGGCTCTTCGAACCCGGTGCAGCGCCCACGCGAGCATTGAATCCAGGGCCGGTTTCTCCTATGGTACGGCCCAGGTCAAAGGAGGGTGGACGGATGCCGAGCCTGACGTGGGAGACAGCCGTGAAGGAGCGCAAGCGGTACGTCTTCTACAAGAAGGTGACGACCGTGGGCGAGGCCCTGGACAACGACCTGTCGCTGCCGAAGAGGCAGCTTGTGATGCCCCACCACCTGCGCGTGGTGTTCGACGGCCGGGACTTCAACGTGGTGACGGTGGACAGTGGCGCGATCCTGGCCCACAAGGGCAAGCGCAAGAGCAAGTGCCGCCTCAAGGACGGCGACGAGCTCACGGTGGGCGACGTGCTCATGCGCTTCGACATGCTCGACTCCGACGCCCAGGACACGAGCGTACCTGCCCAGGCGGCCGCGCAGGGCGAGCCCGGCGACGAGCTCAAGGGGTTGAAGAGGCTCTACGACTTCTCCCGGGTGCTCATGAGCAAGGCCGACCTGCCGCAGCTCCTGGACAGCCTGATCGACATGGCCATCGAGGTGACGGGCGCCGACAAGGGCTTCCTCATCATGATGGACGGCGAGAGGCCCGAGGTGAAGTCGGCCCGCAACGTGTCGCGAAAGCAGATCCCGGACCCGGCAGAGCACCTCTCCGACTCGGTCATCCAGCGTGTCATCGAGACGAGAGAGCCCCTCATCGTGTCCGATGCCTTGAAGGACACGCAGTTCCGCAACGCCGAGAGCGTGCTGCACCTCAAGCTGTGCTCCCTCATGGCCGTGCCGCTGCTCGACGAGGGCAAGCTCCTGGGCCTGCTCTACGTGGGCAACGACCGTGTCATCTCGCTGTTCGATGACAGGCACCTGGAGATCTTCACGATCTTCGCCTCGCAGGCGTCGCTCATCCTGTCCAAGGCGCTGCTCCTGGACAGGTTCAAGAGCAACTACGAGGCCGTGGTGGGCACGGTGGTGCAGAACAGCTACGGCACGCTCGTGGGCAGCTGCGCGGGCATGCAGGAGATCTACCGGAAGATAAGCAGGGTCGCCACGGTGGACGTGCCCGTGCTCGTCACGGGCGAGACCGGCACGGGCAAGGAGCTCGTGGCCCGCGAGATCCACCTGCGCTCCGAGAGGGCGAAGGGGCCCTTCGTGGCCATCAACTGCGGAGCGATCCCCGAGAGCCTCATGGAGAGCGAGATGTTCGGGCACGTGCGCGGGGCCTTCACCGGCGCGGTGGGTGCCCGGCCCGGCAAGTTCCACGCGGCCCACCAGGGGACGATCTTTCTGGACGAGATCGGGGAGCTGCCCGTCAACCTGCAGGTGAAGCTTCTCAGGGTCCTGCAGGACAAGCAGGTCCAGCGCGTGGGGTCCACCAAGCCGGACCTCGTGGACATCCGCATCCTGGCCGCCACCAACCGCGACCTCGCGCAGGAGATGAAGGCGGGCCGGTTCCGCGAGGACCTGTTCTACAGGCTCAACGTCGTGACCATCCACCTGCCCCCGCTGCGCGAGCGCGGCGAGGACCTCCCTCTCATCGCCCGCTTCCTGTTCAAGAAGCTGCGGGCCGAGATGGGCGGCTCGTGCACGGGCTTCAGCCCCGAGGCGCTCAAGGCCGTGTCCCAGTACGGCTGGCCGGGCAACGTGCGCCAGCTCGAGAACAAGATCAAGAAGGCCATCGTCATGTGCGACGGCACGCGCCTCGGCCCGGTCGACCTGGAGCTGGGCGTCGACGAGATGGAGCCCGTCCTCCCTCTGGCCGTGGCCAAGGAGGAGTTCCAGAAGCGCTACATCCTCGAGGCGCTGCAGCGCAACGCCGGCAACCGGACCAAGACGGCCGAGGAGCTCGGCGTGGACCCGCGCACCATCTTCCGGTACCTGGAAAAGGAGCCCGACGGGGAGTAACCTATCGGCGTGACAGGAAAGGGACATTCGACGGGTACCCCCCGGGCCCCTGACAGGAATGTCCATGCCACCTGGCCTCCGGCCGGCCCCGGGAGCGAAAAAGCCACGGATCTCGCGTCCATCGCGCCGATCCCGCCCCGGGCACGCGTATTGCGATCGTATCTCGTCATGGCACTCGCGAGCATCATGGGCACCTCCTGCTTCCAGATCGAGCCCATCGATGTGAAGCCGCCCCGGACCGACAGCCCGGTGGTGGTCCAGGCCTTCACGGACGAGGGCGTCGAGCTCGTGCAGCCCAGCACGACCGTCGTCTTCGAGCTGAACCTGCACGAGACCCCCAACCCCGTGTTCAAGGTCAACGAGATCTTCGACGCCAACGGCTTCGGCGAGCCCAGGATCTACGGCAGGTGGTGGATCGACCACGCCCCGGACGCCACGGGCGCCGACGCCATCTTCGTGCTCGAACGCCAGGACGAGGCCCAGCACGACGGCGAGGACGACAGGGACATCTGCCCGGGGGGCGGCTGCTGGTGGGAATCCCAGTTTCCGGTCCCGGAGGCCGAGTGGAGGCGCTCCGGCCTCAACCAGTGCCACCAGGTCCTGGCCGTGTTCAGCGACTCGAACTGGGAGGAGTGCCCCGGGATGCAGTGCACCGAGCAGCCCACGGTGCTGGCCCGGGTCGTGTGGTGGGTATGGGTGTACGACGTGGATCCGGAGCTGGAGGATCCGCCGCCCGCGCCGTCGGTGGACTCGTGCGTGAGATGAGATGAGAAGGACGCTCGCAGCGCTCGCGATGACCCTGGGCCTGTCCGGCTGCTCGGCCGAGAAGGCCGGGATCATGGACGTCGACGGCACCACGGGGTGCACGGCCGACTACCAGTGCCCGCAGGGCACCACCTGCGATACCGGCTCTCGCACCTGCGTGGTCATCGACACGGTGCAGGTGGACCTGCTCGTCGAGATCGAGCCCCTGGATCCGGGCGGCGGGCCGGGCATGAGCCCGGCGCATCACGTCCTGCTCTC
>JBFYZU010000319.1:0-7811 GCA_041309365.1 Myxococcota bacterium
AGATCGACCAGAAGAAGCCCGCCGCCTCTTTCCCGTATCCTCGCCGAGGCCATGATCACGGCCCTGCGGACCCTCGAGATCCTCATCGAACGCCCGGTCTCGTCCTTGTCCACGAGCTCGAAGATGGGGCACCCGAGCCTGTGGGCAAGGAGCCGAGGAAAGGCGAAAAGCGAGTTTCTGCCCTTTCCGGCCACCAGGATCTGCACCGATGGCTTGCCCTCGGCAAGGACCTTGCCCAGCACCTTCTCCAGCAGATCCAGGTCGGCCGCGCTGGCCGACATGTCGGTCTCGGTCACGGCCGTCGGCTCGCATCGCTTCACCAGCCTCTCGACGAGCGCGAGACCGTCGGCGCCGAGCGCCATCTGCCTGATCTCGGGAGCCACCTTCACCCTCGTCTTGCACGGGGCCGTCATCAGAAGAAGGCCTCCTCGTCGTCTGGCTCCTCGGCCGCCGTCACCTCGACGATCTCGTTGGCCATGAGCGCGCCGTCGGGGCTCATGGCCTCGCGCACGGACGCCACGTCGCGCCCGAGCACCACGGCCATGGCCGGCACGATGTCCCGGCTCGGGCCCACCAGCGAGTAGAACACGGCCGCCATGGTCGCGCTGTCCTCGATCTTCAGGGACAAGGTCAGGATCTCGGCCTGCACCTCGTCGAGGCCCAGGAGCGAGGCGACGGTCCATATCTTCGCGAAGCTCTTCTCCATGTCGAGGGGCAGGTTTCCAGCCGCTCGCACGCGGCACCCGGCGCGGTCGCATCCCGGATCCGGCGTCTCGCACGCGCCGAGAAGGTCGAGAAGCCCCGAGGCCGGCGCCGGCAGGTCGGCCTCGCGCAGCCTGGCAGGGCAGTCGTCCATGCCGAGGATCGCCCTCGCGTACCATTGCCCCATCCGTGCGTCGTCGCCTTGCCACGCAAGAACGGCCTCGCGTCCCGGCGCCTTGTTCTCTTTATCCTTCACGGCTCGGACCTTGTGGTCATTTCTACCAGTCGGGTGTGACATGGCAGGCGTCGGCCCTGGCGAAGGTGTCTTGCCCTTGGGCTTATGGGGCGCTCTCGTTTTCCGATCGCTTCACCCGTCATTCGGATGAAGGTCAGGCCGGTTCGAAAGGACCGATGGGCGACGGCCGGAAAGGGAGCCTGGATCACTCGCCCGTGTAGCCGCCCGTCGTGTAGTCGCTCACGCCCTCCGAGTCGGCGGGCGCGTTGTAGCAGTAGCACACGTTGCAGCCTCGCGCCTCGTCGTAGTCGCAGCGGACCTCGGTGAGGCAGGAGAGGGCCGGGCTGTCGGTGCAGACGTTCTGCGTGTGCTTGCCGGCGCTCGTGCACGCGACGAGGCCGAAAAAGATCGAAAAGGCGATGGCGTATCTCATGTCCGGGCCTCCTCGAACGAGTCCAGGGGAGTCTAGCACAAGCCATGCGGGCAATGTCACACCCCCCCTGTAGCCTGGGGCCATGATCCGGAAGATCCGGCTGGCCTTCTGGCCGGCAGAGCACCTGCAGGCAGCGGTGTACCTTCACCACCTGCTGGTGATCGACGACGTGGGGGGTGACGGGTGGCGGGCGCTCGAGCAGCAGGTGGGCGAGATCGTCAAGCACGCCTGGGAGGACACGAGGGAGGTGGCAGATCTGCTCGACAGGCTCGAGAGGTGCGGCTACGCCGTGGCGGGAAGACGGCGGCGCGATCTCTGCTCGGCCTGCGGGATCCCATCGGCCGAGGTGAGGGTGGATCTCTCCCTGGTCTGCGAGGAGGAGGCCTCCATCGTCATGGGCCTGGTGGAAAGGGTGCGCGCCATCGGCGTGCTCGATGGCTCGGGCCGCGTGGGGAGGCGCAACGCCGGGCTCGAAGAGCTCGGGCACGCTCTCCACGCCTGGGCGCGGGGCATGGGTTACGGCGTGCCGGACGGTTTTCGCGGCTCTGGCCAGTGCTCGTTCGGGTGGGCGGACGGCGAGCGGATGACCAGGAGTGCCCGTGAGTTCCTGCGGATGGCGAAGCTGCGCTGGCCAGCGGGCGAGGCGCAGATCCGGCGCGCATTTCGAAGGTGCGCCTTCGACCATCACCCGGATCGAAACCCCGACGACGCGTCCGCGCTCGAGCGTTTCATCCTCCTCCAGCAGGGGTACGGGGAGCTCATGGACATGGTATAAGCACTGGACGGCACGGTGCCGGGCAGGATCATGGCGGGACCGAAGGGAAAGAGACGCATGAAGCTCGCGCGAAGGCCGGCCAGGGTCGAGCGCTGGCCAGCGGAGAGGCTCTTTTGCCTGATCGCCACGCTGGCCGACTCGCCGGCAGGCCTCTCCCGCTTCGAGATCGTGCAGAGGCTCGCGGAGTTCTACTGCCCTGACGGCGAGCCGGCTCCGGATCCGGAGTCCCTGCGAAGGATGTTCGAGAGGGACAAGGCCCTGGCCAAGGACCTGGGCTTCGTCATCCGCATCGTGGAGGAGGCGGACCAGGACGAGACCGAGCAGGACGGGCAGAGGTACGTGATCGACGCCCGTGACATTCCATCGCCGTCTCTGACCTTGACCCCTACGCAGCGCGACCTGCTCGCGGCAACGGCCGGCACGCTGCTCGAGGATCCGGTGTTCCCCATGCGCGAGGAGCTGGCAACGGCCATCCACAGGCTGCTTCTGGCATCCGGGGAGGTGACAAAGGACCGTGTCCCGACGTGCAGGCTCGTGCTCGGGGACAAGGGCCCTGGCCTCCAGAGCTCGCGCAAGCGGATCATGGCGGCGCTGGCCGATGCCGTTCACGAGAAGAAGACGCTGCGCATCGAGTACACGGACCTCGCGGGTGCCCGCAGCCACAGGGAGATAGACCCCTACGGCCTCGTGTACGTGCGCGGCGAGTGGAGGCTCGCGGCCTTCTGCCACGTGCGCGGCGCGATGAGGGTGTTCGCGCTGCACAGGATCTCGTCGGTGCGCGCGGTGCGCCGCTCGGGCCGGCAGGCGCGCTTCAGGCTGCCTGCGCGCTTCGACGCGGCCGCCGTGGTGCATGTGCCTCCCTGGCGTTACAGCGTGCACGACCCAGTTGAGGTCACGCTGGCCGCGGACCTGGACTTCGAGTGGCAGGCCACCCGAGTCGTCGGAGCGAGCCCGGCGAGGAGGCGCGGTCGAACTGTCTTCTACGAGATCGAGGCTGCCAATACCCCGTACCTCGTGGAGCTCGCCCTGAGGTACGGGCCGCGCATCCGCATCGCAGCGCCGGCCGCGCTCGTCCAGGAGCTCAGGGCGGCCGTGACGCGGATGGGCACGAGGCACGGGTGGGGCAGGGTGCAAGCCCAGAGAGCGACACGCCGCAGCGCGGCGATGCAGCCGGCAGGGACGCCGCCGTCCGGCCCCGGGGTGGGCACGAGGCGCAGGATCGCACGCTACACCTTCCTGGTGTCGTACCTCGCGAAGCACCCGGTGACGCGACTCGACAGGCTGGCGCGGATCATGGACATGCCTCTTGCCGACCTGATCACCACGCTCGAGAGGCTCGGCACCTGCGGCGTCTATCCCTCCACGACGGGCAGGCTGTTCGACGTCTCCATCGACGCGGACGAGGGGCTCGTGCACTACATGACAGACCCCACCATGGTCATGGAGGCGCCCGTGGCCCTGGACCAGAGGGAGTGCGTGGCCCTTCTCCTGGGCCTCAAGTGGCTGCGAGACTGCGCCACGCCGCCCTTCGACTTCGAGGCGGACAGGGTCATGGACAGGGTCCTGTCCATGCACAGCGCCGATCTGTCGCGAATCATCGACGACCTCACGAGGCGCATCAGCGTGGGCGGGGGCGATGGGCCGGACTGGGACACGTTCCACGAGGTGTCGCGCGCGGTGCTCGGCAGGCGCAAGCTGCGGATCGACTACTACACCATGAGCCGGGACTCCCACTCGGAGCGCACCATCCGACCCTACGTGGTCGTGAGCAAGCTCGGCCTCTGGTACGTCATCGGCTATTGCGAGGAGCGCAGGGACGTCCGGACGTTCCGCATCGACCGCATCCGCTCGGCCAGGCTCGCACGCGAAAGCTTCGATCCCCCCCGCGACTTCGACCCGCGCGCCTTTCTCGAGTGGGGCATCTTCCCCGACTTGCACCCGCCGGAGCACCAGCGCGTGGTCGTCGCCTTCGACCCGGGCTGGATTGCCGCGAACGAGGGTCGCGAGGGTCGCGAGTTTCTGGGCCACCTCGCCGGCAACGAGCTCACCCTGGCGGTGGAGCCGTCCGCTCACGAGGGCTTCCTCGCCTGGCTCTCTGCCCTGACCACGCGCTTCGCCGTGGTGCACCCGCCCGAGCTGGCCGAGAGGCTCGAGGCCCGCCGCGCCCGCCTGCTCTCGACCCTCTGAGCTGGACGGATCACCCCACCGGGGAAGCATCTCGCGTTCCCGCGGCGATCCTCGCTCGGCGCGCGGGGCCGATGCCCCGGACGATGCTGCCCATCGTGTATCGCAGCCGCGCGTATCGAGGTCTTCAGAAGAGCGACAGGCGCCTCTGGGCGATCTCGAGGAGCAGGAAAAGAAGGGCGGCGAGGGCGAACAGGTGGGAGATGTCGCGCCAGGCGGCCGTCGCGGTGATGCCCTCCGTGTCGAACGCATCTCCGGCCGAGACCAGGGGTTGACCTCCGGTGGCCTTCGAGAGGGCGGCCAGGGTCTCCTCTCCGGAGATGACCTGGGGGAGAAACTCCGGCGAGTAGGGCAGGGTGATGGCAGGGGCGCGCAGCACGCCCGCCTCGCCCATGTCCAGCACGGGCAGGTAGTGGCCCGGGCGATCCAGATCCACGCTTGCCACGGCCGTGTTGGGTCCCGTGAACACGAGCGGCACGTCCAGTGGATCCTCGCCGGGAGGTGCCAGGAATCGCACCGTGGCCGCGGCCGTGCGCAGGGCCGTGGCTGTCTCGTCGTCCATCTCCACGTGCACCTCGGCGGTCGAACCGTCGATCGACGAGTAGGCGCGGGCGTCGGCAGCCGTGATGCCGGAGGCCAGGAGACGCGCCATGTTGACGATGAGCTCCTGGGTCGCAGGCCAGGTGGAGAGATCGCCCGAGTACGGGCCGTCCACCTCGGCTGTGATGGTGCCCACGGATGCGCGCCCCGTGCGCCAGAACGAGACGACCGGCGTCTTCGACTCGTCTCCCGTCATGGCGGCCGCGCTGGCGCCCTTTCGCAGCGAGCACAGGTTGTAGCCGCCCAGGGTGGGCGGGCGAGTGTCGAGCGGCAGCTGGAGCCGGACCAGATCCGGCAAAAACACCAGGGTCGATGACTCCTTGATGAACCCGCGGTTGGCGATGCGGATCACCTCCTGGCTGAAGATGCGAGGCAGCTCGGAGGCGTTCCTGGTGAAGGTGACGGTCCCGTTGCCGGCCGTTGCCAGCATCCTGAGAAAGTGCGCGTCCGGGTCGCCCGGCGTGCCGAGCCCCACCACGGAGATGTCGATGCCCTCCGCCCCGAGCTTGCGCGCGAAGGCCACCGAGTCCTCCTGCTCCTCCGAGTCCGCCGCGTCGGAGAACAAAAGGATGTGGCGTGTGGGCAGCCCGGACTTCCTGGCCTGCTCGGTGGCCGCGGTGAGGGCCGTGCGCACGAAGATGCCGCCGCCCTCGGACTGGATGCGAAGCACGGCCTTCACGAGCTTCTCCGTCTCGTCGGCCTGCACGAGCGGGATCACGACGTGAGGCGCGCAGTCCACCGCGATGACGCTCACCTGGTCGTTGGGCGCCAGCAGGCGGATGGCCTCGGCCACGCCCATGTTGGCGAGGTCCATCTTGGTGCGGCCCGCGCCTGCCTCGACGGCCATGGACCCGGACCTGTCCAGGACGGCCACCAGGGCCATGACGCCCTCGAGCTGGTCCTCGCGCAGCTCCATGGTCACGGGCAGGATGGGATCGATGGGCGACAGGTGGTACCCGCCCTGACCGAACGACGTGGGGCCTCCCGTGACGAAGAGGGCCGCGACGCCCGCGCTCACCGTGTCGGCCAGGGCCGCGGCACGGTCGTGACCCAGGGCCTGCATGGGCACGTTCTCGAGCACCACGAGCCTGTAGGGGGCGAGCTTCGCAGCGCTCGCGTCCATGCCAAAAGCCGGCACCGTGTCCACGGCGATGCCCGCCTCGGCCAGGGATCTGACGATGATGCCAGGGGTCGGGGTCGAGGAAGCCACCAGCGCCCTGGGCGCCGACACGACCGCGAGCAGGGCGGATGCCGAGTCGTTCTCGGGCACGGTGTCGCCCGCGCTCTTCACGTCGAGCCGGTACTCCACGGATCCGGGCTCGTCGGCGATGTCGCGGGCGAAGAACGTGTCGACGCCGCCGGTGAGCGTGGCCTCTCCCGACACGAGGACCGAGTCGCCCCGGCTCAGGGTGTAGGATGCGCTGGCGCCAGCCTGTCCCGCGAGCGCGAAACGCACGATGAAGCCGGCCTTCTCGGGCACGTCCGTGGGCAGGGTGATGGAGTGGGCTGCAACGTCCATCTGCGTGACATCGCCCACGCGCCTGTGCCACACGGGGAGGTCGGAGAGCTCCGCGAGCACGGACGAAGAGAGCGGATCCTGGCCGGTGGCGAGGCCGTCGGAGAGCACGAGCACCCGGGTGCGGCGGTGCGGCGAGCGCATGCGCGCGCTCAGAAGGAGCGCCTGCGCGAGGTTCGAGGCGCTTTGGTCCACCTCCATGTCCATCCGGATGGACACGGGGCCCGTGGTGGGGCGGTCCTGCACGTGGGCGTGAGCGCCGAACCCCACGACGGCGATCCTGTCTCGATCCCCCCGGGTGCGGGCCTTGCCGAGGAGCGACAGGATCTCGACCTCGCTGGCGAGCCCCTCCGCTCCCACGCTCAGGGAACGGTCGACGATCACGATGAGGTCCATTCCCTTCTCGGTCAGATCGAGCCTCGGCCCGGCCAGGGCGAAAAGCAAGAGGCCGGCGATGAGCATCCTGAGGGCCGTGTGAGACCAGTGCCCCGGCACGCGCACCAGGGGGAACGCGGCGGCGAGGAGCAGCAGGAGCAGAAGGAGCTGCGGCCGGCCAAAGCCCATCAGGCGATCCCCCTGCGGTCCGCGAGCCAGTTCGCGAGGGTCGCGAGGCCGGCCAGCGCCACGAGTGCCCAGCCCAGGGCCATGGGCTCGAGGGCGCCAGCCAGCGCGCCGGCCTCTCCGGTGCGCTTCTCGATCGTCTTGCCGGAGAGGGTCGAGAGGTCGCTCTCGGCCGGAGCGATGGCGTTCGTGCTGATGGACAAATCCCGTTCGGAGGCGGTCTTCAGGGTGTAGATTCCAGGCCGTGCGGGCAGACGCGGTGACACGCCTCCCGGCCTCCACGAGAGCTTCTGGCCCTGTCCCTCGATGGAGGTGGGGTTGTTCGCGGGACCCTCGAACGGCACGAAGCTCACGACCTCGGATGGACGGTAGTTGGCTCGGTGCAACCCCGGGACCAGGGTTCGGGCGTGGATCACCACGTTGGAGATCAGCACGGGCCAGGCAGGCGTTCGCGTGACGTTGCTGCGTGCCGGGTCGATGGCCAGGACGAGGGTGCTACCCGGGGCGGACCAGAACAGGGGCCTGTCGCCCACGGTCACCAGCGGCGCGATCCCGGCCAGGGCGGGCGGCGTGGCGTGCGTGGTCCAGTACACTCCCGTGAGATCCAGGTCCCTGCACAGGGGGCTGGCCCGGTCGACCACGAACGGGCCCAGCATGGACACGCCGTCTGCGCCCACGGGGGGCATGCGCAGGGTGAAAAGCGCCCCGCGAGCGCCGGGATCGTCGGTGACCAGGAGGTCGACCGGGTCGTCGCCGGGCTCGAGAGCTTTGGCAGCGACGAGCGCCCGTCGCACGGTCGAGGCGA
>JBFYZU010000320.1:0-2795 GCA_041309365.1 Myxococcota bacterium
GGTGTGCATCGAGCACGCTGGCGAGATCCCTGGCGTTGCGCTGTAGTCCCGGGATGGGCCAGGTCTGATTCTCGAAGAACTCGATCCACGAACGGGTCAACCATCGCACGGCGTAGATCACCGGCCAGTGCAGAGCGTCATCGAATCGGCCGGTGTCCGAATGCGTGTGCATCGACAGGTTCCTGCTCGAGACCCAGATCTGAAGAGCCGCCCAGGTCGCACGTACCGCGCGATCATTGTCGCGCGGCGGGTCCGCGAGCGGCAGGAGCTTGAGCGCGAATACGTCGGGCCTTCCGAACAGGATCATCGTGCGCTCCCCAGCAACTTCTTGTACCTGGGCCGGCTCAGCAATCCCCCGTTCATGAACACCCTGAGGACCCTGGAGGGGACATTTACCCTGACCTTCTCTTCACGCACCTCGAATCCTTCCCACAACTCTCTGCCGTCTTCCTCCCTCACCCAGTGAGCCTTGAAGAACCGCCCCATTCCGTCTATCGCGTACCTGGCCTTTCCAGATGGATGCCCCGCATCCTTTCCGAGAATCGAACTTGCGAGCAACTGCAGGGCAATCTTTTCATCCACATCGTCGGGACAGAGAGTATCACTGCCCGGAAACCAGCGTGGCGGTCCCCCACCACGGGCGCCGACCTTGTGCTACAGGTTTTCCAGATACGCGAGCATCATGGGCTAAAATACTACCCACCTGGGACGATCGCAAGCACAGGATGGAGCAAAGGGGCCTCACACTGGAGCGCCCCGGAGTCCCCGGAGCCAGGGAACGGATGGTCCTTGGCGCCCGACATCCGGGATCCGCCATCGCCGTCGGCACTGGACACGCCCCGGACCGCAACCGACTGGGGCTACCGCTCGGCCACGTCCATGATTTCTACTCCCGCTCCCGCGGCTCGCGCACCTCGAGCTCGGGCCCGTGCTCCACGTCGTCGCCGTCCACGAACTCGATGCGCATGCCCCCCCGGCGTACGTGGCGAGCATCCGACCCACCTGCTCGAGCGTGAGCAGCCGCCCGTCGATGGCCAGGCGCACCTGCTCGACGCCCCGATCCGCCTGCTCGAGTCCCCATCCGCTTCCCGGCGTCGAGGCGATCAGCCGGCGCGCACCTGGCCCGCGTGACGGCGCAGGTACGCGATCAGGACCTCGTCGCCCTCCTCGAAGATGTCCTCGGGGAGGTCCAGGGGATTGGCGCCGACCTGCAGCCTCTGGAGCCGAGGCAGGGCGTCGAGCCCCGCCGGCAGGCGCGTCAGCGCGTTGTCGAACGCCTCCAGCGTCTCGAGCGAGACGAGCTGGCCCACCTCGGCCGGCAGGACCTCGATCTCGTTGCTTTCCAGGGTCAGCACCCGGAGGCTCGCGAGAAGCCCGATCTCCACGGGAAGCGCCTTGAGCTCGTTGTTCCCCAGCAGGAGCTCCTCGAGGGCCGAGAGCCGGCCGATCTGGGCGGGCAGGTCCGCGATGTGGTTGCTGCCCAGGTCCAGCACCCTGAGCCGCGCCAGGTTGCCGATCTCCGGGGGGATCTTTGCGATCTCGTTGGAGCCGGCGTACAGCTCCTCGAGGCCCGCCATGTCGCCGATCGACGGCGGGAGCCGCGCGATGCTGCTGTTGTTGATCCTGAGCACCTTGAGGTGCGACATCTTGCCGATGAACGCGGGCAGCTCGGGGACGTAGCCGTGGCTGATCTCGAGCTCCTCGAGCGAGTCGAGCGTGACGACCGACGGGGGGACGCGCTGCCGGTACGGGACGTCGAGGTACAGCGATCTCGCCGTGGACATGCGCGCCCGCAGGATGGCGACCCTGTTTCTGATGAAGCAGTCCCAGCGGAAGACGTTGAAGCCGACGGCGAGGATGATCCCGGCCGCCACGAGAAGTATCCACGGTAGATGATGCATGTGGTCTGATAATGCCGGAGAGCCCACGATGTCAATGCAGAATGCTACCTTCTGGCCATCGAGGCGCCCCGGTGGATCCCGGGGGGCGCGGTCCGGACGACCGGTCGTGATCGGTGGCGATCCCGGGGTAGTACTCGGGCGTGCTCGTGGAATCCATCGTCAGGGCCCCATACCTCCCATCCCTTGTCGTCGACCTTGAAACCGCCAGGCCAGTTGAGTGGTACCCAGGAGTTGCCATCCAAGTGCATGAGTCCACTGGATCGTGGTCCAGCCCTCGCCGGCCAGGACGATCTCGGAGATCTGCACGAGAGAAGAGGTGCAGTCGGTCACCGTGATCACGATGGGAACCTTGCAGGACCCTGGCCAGAAGCTGCCGGGGTCCTCGCACACGCTGCCGGCAGGGGCGGCCTCGACGTTGATGGTGCCATCGTCGCAGGGCTCCTGCACGGGGACCGGCGTGGAAGGCTCGACAAGGCCTTGCGGAGCCGTCGGCGGTGGCTCGGGCCCGGGCAGGGGCGCGGCGCCGCAACCCGTCAGCGTGAAAGATGCGAGAAACGCCGGCGTGACGTGGGTCACGGCCAGAAAGACCCCTGCGGGCCGCGTTCTGTTCCGGAACGTCACTCGAGCCAGTAGCAGTGGACGGAGGTGGTGGAGGGCAGGTGGGCCACGGCGCAGGTGAGCGACCAGAACCAGTCGGAGGGCATCATGCCGGGGCAGTCGTCGATGCCGGAGCGGAAATACAGGCCGCAGGCCGTCCTGCCGTCGCCGCAGAACGAGGCCGGGTAGGGCGGATCGTCGCAGTCCACTGCGCCCGCGATGTCCATGGCGGCGATGGCGGCGCGGGCCGCGTCCGTGTCCTCGATGCAGAACACGGCGCCGTAGCAGCCGGGGCAG
>JBFYZU010000321.1:0-6003 GCA_041309365.1 Myxococcota bacterium
GCGCCTCCAGGACCTGGTTGGCTATCTCCACCGCATCGCGCACTCTGAGCGCACCTTGATCGCGCAGCACCTCTCCCAGAGATCGGCCTTCGAGGTAGTGCATCACGATGTAGGGCAGGCCGTCATCAGTGATCCCCATGTCCACGATGCCTCGGATGTTCCGGTGCCCCACGGACCCCGCGATGCGCGCCTCGTTCTGGAATCTCTGCAGGGCCACTTCCGTGGCCATCGCCTGGGGCTTGATGAACTTGATGGCCAGCTTGCGCCCGAGCTGCTCGTGCTCGCCCTCGTAAACGAGCCCCATGGCGCCCTGCCCTATCTGCTGGCCTACCCTGTACCGCCCGTCGATGATCCTCCCGGTCATCCTGTGAACGGCGGGTACCTCCATGCTGGTGGCCGGGCATCTCTTCACAGTGACCGGGTGCTCGGCCAGACAGTGCGGACAAAAATATGTGTGCTCATCGCCCATGACACAGGCCGCGTGAACCGATTCTACCAGAACCCTGGATTGAGCGCCTTCCTATCACCCTACTACGGGCCGCCCGACAGACCAACTGGCAGCAGATTGCAGTACGTTTAGGGTGAGGTTCGTTCATGGTCAGGGTACCTTTTCACAATCGAACTGTTAGGGCTCGCTGGCCATGCAGAAAAGCGCGGGTCGCGACATGTCCGTCAGGCTGCAGTTCACAGCTGTCAACAGTTTTCACAGTCCGTGATGGCTCGCAACTGGAGTGGTACGATCCCAGAACCTCGCAAAATTGCAACACATGGGCGTTCATCCAACTATCTGGGAGCAATCCCCCACTTGACTGGCACGCTTGTTGCTCCATGTGTCTGGTGGCCAGTGGGCCCGGAGGTCCGCGATGAGGGAACAGAGCGATCGAGGTAGACCGGACGACAGGTACTGCACGTCGAAGCCGATCCCAGATACCTCGACGGTAAGAGGGTTGATGCGCAAATGGCACGAGGAAGGCGACACCGGGTCGCTGGGGAGACTCATCGCCGCTTGCCTTCCCATGGTCGACCGCGCGGCCCGCAAGCGCGCGCGGTCGATGGGCGAGTACGAGCAGATGGTCTCTCTGGGCTATCTCGCCATGATCCGGGCCATTGATCGTTGCCGTGACGACGAATCGGTCGACCCAGTGATGCAGATCCACGGGCTGGTAAGCACCGCCATGGAGATGGCGACACACGGAAACACGAGGCCGCGCGTGACCGCTCGAAGGAGAGCCAGACGCAGCGTCAAGGCGCAGATGGTCACGTTTCGAGACAGCGTGGCCCCGAGCCCGTAGCTCACGCCTCACTCCTCTTGATCGCTCCCTGGGGCCGATACCACCATCGACGGACTACAATCCCCAAGATGACGACGCGTTGACCAGGACACCTGCACCGCACGTGATGTCCACGTCCAAGAACACGGTGGGGGGCTTTGTACGCGTGAAGCGTGTGGCCACCGGGAGGCACGTTGACAAAGAGACCCTTCCATTGTCCGTGGTCTCGGTGAAATCGGGGTTGGGGAAGATGGTGTCGTAGGTCACGAGGTCGAAGTAGACGGGCCCGTGCCCCGAGGGCAACTCGGGAACGATGGTGACCACGGCTCCCGGCTCACCGTGCGTGCCCGGCGTCGCGTCATACACGAGTTGCCCGTGCGTGTGACCGTGCTGGCGATCTGGCACATGTCCGGATCGGGCACGATCCCCACCAAGTCGGCGATGAACTCGAGAATGGAGGCGGGAGGTGCATGGAAGGAGACCTGCGAGATATCTGCTCCCGCTAGATGAATGGTGCCCGTCTGGACGATGGGGAAGCCTCGTGTGTCATGACGAAGCTCACCCGCGCATCGCCGCGTAGATCGGCGAACGACCACTCCCCATCCTCTCTTGTGACCGTCTCCCACCCCGGAAACTCGAGCACCGTCGCCGTGGCACCATCGACCCTGCCCCCGGACGGCCCGCAGAAGAAAACATAGCCACTGGCACTCACCAAGCCAGGCTCGTCGGCATCCTGGTCGGCGAAGGCGTCCGACCCCTCCTGGTCCCCGGTGCCCGCCCCGCAGTCAGAGACGAGCCCGACGGTCAGCGCAGCGGCCATCACGTTCTTCTCGTACCCCATCCTGATCTACCTCCAGGGCTCAGAGATCGGTCACCTCGTAGAGAAGCGATGGGCTCCTGATACCGGCCTTCTCGAACTTCTTCATCATGACCGTGCGTGCTTCTCCGAGCTCGCCCACGAGAGTGTACTGGCCGTCCGATCCGTCGGTGACGTAGGTCTCGTACAGGACGCGAGCTGCCTGCCGATCGCCGGTCAGCTGGATGGTGGCCACCTTCTTGACCAGTGCTTCGACGGCCGCAGGCATCTTCGCGTGATCGATGGAGAATCTCCCGGTCTGCGCGTTCCACGACACGGCGCCCTGGTCCATGTAGTAGCCCAGCTGGACGGCCACCATGCGTGCGTAGATGTCCGATAGGGGGTACGTAAGCAGGCCCAGGATGTGCATGACCGCCGAAGCCTGCCTCTTTTCCACCTGCTCGCCGGTCACCCAGCCCTTGCCCTTCTGGAACGAGAGGAGCCACAGCCCCAAGGTATCCGCCTTGAGTTCCTCGAACAGCGATTCGAGCTCCCCGAGCGCCTCCTCGACCGTGCACATCTTCCCGCTGTACGTCGTGATCCGCATCTCGTCATAGGCACCGAAGCTGTGGGCGAGCTCGTGGAACACGACGTTGGTGATGTCCGCCTGGATGTCCGTTTCGTCTGCCTGAGTCTCGTCCAGGATGAGCCCGGCCCTGGCCTTCATGACGCTTTCGAAGGCTACAGCGTGGTTGACCATCATGACCTTCTTGGTGAGGCCCTCTACGACACATCTTCCGTGGTTTGGAAGGTGGTAGGCCGCTGTGGCCCCGTTGCCATGCCGTCCGCCACCGGAGGCGATCCAAACCTCGACGGCACGGATGGCGGTGCTCTCATCGAGCTTCCGGCTCAGGTAGACCTCCCTTCCAATGAGCTCTGCCAGGGCATCCTCCATGTCCTGCAGGTTCTCGCGCAGCATGCCCATCTCGGCCGTGAGTTTCGTATCCTCCTTGCCGATGTACATCTGGAACATGGCCTTGATCTGGTGGCGGTCCTTACAGGTCTCGTAGGGGCCCACCGTGACCTCCCATTCGCCCTCTAGCGCGATCCAGTCGTAGTCCGAGTCATCAAAGGGGTACGGATCCGCGGCCTCGAATGCATCTGCGCGCGACAGGAGGAACTTTTCGAGCGACCCGTGAGGCGCGGTCGCCGCGGCCGCCCTCAGCTCGGCGGCAACGGTCTCCATACGAGGCCCGAACATCTCGGTCTGGGTGAAGGGCCCTGCGAAGAACCCCCCCGCCGACTTTCGCCTCACGATAGTGAAGGGGCTGATAAGCTCCCTGACGTTCGGCTCAGAGCCCATCGTATCGAGCTCGGCCTGGGTCATATCGGGCGGCCAGTGAACCGCGCCGATGCTGCGTGCGGGGCAGTCGGCCAGGGTGCAGCACCGATCCGGTGAGCCTTCACTGCACCACGGCATCTGGTACCGGACGAACACCTTCTTCTCGATGTCCGTGCCTCTCGACATGATCCGGTCTCGCCAATCCAGGTTCGAGGGGTTTAGCTGCAGCATGTACAGCTCCTCGATGACGTTGGCTGCCTCGAGCAGGTGGCGGAGCATGGCGCGCTCGCCATCGGTCAGGTCTCCGGCCGAGTGCGTGATGGTCACGCTTTCAAACTTGTTCCACTCGTCCTCTAGCAGCTTCTGCCTGTCGTCCATCATCCCATGACCCGATGCTCTCGTGTCGTCTCCGATGGCCGGATCCCCACCCTTGGCAACCGGCAAGATCCTGGGCTTCTTACACCCGCCCAGAGCAGCGCATGACGACACCACGCCGAGCAGCACGGCCGCGGCCGTGAAGGCGCGTCCTGCGCTCATGCGGCACCTCATCGAACTGAGCTCCAGCTGGATCCTCGCACGCCGCAACCGGCCTTTCAAGTGCACCTGACAGTGCGCCCGGACCTGGGTTGCCATCCGTCACCGGGACCTTATGATATGCGCTGACCCGTGCGCGAGGACCTGATATACGGGAGAAACCAGGAGGGGCAATCCATGGAGGAGTCTCAGAAGAAAGTGGCCGAAGCTCTGCGTCAGGCGATCCAGGCCGAGGTGGAAGGGCAGCACTTCTACCGCATGGCGGCAACGAGCACGGATGACCCCAAGGGCAAGAAGGTATTCGCGAAGCTGGCCAGCGACGAGGCGCTCCACGAGGGCTGGCTCAGGGCTCACCACGAGTCGTTCGTCAAGAACGGCGTGCCAGCACCGGGGGTGAAGATCGAGCAGCCAGACGACATGGGAGGATCGAGCCCCATCTTCTCGGACGCCATCAAGGCCCGAATCCGCAGTGCCCACTTCGAGATGACGGCCCTGAGTGTGGGCGTCCAGCTCGAGATGAGCGCAGTGAAGTTCTACCGGCAGGCCGCCCAGGAGGCCACGGACCCGCTCATCAGGGAGTTTTTCCGGGAGCTGGAACGATGGGAGACTTTGCACTATGGCGCGCTCTTGAGGCAGCAGGACGAGCTCAAGGAGAGCTACTGGTCCGCATCTGGCTTCTCGCCGTTCTGAGTCGACCCCCAGAGAGTCTCTTGTCGGCCAGTCGCACGGGCTCTTGTCGCTGTGTCTCTTGTCGCTGTTGTTCGGCTGGCAGATGTAGTCTATACTTCAGCTTGTGTGCGGGATGTCCAGCTTTTCGTATCCGTGCATGCCAGGACACGAGTGACTGACAGACACGCATTACCTGGAACATCCGCACGAGGAGAGTTGCCATGGGTGTCACCCGCACGGTTGTGGGCTGTTCTCTTCTTGCGATCGCAACGCTGATCACCGCCCCCGGCCAAGCCGTCGCTCAGGGCACGCAGATCAAGCCCTATATGCTCATCATATTCGATACTTCCGGATCCATGCTCTACAACTCTGGCACAACATGGACGTACGGTGACGGCTCCAACGACTACTGGAACGGAGGTGCCACCAACTGCTGCAAGGGCGACGACACCAACGGCGATACCATTCCCAACGACAGCCGTCTCTACCAGGCAAAGGAGGCCATCCGTCTCATGGTGGCTTCCTCTGGCGACGTCACGTTCGGTCTCATGAAGTTCCCGCAACGCTGGTCGGCGACGAGCAGCCTGGATGCCAATCCATACTTCCAGAACCAGAGCACGAGTTGGACGCCCGACTACCTGCGATACTCCGGCTGGACGGCAGGCGGGGCGGGCTACTGCAGCTCCTCGACCATCAGCGAGTTTCTCGTGGTTCCATTTTCCGACGAGAGCTCCAACAGCGTATACACCTGGGTCAACCACACCGAGTACACGTCGGCCGGAAACCCCAAGCCCGGCGAGTACGAGCTGAGGGGCGTAGGGACCACCCCGCTCGCCTGGACCATCCTCAGGGCCGAGGACTACTTCGCCGGCACGGGTCTCTGGAACAGCTCAACGGGTGTCATCCCGACGGATCCCTACCGCACGTGCCCGCGGCCCTACTCGACCATCATCCTGAGCGACGGCGAGGATGCCTGCAGCGGCAATGCACCGGCAGCGGTCCAGAGCCTGTACAGCGTCACGTACGGCGGGGTCACCTACCACATCCACTCGTACGTCATCGGTTTCGCTTTCAGCAGCACGACCCTCAACCAGATGGCGGACTACGGCGACGACGGCGCGCTCAACGGCACCACGCCCACGGCCTACCGTGCCGACAACCTGGAGCAGCTCTCCGCCATCCTCGCCGAGATCGTGGAGGATTCCATACTCGTGGAGATCTGCGACGGCGACGACGACGACTGCGACACGATCGTGGACGAGGGCTTCACCAAGTACTGCGATCGGCACGACGTGCTGGGCCTGGGCGCCACGACGTCGGTCATCCGCTGCGACGATCCGGGCGAGACGCGCTGCGACGGCCTGGACGACAACTGCAACGGCGCCGTGGAC
>JBFYZU010000322.1:0-14015 GCA_041309365.1 Myxococcota bacterium
ATGAGGACGACCGCGACCATGGTGGCCAGCACGGCGGCCACGGCGAACGAGCCGATGGTCATCAGGCCCTTGTGGTTGATGAAGAGCAGGCCGGCGAAACCGGCGGCCGTGGTGAGCGAGGCGGCGAGGATGCCTCGGCCCGTGGTGCGCAGGACGTCGCCCATTCGGTCCGAGCCGAGCTGGGTGTGGCCGTGCACGAGGTGGATGGCGCCGTCGATGGCGACCCCGAGGGCGGTCGGGACGACGATGATGTTGTAGAGGCCGAGCTTGATGTCGTACAGGCCCATCAGGCCGATGGTCCAGGCCGTTCCGGCGCCCATGGCGACGACCGAGGCGATGATGCCCCTGAAGGACCGCATGTCGACGATGATGATGAGCAGGATCACGCCGGCTATCCAGAAGATCAGGCGGGCGGCGTCGCTTTTGACGGTGCGCACCACGTCGGCCAGGATGAAGGCGGACGAGGCCACGGGGACCTCCTTGCCGCCGGCCCGGAGCAGGCCGTAATCGTCCTGGTAGTCCATGACCGCGCGGGCGTCCCAGTCGTTGACCTCGTTGTAGAGGTAGCCGAGCTTGCCGATGGAGCCGTCCGTCTCCTGGAACATGCGCGCCACCCAGGGGGGCAGGGCGGTGGCGTCGAAGGGCTCGGCGTCGGTCATGCGGCGCATCTCGTCGATCATCTCCACCTTCTTTGGGTCCTTGATGCGCTTCATGGCCTTGCGGTCGAGGATCTCGCGGATCTCGTCCATGATCTTCTTTCGCGCCGCCTGGTCGGCGGGCACGAAGGTGGCGATGGTGAGAAAGCTCTTCAGGCGCGGGTCCTCGAGGTCGAGCTTGCGATGCAGGAGCTCCTCGTGCACGAGGCGCATCTGGGCCTGGCTCTTTCCGAGGATCATGTCCGGGGTGGTGGAGCTCTCGCGGCCGATGGCCTTGCCGTAGCTGATGGTCTGCTTGGTCTTGGGGGCGCGAAGCTTGCGAAAGTCGTGCTCGAAGTCCACGTGGCGCATGAACGGCACAAGGGCCAGGGTGATGATGCCGGCGAGGCCCAGGCCTGCCAGGATGAGCCTGCGCGCCGGCTGTCCTGCGATCCTGCCGGGGTCCTGGGACCCGGACGGCGGCGGATAGTGCGAGGGGCGGATCCGCTCGAAAAGCAGCACGAGCGGCGGGATCACGAGCGCGGCCATGAGCAGGCAGAAGGCGATGCCGTAGGAGGCCACGATGCCGTACTCGAAGAAGCCCTTGAAGTGGGCGGCGAGCAGGGTCAGAAGAGCTGCGACGGTCGTGGCCGCGGCCGAGAGCAGGCCGCGGCCCGTGGCGGTGTGCTAGATGGCCAGGCCGTCGGGCCTGGGTGCGCCGCGGCGCACCTCGGTCACGGCGCGCGAGTAGAGGTGGATGCCGTAGTCGATGCCCATGCCGATGAGCATGGCCACCACGAACGCGGTGATGGAGGTGAGCCGGCCATAGGTGATGCCCGTGAGGCCGAGCATGAGCACGCAGCCCATGGCCAGAGGCAGGATCACGATGGCGATGGCGCGAAAGCGGCGGAAGAAGGCGAAGAACAGCACGACCACGAGGCCCAGGCTGATGACGGTGGCGAGCGTGGCGTCGTTGCCGATGGCCTCCACCTCCATGAAGCTGCGGTAGCCGCCCACGACCTCGGCGCGAAGGTCCGGAGCGAAGGTGGAGGGCTCGAGACGGGCGATGGTGTCCTTGCCCCTGTTCAGGGCCATCTCCGCGTAGTCGATGTCCGTGGACGGGCGCGAGAGCCGCACGAGCACCACGCCGTTCCTGGCGTCCGGGCTGATGAGCCGGTCGCGCAGCTCCCGGGGGACCTTGGTGGGCTCCTCCTCGACCGAAGAGGCTGCCCCGGCGGCTTTCCCGCTGTCCTCGCCCTGCCAATTCTCGAAGTAGCCCTCGAGCTGGCGGGCGATGGAGCCGGGCAGGCCGAGGCGGTCGGGCAGGGTGGGGTCGTACCAGGAGGTGAGCGCCCGCTCGGCGTCCTTCTCGTCCTCCTCGTCCATGAGGCTCAGGCCGCCCATCCTGGCGGCCTGGAACTGGAAGTACTCCTCCAGGCTGTCGCGCAGCCTCTCGAGATCCGCGGTCGGGATGAACAAGAGGGCGTGGTCCTTGAAGAAGTCCGTGGGCTTGGCCACCTGGGTCCACTGGGCGTCGTCCCAGGGCTCGATGCCCCTGGCCGGGTCGCCCTCGAGGATGGCCGCGCAGGCCGCGTCCTGGAAGGCGGCGATGGCGTGCACGTCGCCAGACTCGATGGCGATGGTGAACATGTCCGTGCTGCCCACACGTCGATTCGACTCGTCCAGGGCGCGCACGCTCGTGGTGCCGTCCGGGAGCAGGGCGCCCAGGTCCGTGACGAGCTTGAGCCGGGAGGCCGGGTAGATGGCCGCGGCCGTGATCGCCAGGTAGACGAGAAGGAGCACGATGGGCCTGCGGGCGGAGAGATCGACATAGGCCCTGATGATGCGCGGGACTCTTGTCTCGTGCGGTTCGCTCACGGGGCGGGCCTCGTTGTGCTGCCGTGGCTCGGGCGCAGATGTGGCCTGATAGCGGGCATCATTGCGGGCAGAGCATCGTATGGGTGGTGGGGCGTGTCAAGGCAAGGGGTCGTGGCCTGTCCGGGGTCGTGACGTTTCGGCCCGATCCCCAGAGCGCACCGTAGGAGCTGCCGGCCCAGTGGATCTCCACGTCGCCGGTACAAGGTGTGCCCGGGGGGATGTTCGGAGTGATGGCTGTACTGGTGCCCCCGCCTCCGCTGCAACCCAAGACAGCGGCCAGCAGGCACGCAGGCAGGGACCCGACGAAGCCACGGTCGATCGTGGTCTGACCCCCTCGATGATGGTTGGCCGTGTTCGGCAAAACTCAGGTACATCAAGGAAACCGTTTGCGTGGCGATAGCGTTCGGGGGCACGCCAGGTCCGGGGCGCTCAGAGGAGAGGGATGGCATGGGACGCCGACGGCGTCGAGGATGGCGGCGAGGCGGGCGGGCGGTCAGGAGCCGACGGCGTCGAGGATGGCGGCGAGGCGGCGGGCGGTGTCCTCGCCAGAGTAGGGGACCATGGCGTCGCGGTCCAGGCCGGCGCGAAAGGAGGCGAGGTCCGTGGCGTGCAGGCGGGCCAGGGCCGAGGCCACGGCCTGCGGGTCCTCGGGATCCACGTTCACGCCGCAGCGGGTGGACTCGATCATGGAGACGAGCTCGGGATTGACCGAGAGACTGAGCACGGGGCGCTCTGCGAAAAGGTAGTCGTAGAACTTGCCCGGCACCTGCACGGCGAGGGCGTTTCGCTGCTCGACGAGGAGCACGTGGGCGGACCGCAGGGCGCGCGGGGAGTCGCGAAACGCGATGGGCGGGAGAAGGTCCACGACGTCGCCCAGGCCCTTGCTCCGGGCGAAGGCCAGGTCGTCCGGGATGAACTCGCCGTAGTTGACGAATCGCACGCCGCCGGGGCCCAGGCCGGAGGCTTTCATGAACAGCTCGAGGCCCGTGAGAAAGACGCGGGCCGAGCGCAGGCGGTGGTAGTGGCCGAAGTGCGCGATGGTGAACACAGGCGCGGGGTCGGGGTGCACGTCGTCGACGAGCTCGGGATCGAAGGCGTTGTGGATCACGTGCAGCTTGCCCGGGTCGAGCCAGGGGTAGTGGCGCTCGTAGGCCTCGCGGGCGCGCCGCGTGTTGAGGATGATGGCCGAGGCCCTGCCGAACACGCGGGACTCGAGCTTCGTCTCGATGTAGCGCGTGTGGGGGTACTTGAGGGCGCGGATCGTGGGGTCCAGCGTCCAGGGGTCGCGCATGTCGATGACCAGGGGAAGCCCCGTGGCACGGCTCAGTGCGTGGCCCATGATGTAGGGCGAGTTGGGGTCCCCGCATACGTAGATCGCGCGAAAGTCGCGCTCGCGCATGGCGCGGTAGGCGGTCAGAAACGCGTCCGGGAGAAACGGCCACCACTCGTCGGTCACGTTCATGGCCTGGGCCACGTTCTCGGCGCGGTAGATGACCCGCCGGCGCAGCCGGGTGAGCCGGGTCTCCGGGGCCGTGCTGACCTTCTGGGGCGTGCCGATGTCCCGTCCCACGTCCCTGGCCCAGGCGGCCTTCATTCCGTCCACCAGGCGAAAATAGGGGCCGCGCGAGTAGCGGCGATCCACCTCGATGTCGGGTGGGACGAGCTGCATGAGCGCGGGATCGGGCTGGGCATTGCCCTCGGGGTTGGTGAAGACGTAGGGCTTCCACCCGTGCCTGGGAAGCCGGCGGACCATGCGCAGGGGCCGCTTGGCCCCGATGTCCGAGCTGGGCGGAAACTTGAGGGTGATGAAGAAGACCTCTTTCACGACGGGGGGTTATACCACGTCTGCGAGCCGTGGACCCAGCCCGAAACATGGGAGCGACGTTTGCTGGACAGGGCGGTTATCGGGGTGTATATTGTGTAGCGATCGAGTTCCATTGCATCCAGGGGCCATTCTGGCGGCCTGGCCTCCGTTCCGGAGGATAGGGAACACCGGGAGGAGCAGGGGTAACGCGCCCGTACCGGGTGACGGATGAGTTTTGCCCGGTGCGAATAGACGCGTGAAAGCGGAGGATGGCAGTGAAGCTCCTCGACCTCTCCCGGATGGCACCCACACCGGCCAAGGGCCAGGCGACAAGACGTCCACTCAGGACCGCGGGCTCGCCCGCGAGCACCATGCGCATCGTGGACATCTGCAACCACTACACGGACGTGGGCGGCGGCGTGCGCACCTACCACCTGCAGAAGTTCAAGTACTTCGAGGACAAGCCCCAGTACAGCTACGCGCTCATCGCCCCGGGAGAGCACAACGGCACCAGGGATCTGCCGGGAGGGAGGCTGCACTACGTCAAGGGGCTGCCCGTGACCGCCAAGGACTCGCCGACGGGCTACCGCATCATGATGGACGCCAACCGCGTGCGGCGGATCTTCAAGATGGAGTGCCCGGACGTGGTGGAGATAGGCGCACCGTACACGGACCCATGGTTCGCGAAGCTGGCGAAGCTCTACTGCGACCCCCTGTTCGTGGGGTTCTACCATCTGGAGTTCCGCGACGCGCACATCGAGCCCTGGATCCACGATTGGCCGGGCTGGGCGCGCACGGCCACCATGGGCTTTTTCGACTGGTCGCTCAGATTCTTGTACCAGAAGAACATGGACGCCACCTTCGTGGCGTCGGAGTGCGTGCAGGAAGATCTGGCGGGCCTGGGCATCACCAACACGATCCTCACGCCGCTGGGCGTGGACACAGACAGGTTCCACCCCGACCGCAGGGACGAGGGCATGCGCAGGTCCTGGAGGGCGGAGCCCACGGACAGGGTGCTCTTGCACGCGGGGCGGCTGAGCGTGGAGAAGGGGACCAACGTGGTGCTCGAGGCAGTGCCCCGGCTGCTCGAGGACCCGAGCGTGCACATCGTGGTGGCGGGGCGCGGCGGGCTCGAGGAGCGCGTGATTGCCATGGACCACGAGCACGACCGCTTCCACTACATGGGATACGTCACGGACCGCGAGAGGCTGGGCGCCATCTTTGCGAGCTCGGATGCTTACCTGGGCACTGGCCCCTACGAGACGTTCGGCCTGTCCATCCTCGAGGCCCTGTCGTCGGGGCTTCCCGTGGTGGCCACGGACCACGGCGCGGGTACGGAGCTGGCCGTCAACTCCAGCGCAGGCGTGGTGTTCACCGCGGGCGATGCGCAGAGCCTCGTGGAGCAGACCCGCGAGCTCCTGGGCCGCGACCTGGTGTTCTTGCGCAAGCGGGCCCGCAGGTTCGCCGAGCGCAACGGGTCGTGGACCAGCACCTTCGACACGATGTACCTGCACTACAGGCAGCTGTTGAAGCGTCACCGCGGCGAGAAAGTGGAGCCCGCCTTCACGCCGCCGCCGGCCGTTCGCCCGACCCTGCGCCCCGTCCCCGCCCCCGCGCACCTTCGCTGAGAGGCCATCTCTCACCAGCAGCGTCTCACGGCATTTGCATTTTTTTGCAGAGCCCATCAGGTGAGATCGGACCTGGGCAGCAATCATCGCCAAGGAGGCGATGCCAAGGTCGACCGGGAGTCGACCACATCCCGGGCCGGATGACCCCATGACCTTTGTACCTTCATCCATGGCGCCGACGTCATCTGCACATCCGGGACGTCCAGCAGCCTCAATCGACGGGAAGGGGATGTCTTGTCAGGTCAAGTGGAAACGTCGTTAACACATTGAAATCATTGAATTAACGTTTCCATTCTTCGTGGACGGCGGAGCTGGTGGGGACTTCAGGTGAAGACGATCCGCGCGCTGGCGCTCCTATCTTGGAACTGGCCCACGCAGATGGTGTCGTCCAGCATCGGGGCGAACTCCTTGCGCGTCAGGTGCACAGGTCCACCGTGGCCTTGCAGGCGCTGATCTCCGTGCCCGCGTCGTGGATCATCAGGAAAACTCCCCGACGGGCAGGATGTCCAGGGCCTCCCTCTCCTTCTTCATCCGGCTCGTGTTCATCCGGCTCGTGGCAAAGGCGCTCGAGCCGGGCAGCGTGCCAAGGAAGGTGGCCGGGCTGGAAGTCTCGAAGGACCGATCTCACCGACGGCATGGCTTCCTGCAGGATCGCGGGGCCGGGGTCAGGCGGGGGTGAAGGTGAACCTCGAGAGGATGTGGTCGGGCCTCTTGTAGCCGAGCACGCCTTCAAGAGGCGGGGCCGGGGTCAGGCGGGGGTGAAGGTGAACTTCGAGAGGATGTGGTCGGGTCGCTTGTAGCCGAGCACGCCTTCGAGAGGCAGGGCAGGGCGAGCGGGCTTGAGCGGCCCGAAAAGGGCGTGGATCTCCTCGGGCGCGATCTCGATCTCGCGGCAGCGGCCCGCGGGCTTGAGGCTGATGCCAATCGGCACGAACAGGTTCACGTAGGCGCCCAGGTCGTTGTCGAAGATGTCGATGAACACGCCGGTGAAGCTGGCGAAGGCGTAGGGCCTGAACTCCTCGGCCCTCACGCAGTCCACCAGGGTGTTGTGCTCGAGGTTGGCGTTGGCGATGGCCGCCTGCAGGGGGAAAGGCGCCACCTTCGAGGACAGGATGTGCTTCATGTAGGGCAAGAGCCTCTCCTCGGGCACCTCGTCGCTCATCCTGGCCGACGAGTCGAATATGTTGAAGAAACGCGCGGTCAGGTCGGAACCGATGGGGGTGGGATCGGCCGACCTGTAGGTGGCGACGCGGTCGGCCGGGAGCGCATCGAGGAACCGCTGGTCGACGAAGAACAGGGACCTGCCCGCGAGCCTGTGGGTGTGCACCTTGGCGGCCTCGTAGGGCACGTAGCCGACCGTCAGCGTCTCGATGTCCACGAGCAGCTTGATGGGTTGGCTCGACCAACTCGGTTGAAGGTACTCGTTGGGGATGGACACGATGACGCGGTCCCCCTCAGGGCAGAACAGCTGGATGTTGCGGCAGGCGTCGTCGTAGATCTGCTTGAATGGCTCGGTGACGGACATGAGGTACCCGCAGTCCGTTGAGCTGTCGCCGTCCTGGAGCGGCCGGATCACGTGACCGAACTTCCCACCGCCCGGCCCCGGGATATATCCCACGTGCGAGCCCCCAAGGTCCACGTTCATGGGCGAGTGGTGCGCGGCGGCGCGCACGGAGATCTCGTTGAAGCCTCCCCCTATCTTGCCCTTCGAAAAGGGGTAGCGGCCCGAGTATGCGTACAGGCACAGGTCCACCCCGAAGACCGACTCGTCGGAGCACTTCCACTTGCACGGCAGGGCCCGGGCGGGGTCGTACTCGAATCCCATCTTCCGGACGGCCTCGCTCCTGAGGAAGGTGATTCCCTTTCCGATGAAGTCCTGCATCAGGTAGGGAGGCTCGCTGAAGAGCACGGCCGTCTCCTGGATGGCGGGCAGGTACGACTTCGGATCCGCGTAAACCGGGAGCCAGGAACGCGTGGTCTGCATGGTCGTCTCCTCTGGTTCATCGAGCCGCAAGGGCGACCGGATGGATCACACAGGCTCGATGCGAACAGCGCAGGCCTTGTACTCGGCGGTCATGGAGATGGGGTCGTAGACGTTGTTCGTGACCTCGTTGATACACGCCTCGCGGAAGTGGAAGGAGGACCACACGATGCCCCTGGGCGAGCGCTCGGTGACCCAGGCCTTCATCCGGACCCGGCCCCGGCGCGACACGACGTCGACGAAGTCGCCGTCGCGGATCTCCAGGTCCTTCGCGTCCGCGGGCGAGATCTCGACCAGCTCCTCGCCGCATATCTCCTCGAATCCGCCGCAGTTCCTGGTCTGCGTGCCGGTGTGGTAGTGCCAGAGCCTCCGGCCCGTGCTGAGCACGAACGGGTAATCGCGGTCCGGGACCTCCGCTGGCGGCTTCCACTCGGCCGGCACGAACAGCCCCTTGCCCCTTGTGAAGTTGCCGTCCTTGTGCAGGTAGTCGACGCCGGGGTGCGCGAGCGTGGGGGCGGGCCACTGGATCCCCGTATCCTCGATCCTCTCCCACGTGATCCCCGCATAGCTCGTGGCGAGCGCACGCATGTCGTCCCAGACGCCTTGCGCGCTGGCAAATCCCAGGTCGAACCCCATCCGCTTGCCGAGCTCGTTGACGATCCACCAGGGATCCCTGCACTCGCCGGGAGCCTGGACAGCGGCCCGCACGCGCTGTACGCGCCTCTCCGTGTTCGAGAAAGTACCGTCTGCCTCGCTCCAGCACCTGCACGGGAAGATGACGTCCGCGTACGGGGTCGTCTCGTTCTCGAAGATGTCCGCGACGATGAGGAACGGAAGAGCCTCCAGGCACCGCCTGGTGTGGCCCGCGTTCGGCTCGCTCATGACCACGTTCTCGCCGTGGCAGAAGAAGGCCTGCGTCCTGCCGTCGAGCATGCCCTCGAACATGGCCGGAATCATCAAGCCGAGCCGGTCGGACAGGCCCTCGACGCCCCAGCCCTTCTCGAACTTCTCCTTCACGGCCGGGTCGGTCACCTTCTGGTAGCACTGGTAGACGTTGGGCAGGGCGCCCATGTCGCAGGCGCCCTGCACGTTGTTCTGGCCGCGCAGGGGGTTCACCCCGGCACCGTACTTGCCCATGTTACCGAGGAGCATCTGGAGGTTGGCGCACGTCATGACGTTCTCTGTGCCGCACGTGTGCTCCGTGATGCCCAGCGTGTAGCACAGCGACACGGGCCCCTCGGTGGCGAGGATGCGCGTCACGTTCCTGATGGTCTCGACGTCGACCCCCGTGATCCGGGAGACCTTGTCGAGCGGGTAGCCGGCGACGACGCTCCTGAGCTTGTCGAAGTTCTCCGTGTGCTTCTCGATGAACTCCCTGTCCTCCCAGCCCTGCGCGAGGATCTCGTTCATGATGCCGTTCAGCAGGGCAACGTCCGTCCCCACGGCGTGCTGCACGTGGTGCGTGGCCCAGCGCGTCAGGTCGATGCGCCTCGGATCGAGCACGATGAGCTTGGCCCCTTTCCTGACCGCCCTCCTCATGTAGTACGAAACGACCGGATGGGCCTCCGTGGTGTTCGATCCGATGACCAGGAGCACCTTGGCGTCCTGGATCTCGCGGATGGAGTTCGTCATGGCTCCCGAGCCGAAAGTCGTCGCCAGACCGGCGACAGTGGGAGCGTGTCAAGTTCGGGCGCAGTGATCGATGTTGTTCGTACCGACCACCGCGCGCATGAACTTCATCATCGCGTAGTTGTTCTCGTTCGTGTCGCGGGCGCAGCTCACGGCCGAGATCGCGTCCGGCCCGTGCTCCTTCTTGATCGCAACGAGCCTGCTCGCGGTGAAGTCGAGGGCCTCCTCCCACGAGACGGGCACGTGGGTGTCGCCCTTCTTGACGAGGGGAACTGTGAGCCTGCGAGGGCTCGACGGGAAGTCGTAGCCGAACCTGCCCTTGATGCAGAGCATGCCGTCGTTGGGGACGGCTCCCTCGGCGCCCGTCACGCGGACGACCTTGTTCTCGGGCCTGCTCACGTGCAGGTCCATCTGGCAACCCACGCCGCAGTACGGACAGGTGGTGCGGACCTTCTCCAGATCCCAGGTCCTTCCCTTGTGCGCGGCCTTCTTCGGGGTCAACGCCCCGGTTGGGCAGAGCTGGACGCACTCGCCGCACCCCACGCATGTCGACTCGAAGAGTGCCGAGTCGCTGTCTGCCACGACCCTGGACCTGTGCCCCCTGTAGGCCATGTCCAAAACCTGGTTCACGACCACGTCGTTGCACCCCCTGATGCAACGCCAGCACAGGATGCACTTGTTGGGGTCGCGCAGGATCATCGGGTGCGAGTCGTCGAGGGGCTGGAGCCGGGCCGGATCCTTGGGGCCGGGGGTCGAGATGCCCAGGCGGTACGCCGCATCCTGGAGCTCGCAGTCCCCGCACTTCTCGCAGGAGAGGCAGTCGTGGTTGCCGTCCTCGAGCAAGAGCTCGACTATCACCCTGCGCGCGTCCAGGACCTTGGGGGTGGACGTGCGCACCACCATCTTGTCCTGCACGACCGTGTTGCAGGCGGTGATGAGGCCCCTCGCGCCCTCGACCTCGACGGCACAGATGCGGCACAGGGCGGCGGCGCCGACCTTGGGGTGGTAGCAGAGCGTTGGGATGTAGGCGCCCATCTCCCGGGCGACCTCGAGTATGGTCCGCCCTGCCTCGGTCTCCACGGTCCTTCCGTCGATTGTGACCTTCACCATTCTCCGTCTCCTTGCGTTCAACGACCGCGGTTCGGGGACGATCCCCTCTCGCGGGCAGGCCGGCGCGCTCCAATCTCCACTGCCCACTCCATCAGGGGCCGACCCTGTCGTCCGATCTGGTTCACTTTTACGATCCTTTCGGGGGTGTTGGGAAGCCGCTTTCTCCTCGTGACACCATCGTTTCTTCTCATGCTCCCGGGGCCCTCCCATGGCTGTTTGATGCCTCTATCCCCGGTGTCAGTCCTCGAGCATGTGCGGGTACTCGAAGCTCGTGGGGGGGACGAAGGTCTCCTTGATGGTGCGCGGCGTGACCCAACGGACCAGGTTCAAGGGACCCCCGGCCTTGTCGTTCGTCCCGGAGGCCCTCGCCCCACCGAATGGCTGCATGCCCACCATGGCGCCCGTGGGCTTGTCGTTGATGTAGAAGTTGCCTGCTGCGTACCTGAGGGCCCTGCACGCCTGCACGAAGGCGTAGCGATCGCGGGCGAAGATCGCCCCGGTCAGGCCGTAAGGAGAGGTGCGGTCGCACAGCGAAAGCGTTTCCTCGAAGCGGTCGTCGTCGTAGACGAAGACGGTGAAAACCGGCCCGAAGATCTCCTCTCTCATGGTGACGAAAAAGGGGTCCCGGGTCACGAGGACGGTGGGCCGGATGAAGTAGCCCACCGAGTCGTCGCCGGTGCCGCCGTGGAGGATGTCGACGTCGGTGCTCGCCCTGGCCCTGTCGATGTACCCCATGATCCTCTTGTAGGCGGCCCCGTCGATGACGGCGTTCATGAAGTTGCCCAGATCGCGGACATCGCCGACGGTCACCCTCTCGAGCATGCCGGTGAGCCCATCTCGGATCTTTGGCCACAGCGACCTGGGTACGTAGGCGCGAGACGCGGCCGAGCACTTCTGGCCCTGGTACTCGAACGCTCCGCGCACCATGGCGGCGACCACTGCATCCGCCTGCGCCGAGGCGTGCACGAAGATGAAGTCCTTGCCTCCGGTCTCGCCCACGAGGCGGGGGTAGGATCGATACGTCCCGATCCTCTGCGCCACACCCTTCCACAGGGTGTCGAAGGTGACGTTGGAGCCCGTGAAGTGGATCCCCGCGAGGTCGGGATGATCGAGCGCCACGCCGCTGACCGTTTCCCCCCGGGCCGGGAGGAAGTTGACCACGCCGGGTGGCAGCCCGCTCTCCACGAACACCTGCATCAGGTAGTGGCCAGAGAGGAGCGACGTCCTTGCCGGCTTCCAGATCGTCGTGTTGCCCATGAGGACCGGGGCCATGTTGAGGTTCGAGGCGATGGACGTGAAGTTGAACGGGCTTATGGCCAGCACGAACCCCTCGAGGGCGCGATACTCCATCCGGTTGAGCTGATCCAGGCCGGAGCGCGGCTGGTCGGCGTATATCTTCGAGGCGAAGAAGACGTTGTAGCGTAAGAAATCCACGGTCTCGCAGACCGCGTCGATCTCGGCCTGGTGCGCGCTCTTGCCCTGCCCCAGCATGGTGGCCGCGTCTATCGAGTGTCGGTATCGCGTGGACACGAGCTCTGCGGCCCTGAGAAGGATCGACGCCCTCTCGATCCACGCAAGGTTGGACCATGCGTCGCGGGCCTCGAGGGCAGCATCGATGGCGAGCTTAACCTCCTCCGGCCCGGCGAGGTGAGTGCGCGCGAGCACGTGGCCGTGCTCGCATGGCATGACGACGTCCGCGGTCTCGCCCGTGAGCACGGGCTTGCCCCCTATCACGGCGGGGATCTCGACGGTGGATCCTGCCTGGCGGTCCAGCTCGGCCTTCAGCAGGGCGCGCGAGGTGCTTCCTGGCGCGAAGTCATTCACACGCTCGTTCGCCGGAATCTCGAATCGAAAGACGCTGTTGTTCATCGTAAGGCCATTTTTCTAGCAGAGGTTCGAGGTCGATGCCAGATCGAGAAGCGCCGCGCTCGCGTGAGCGACGACGGCACCGAAAGCTGCATCGAGGCCTGCGCAGGTTGTCGATGGACGGCCGTTCTTCAGCCGGCGTCGGGGACGAGCAGGGAAGCGAGAACCGGCAGGCAGAAGGAGATCCTCCTCGTCTCGTCGCACAGGGGGCAGCGGTACTCGACGATGGCCGAGCGGCACTTGAGGCCCTCCTTGATATCGGTGCAGATCTCGTACGGCACACCGCAGCCCGACGCGTCCGGGACCACGAGCACCAGGGAGATGCCCTCGACGTCTGCACGTTCGATGTGGAAGGAGCCCAGGCCCACCTCCCTGTATTCCTCGATGAGGCCTGTGAAGTAGTCGTGGACGCGGGCGCTGCGGACGACGGACATCTCGCGCCCCGTCCTGGTCTTGAGGGTGCGCCCCGCGTGCGAGGCATAGGTGAGCTCGACGCATGCGCGCACGATCAGGTCGTCGTCCAGGCACCTCCCCCTGAGCGCGCTCCGGGTGAAGAACTGGGCGATCCCCGCGCAGCCCAGCTTGTCGATCCTGTCGGCGTCGTACAGCACCGCGCCGATGGCGCCTGCCTCGACGTCCTCGCGGTACAAGGAGAGGATGGCGCCTCCGACAGCGGGGATCAGCGGCTCGTGGGGCGTCCTGTCGAGCATCTCCTTCACCAGGCTCACGGCCTTCTGCTCCTCGGCCAGGTCGCCCTCGTGGTAGAGCCCTTGCGAGAACTTGCCCGTGTCGTGGAACAGGGCGGCGAGCACGGCCGCCGTGGTGTCCAGACCCTCCCTTGCGGCGATGTGGTGCGCGATGGCTGCCACCCGCAGGCTGTGGCCCCACAGTGTCGCGAACTCGGTCGTGCCGTGCTGCTGCTGGAAGCAAGACTCGTCACGCACGAGCGTGTCCTCGATCCGCTCGAGGAGATCCTCGTGGATCCCAGCCAGGGGGCCCTGGATGCCCATGGATCGCCTCCTCCCCCTGCCGTGCGACGATGCCTCGTCTTGGACGCCTTGTCCGCCCGGGGCCGCCGCACCCGTCAATGCGCGGTAGTCGTCCGGCGTGTTGATGTTGGTGAACGCCTTGCCGGCCCTGTGCAGAAGATGGCGCTCCTCGAACCAGCCGCGGTCCAGGACGAGCGCATCCAGAAGGCCGCGCAGCAGCTCGAGCTTGTAGATCCCCTGCTGGATCTGACGCTCCAGGACGGGGAGGCACCTGACATGGTAGACCCCGTGGAGGAACTCGTGCATGTCGAAGGGACATGGTACGACCATGTCGTGGTCATGCATCTGCGCGAGCTCGGCCCTGATGATATCCTCATCGAGAAAAGGCATGTCCGCCGCGCAGACGAAGGCCCTGTGCGCGGATATGGCCTTGAGGCCGGAGAAGATCCCCATCAGAGGACCCTTGCCCGTCTCCTCGTCCCGGACGTGGGGCAG